>NZ_PZJR01000018.1:0-102590 GCF_003206035.1 Salinicola sp. CPA57
GTCCAGAACCTCATGTCCAGAACCTTGCGTTCAGAAGCTCATGCTCAGAACCTCGAGTGGCCCCTCCGCCGAGTTACCGGTAAGCGGGTAATTTCGCTAGACTGTCGGCTTTTGTCGTCAGGCGTATTTCTATGAGTATCGGTGATCTCATTCGCCTTCTCGGCGATGGTCGTTATCACTCGGGCCAGCAGCTAGGCGAGCGCCTCGGTGTATCGAGAACGGCGGTCTGGAAGCAGCTCAAGAAGCTCGAGGCGATGGACCTGCCGCTGGAGGCGGTCAAAGGGCGCGGATACCGTCTGGTCAACTCTCTGGAGTCTCTGGATGGCGCCAGCATCGTATCGCAGCTACCTGCCGAACCGCGCCGGCATCTCAAGCGGCTTTTTGTCGAGGACGTGCTCGACTCCACCAATACCTTCCTGCGTGAACGCTTCCGTCATGGCGCTGGCCACGGAGAAGTCTGTCTGGCGGAAAGCCAGACGGCGGGACGAGGTCGACGAGGCAAGGCATGGAATACCCATTGGGGAGGGAGCCTGATTCTCTCCATGGGGTGGCGGTTCGACGCCGGGGTCGCAGCGCTGGAAGGTCTCAGCCTGGCCGTCGGGGTGCTGCTGGCCGAAGTCATCGAAGCCGCAGGCGGCGAAGTCGCATTGAAATGGCCCAATGACGTTCTGGTTGCCATCGATGGCGAATGGCGCAAGCTCGCCGGCATCCTGCTCGAGGTAACCGGCGATGTTGAAGGGCCTTGCGAGGTGGTCATCGGTATCGGGGTCAACATCTCTCTGAGCGACGCGGTCAGAGAGGCTGCAGGGCAGCCTGTAGGCGCCCTGGCAGACGTGATAGAGGCGCCGTCTCGCAACCATGTGGCTGCCTCCCTGATCGAATCTCTGCTGACGATGCTGCCTCGGTTCGAGCAACACGGTTTCGGTGCCTGGCAGGCTGAATGGAATCGTCGCCATGCTTATGTCGGTAGCACCATTCGCGTCCACCAGGGCAACGCTTCCTATGCGGCCGTGGCCGGCGAGGTAGATGGGAATGGCAATCTCATCGTGATGACGAATGGCGGCAAGCGTACCCTGACCGGCGGAGAGATCAGCATCCGTCCGGATTGACGAATCCAGGCTGCCGCCCTTGGATCGTCCGTTCGCAGCGGATGAGACGGCTGAAAAGAGCGACTTCGAGCTTGCATTCGGTGTTTTGCTTTGACACAATGCGCCCCGCTTTGAGCGCAAGGCCATCGGTCAGCAGTTCTGTTATTGCAGCAAAAACAGATGCTTGACATCGATGCAAGGCAGTGTAAAATCTGCCGCCGGTATGGAGAGGTTCCCGAGTGGCCAAAGGGAGCAGACTGTAAATCTGCCGCGAAAGCTTCGAAGGTTCGAATCCTTCCCTCTCCACCACAGTTTCACCGGTCTGTCTCGGCAAGCCGGAGTCAGAGCGGGTAGGCGGGTATAGTTCAATGGTAGAACCTCAGCCTTCCAAGCTGATGGTGTGGGTTCGATTCCCACTACCCGCTCCAACTGTGTTGATGATGATTCAGGCTCATGTAGCTCAGGGGTAGAGCACACCCTTGGTAAGGGTGAGGTCGACGGTTCAATTCCGTCCATGAGCTCCATTATCGATCTTCGGTTTGATGCGTGAAGGCGAGCTTTGGCTCGCTTTTTTGATGGCAAAAGAAAATGTTGTGGCGGGATTGCATTGTCCGGCACTTCTTCGCTATCATAGCGCCCTCCTAATTTCCGGGTGATTCTCGGATGTGTAGTTGCAGGCCAGTAGCTCAATTGGCAGAGCAGCGGTCTCCAAAACCGCAGGTTGGGGGTTCGATTCCCTCCTGGCCTGCCAGTCTTCCCCAGGCTGGCTTGTCTTGATATCTTGTCTTGTTCGGTTATCGCGCCTTGAGTTGAGGAGTTTTCATGAAGCACAACGCCGAGGTGCAGGAGCCACGCTACGACACCCCTAAATGGATCGTCGTGGTGTTGCTGCTGGCAGTCGCGGTTGGCGGCAATGCCTGGTTTGCGGATCAAGCGTTGCTGTATCGCGTGCTGGGCGTCGTTGTCATTTGCGGCATTGCTGCAGCGATCGCGTTGACCACTACGAAAGGGCAGGCACTGATGGAGCTTGCGCGCGGTTCCAAGCGCGAGATTCAGCGTGTCGTCTGGCCGACTCGACAAGAGACTATCCAGACGACGCTGATCGTGTTGGCGGCCGTTCTGGTTGTGGGTCTGTTGCTGTGGCTTATCGATACCGTCCTCGGTTGGGCGATGTCCGGAATCATTGGCTAGGAGTTTTCATGTCCAAGCGTTGGTACGTCGTTCACGCTTATTCCGGTTTTGAGAAGCAGGTGATGCGTTCGTTGATCGAGCGGGTCAAGCTTTACGGTGTCGAGGATCAGTTCGGTGACATTCTGGTGCCGACCGAGGAAGTCGTCGAGATGCGTGACGGCAAGCGCCGCAAGAGCGAGCGCAAGTTCTATCCCGGCTATGTGCTGGTCGAGATGGAAATGAACGAACAGACCTGGCACATGGTCAATGAAACGCCGCGTGTCATGGGGTTCATCGGCGGTACGCCGGAGAAGCCCGCTGCGATCACCCAGAAAGAAGCAGATGCGATTCTGCGTCGTGTTCAGGACGGTACCGACAAGCCTCGTCCCAAGACACTCTTCGAGCCAGGCGAGACCGTGCGTGTCGTCGACGGCCCCTTCGCCGACTTCAATGGCGTCGTGGAAGAGGTCAATTATGAAAAGAGCCGTCTTCAGGTCAGCGTGCTGATCTTCGGACGCTCGACGCCGGTCGAACTGGAGTTTATCCAGGTGGTCAAGGACTGATCGGCGTAAAAGCAGGAATTCACCGCAGTGCCTCCGGGTGCTGCGTTATCGTTGCCGGTCGAATGCCGGCTGAACAGGGGAGCCGCAAGGCGTCCGTACCCGACTGGAGTTGAAAATGGCTAAGAAAGTCCAGGCCTACATCAAGCTGCAAGTGGCAGCCGGTAAGGCCAATCCGAGTCCGCCCGTGGGCCCAGCGCTGGGTCAGCACGGCGTCAACATCATGGAATTCTGCAAGTCGTTCAACGCGGCGACTCAGGAAATCGAGCCGGGTCTGCCGACGCCGGTCGTGATCACCGTCTACAGCGACCGCAGCTTCACCTTCGTCACCAAGACGCCGCCGGCGGCGGTGCTGCTGAAGAAGGCTGCCGGTATCAAATCCGGTTCCGGCGTGCCGAACAAGACCAAGGTTGGCACCGTGACTCGCGAGCAGCTCGAAGAGATCGCCAAGACCAAGGAGCCCGATCTGACGGCTGCCAGTCTTGACGCCGCCGTTCGTACCATTGCTGGCAGTGCTCGCAGCATGGGCCTCAACGTGGAGGGCCTCTGATCATGGCAAAACTGACGAAACGCGCTCAGATGATTCGCGAGAAAGTCGAGCCGGGCAAGGTCTACACGCTGGAAGAAGCCGTCGCGCTGCTTTCCGAGGTGTCCACCGTCAAGTTCAAGGAGGCTCTCGAAGTCTCTATCAACTTGGGTGTCGATCCGCGTAAATCCGACCAGGTCGTGCGCGGTGCTACCGTGCTGCCGAACGGTACGGGTCGTGACGTCCGCGTCGCCGTGTTCGCCCAGGGTGCTGCTGCTGACGCCGCCAAGGAAGCCGGTGCCGACATCGTTGGCATGGAAGATCTGGCCGATGACGTCAAGAAAGGCAACATGAATTTCGACGTTGTCGTTGCTGCACCGGACGCCATGCGTGTGGTCGGCCAGCTCGGTCAGATCCTGGGTCCGCGCGGCCTGATGCCGAACCCGAAGGTCGGTACCGTGACGCCGGACGTGGCGACCGCGGTCAAGAACGCCAAGGCGGGTCAGGTTCGCTTCCGTACCGACAAGAACGGCATCATCCATGCCTCTATCGGCAAGGTGGATTTTCCGGCCGAAGCGCTGCGTGGCAACCTTGAAGCGCTGGTCAACGACCTCAAGCGTCTCAAGCCGAGCACGTCCAAAGGCATTTATCTCAAGAAGTTGACCCTGTCCAGTACCATGGGCCCGGGTCTGACCGTCGACCATAGCGCTTACGCTTGATTGGCGGTAACCAGGCAATAACTTTGCGGTCCCCGTGTACTGTTTCGACAGTCCTGCAGTCTGTCTCGACAGCTTGGGGCGGGGCACCGTCAAAGACCGCAGGTGTCGACGCAAGCCGTCGACTTAATGCTCTGTAAAGGGGCCTGCGCAGATGGTGTTGCTCGCCGGTTCAGGTGTGCAGCCATCATCCAAGACTTTCACCGCAGTCGGGTGGAAGAGATGGTAATCACCGGGTCGCGACGTCGTCGCCCCGGCACGAAGGAGTAACCACTGTGCCACTAGCACTCGAAGGCAAAAAAGCGATTGTTGCCGAGGTCAGTGAAGCCGCTAAGGACGCTCTTTCCGTCGTAGTTGCCGATTCTCGTGGTGTGACCGTTAGCGCAATGACCGATCTGCGCAAACAGGCACGCGAGAATGGCGTCCAGATTCGTGTTGTTCGCAACACGCTGGCACGCCGAGCGCTGTCAGGGACTTCATGGGAGTGCCTGAACGAGACTTTCGCAGGCCCGACGCTGTTGGCCTTCTCCTACGAGCACCCCGGCGCTGCCGCGCGGCTGTTCAAGGAGTTCGGCAAAACGCAGAAGGAATTCGAAGTCAAGGCGCTGGCTTACGAAGGGGAGATGATCCCGGCTGCTGATATCGACCGTCTGGCAACCCTGCCGACTTACGATGAAGCGATCGCCAAGCTGATGTCCGTCATGAAGGAAGCTTCTGCCGGCAAGCTGGTTCGTACTCTTGCAGCAGTTCGCGATCAAAAGCAGGACGAAGCTGCCTGATAGGTGGCCTGCTTTCGCAGACTGAGTCGACGTTTGAATCAACGAGCACTTGGCCGATTCCGGTCGGGGCTCCGCAAAGTTTAGGAATCTGAAAATGGCACTTTCTCAAGAAGATATCATCAACGCCGTTGCCGAAATGTCCGTGATGGAAGTTGCGGAACTGGTTTCTGCAATGGAAGAAAAGTTCGGCGTTTCTGCGGCGGCTGCTGTCGTTGCCGGTCCTGGTGGCGGCGGTGAAGCTGCTGCTGAAGAACAGACTGAATTCTCCGTGGTTCTGACCGCTGCCGGTGACAAGAAAGTCAACGTCATCAAGGTCGTCCGTGAGATCACCGGTCTGGGCCTGAAAGAAGCCAAAGGTGCCGTTGACGGCGCTCCGGCGACTATCAAGGAAGGTCTGTCCAAGGACGATGCCGAAGAAGCCAAGAAGAAGCTGGAAGAAGCTGGCGCTTCTGTGGAGCTCAAGTAACTCTGTGCTCACGGCTTCACGCGCTGCGTAAGCGCCACGGCTGGTGGCGGGCCTACCCGCTGCCGGCCTTTTTCTGTTTTTGCTAGCCTGGCGTTAGTACGCCTGACTCGGGGTCGACCTCCCGGGTTCAGGATTGTTGCCACTAGACGAATTCCGACGGCGAGCTCCCTCTTTCGGGAGGCTTGCCGTCAGCGCCTAACGGGGGTAGCCCGCGTTAGGGGAGCGCCGACCACGCACCGGTCACCCATGGTGAACAAGCTGGGGAATACAGATGGCTTACTCATACACTGAGAAAAAACGCATCCGCAAGGATTTCGGCAAACTGCCTCAAGTAATGGATGTGCCCTACCTGCTGGCCATCCAGCTTGATTCCTACTACGACTTTCTCCAGCAGGACCGGGCGCCGGAAGAGCGTCTCGAGACCGGTCTCCATGCGGCTTTCAAGTCCGTATTTCCGATCGAGAGCTTCTCGGGTAATGCGGCGCTCGAGTATGTCAGTTACCGCTTTGGCACGCCGGCTTTCGACGTCAAGGAGTGTCAGCTCCGTGGCGTGACCTACTCTGCACCGCTGCGCGTCAAGGTACGCCTGATCATCTACGACAAAGAGTCGTCGAACAAGGCTATCAAGGACATCAAGGAGCAGGAAGTCTACATGGGGGAAATCCCCCTGATGACCGAGAACGGTACCTTCGTCGTCAATGGTACCGAGCGTGTCATCGTGTCTCAGCTCCACCGCTCGCCGGGCGTGTTCTTCGATCATGACAAGGGCAAGAGCCACTCCTCCGGGAAGCTGCTCTATTCCGCGCGTATCATTCCTTACCGCGGCTCCTGGCTGGATTTCGAGTTCGACCCGAAAGACAACGTCTTCGTGCGTATCGACCGTCGCCGCAAGCTGCCGGCGACCGTCCTGATGCGCGCGTTGGGCATGAATGCCGAAGAGATTCTCGATACCTTCTTCGATACCAGCACGTTCCATATCGAAAGCGAAGGCATCTTCGTCGAGCTGGTGCCGTCGCGGTTGCGTGGTGAAACCGCGACCTTCGACATCAAGGACAACGACGGCAACGTCATCGTCGAAGAAGGCCGTCGAATTACCCAGAAGCACATCCGTCAGCTGGAAAGTGCCGGACTCGAGCGGCTAAAGGTGCCGATGGATTACCTGTTCGGCAAGACGCTGGCCAAGGATCAGATCGACGCCAATACGGGCGAGCTGATCTGCGAGTGCAACAGCGAGCTGACGCCGGATCTGCTGGAGAAGCTGGGGCAGGGCGGTGTCACCAAGCTGGAAACGCTCTACACCAACGATCTCGACGCCGGTTCGTTCATCTCCGATACGCTGAAGGTGGATTCGACCCGCTCTGGACTGGAAGCGCTGGTCGAGATCTATCGCATGATGCGTCCCGGCGAGCCGCCGACCAAGGAAGCGGCCGAGACGCTGTTCCACAACCTGTTCTTCTCCGAAGATCGCTACGACCTGTCGGGCGTTGGCCGGATGAAGTTCAATCGCCGTCTGCGTCGTGAAGGCGATACCGGTTCCGGTGTGCTCGACAATCAGGACATCCTCGATGTCCTGAAAGAGCTGATCAATATCCGTAACGGTTTCGGTGAAGTCGACGATATCGACCACCTGGGCAACCGCCGCATCCGCTGCGTCGGCGAGATGGCGGAAAATCAGTTCCGCGTCGGCCTGGTGCGCGTCGAACGTGCGGTCAAGGAACGTCTCTCCATGGCGGAGAGCGAAGGCCTGATGCCGCAGGATCTGATCAATGCCAAGCCGGTAGCGGCCGCGGTCAAGGAGTTCTTCGGCTCCTCGCAGCTGTCCCAGTTCATGGACCAGAACAACCCGCTGTCGGAAGTGACGCACAAGCGTCGTGTCTCCGCGCTTGGGCCGGGCGGTCTGACCCGTGAGCGTGCCGGCTTCGAGGTGCGCGACGTTCACGCCACGCACTATGGCAGGTTGTGCCCGATCGAAACGCCGGAAGGCCCGAACATCGGTCTGATCAACTCGCTGGCGACCTACTCCAAGACCAACAGCTACGGCTTCCTCGAGACGCCGTACCGCAAGGTCGTGGATCGCCAGCTGACCGACGAGATCGTGCACCTGTCGGCGATCGAGGAAGGCGACTTCATCATCGCCCAGGCTTCGGCAACGGTCGACGAGAGCAACAAGCTGATCGACGACCTGGTCCAGGTCCGCCACAAGGGTGAAACCACCTTCATGGCGCCGGACAAGGTCACGCTGATGGACGTGTCGCCGCGTCAGGTCGTTTCCGTGGCTGCCGCGTTGATCCCGTTCCTCGAGCACGATGACGCCAACCGCGCCCTGATGGGGTCGAACATGCAGCGTCAGGCGGTGCCGACCCTGCGTGCCGACAAGCCACTCGTGGGTACCGGCATGGAGCGTTTCGTCGCCCGTGACTCCGGCGTCTGCGCCGTGGCTCGTCGGGGTGGCGTGATCGACTCCGTCGATGCCAAGCGTATCGTCGTGCGTATCGATGAGGACGAGATCATCGGCGGTGAAGCTGGCGTCGATATCTACAATCTGACCAAGTACGTGCGTTCGAACCAGAACACCTGCCAGAACCAGCGCCCCATCGTGCGCCCGGGCGACAAGGTGGCGCGTGGCGATATTCTCGCCGACGGTCCGTCCGTCGACATGGGTGACCTGGCGCTGGGTCAGAACATGCGTCTCGCGTTCATGCCGTGGAATGGCTACAACTTCGAGGACTCCATCCTCGTCTCCGAGCGTGTGGTCGAGGATGATCGATTCACCACGATCCACATCCAGGAACTGACCTGTGTCTCTCGTGACACCAAGCTGGGCGCGGAGGAGATCACCTCCGACATCCCCAACGTGGGCGAGTCGGCACTGGGCAAGCTGGACGAGGCGGGCGTCGTCTACATCGGTGCCGAAGTGGGCGCGGGCGATATCCTGGTCGGTAAGGTGACGCCGAAGGGCGAAACCCAGCTGACACCGGAAGAGAAACTCCTGCGTGCGATCTTCGGTGAGAAGGCGTCCGACGTTAAGGACACCTCGCTACGGGCGCCGACCGGCATCCGCGGTACCATCATCGACGTTCAGGTGTTCACTCGCGACGGCGTGGAGAAGGATTCGCGTGCACTGTCCATCGAGCAGCAGCAGCTCGACGAAGTGCGCCGCGACCTCCAGGAAACTTACCGTATCGCCGAGGAAGCCACGTTCGAGCGCCTCAAGCGCACGCTGGATGGTCAGGCGGTTCACGGCGGTCCGAAGCTGAAGAAAGGCGACGTGCTGAGCGAGGACTACCTCGACGAGCTGCCGCGCCAGCAGTGGTTCAAGCTGCGCATGCAGGACGAGGCCGTCAACGAGCTGCTGGCTCAGGCCGACGAGCAGCTGGAAAATCGTCGCAAGGAGATGGACGAGCGTTTCGAAGACAAGAAACGCAAGCTCACTCAGGGTGACGATCTGGCCCCGGGCGTGCTCAAGATCGTCAAGGTCTACCTGGCGGTCAAGCGTCGCATCCAGCCGGGTGACAAGATGGCCGGTCGCCACGGTAACAAGGGTGTCATTTCCGCGATCATGCCGATCGAGGACATGCCGTTCGACGACAACGGTCAGCCGGTCGACGTGGTGCTCAACCCGCTGGGCGTGCCGTCGCGCATGAACGTCGGTCAGATCCTCGAGACCCACCTGGGCATGGCGGCCCACGGTCTCGGCGTCAAGATCGATCGGATGCTGCGTGATGCGCGCGAACAGCAGGTCGGCGAGATTCGCGGTTTCCTCAAGCAGGTCTACAACACCGAGGAAACGCGTCAGGAAGACATCGACTCGCTGACCGATGACGAGATCATCACGCTGGCCAAGAACCTGCGCGGCGGTGTACCCATCGCGACGCCGGTGTTCGACGGCGCCAAGGAGCACGAGATCAAGCATCTGCTGCGGCTCGCCGATCTGCCGGATTCCGGCCAGATGACGCTCTACGACGGGCGTACCGGTGAATCGTTCGATCGTCCGGTGACCGTGGGCTACATGTACATGCTCAAGCTCAACCACTTGGTCGACGACAAGATGCACGCGCGTTCCACCGGCTCTTACTCGCTCGTCACGCAGCAGCCGCTGGGTGGTAAGGCGCAGTTCGGCGGACAGCGCTTCGGTGAGATGGAAGTGTGGGCACTCGAGGCGTACGGCGCCGCCTACACCCTGCAGGAGATGCTCACCGTTAAGTCGGATGACGTCGAAGGTCGTACCAAGATGTACAAGAGCATCGTGGACGGCGACCACACCATGCAGGCCGGTATGCCGGAATCCTTCAATGTGCTGGTGAAGGAGATCCGCTCGCTGGGTATCGACATCGAATTGGAAAGCTAAGACCGGCACAGTCGATCGATAGCGACGGTTTGCGGGGCGAGCGAGTGATTCGCGGCCCCGCTCATGACAACTCCGCAACGGAGCGATCCCATGAAAGATTTGGTGAAAGTCCTCAAGTCACAGGCGCAATCTGACGAGTTCGAGGCGATCAAGATCACGCTCGCCTCGCCGGAAATGATTCGCTCCTGGTCATACGGCGAAGTCAAGAAGCCCGAGACCATCAACTACCGTACGTTCAAACCTGAACGTGACGGACTTTTCTGCGCCAAGATCTTCGGGCCGGTCAAGGATTACGAGTGCTTGTGCGGCAAGTACAAGCGCATGAAACATCGCGGCATCATCTGCGAGAAGTGTGGCGTCGAAGTGACCAAGGCGGCGGTTCGCCGTGAGCGCATGGGCCACATCGAACTGGCCTCGCCGGTCGCGCACATCTGGTTTTTGAAGTCGCTGCCGTCACGCATCGGCATGTTCCTGGACATGACCCTGCGTGATATCGAGCGCGTGCTCTATTTCGAATCGTTCGTGGTGATCGATCCGGGCATGACCACCCTCGAGCGTGGCCAGCTGCTCAATGACGAGCAGTACTTCGAGGCGCTGGAAGAGTTCGGCGACGACTTCGACGCGCGCATGGGCGCCGAAGCCGTGCAGGCGTTGCTCAAGGACATCGATCTGGAAGAAGAGATCGATCGGCTGCGTGAAGAGATTCCGCAGACCAACTCCGAGACCAAGATCAAGAAGCTCTCCAAGCGCCTCAAGCTGCTGGAGGCCTTCTACAAGTCCGGCAATGCGCCGGCGTGGATGGTCATGGAAGTGCTGCCGGTGCTGCCACCGGATCTGCGCCCGCTGGTGCCGCTGGACGGTGGCCGTTTCGCGACCTCGGATCTCAACGATCTGTACCGTCGCGTGATCAACCGCAACAACCGTCTCAAGCGCCTGCTCGACCTCAATGCGCCGGACATCATCGTGCGCAACGAGAAGCGCATGCTGCAGGAGTCGGTCGATGCGCTGCTCGACAACGGTCGTCGCGGTCGCGCCATCACCGGTTCCAACAAGCGTCCGCTGAAGTCGCTGGCCGACATGATCAAGGGCAAGCAGGGGCGTTTCCGTCAGAACCTGCTGGGCAAGCGTGTCGACTACTCCGGTCGTTCGGTCATCACCGTCGGTCCGACCCTGCGTCTGCATCAGTGCGGTCTGCCCAAGAAGATGGCACTCGAGCTGTTCAAGCCGTTCATCTACTCCAAGCTGCAGGGCAGCGGTCAGGCGTCCACGATCAAGGCCGCCAAGAAGATGGTCGAGCGGGAACTGCCGGAAGTGTGGGATATCCTCGCCGATGTCATCCGCGAGCATCCGGTCCTGCTCAACCGCGCGCCGACGCTGCACCGCCTGGGTATTCAGGCGTTCGAGCCGCTGCTGATCGAAGGCAAGGCGATTCAGCTGCATCCGTTGGTCTGTGCGGCCTACAACGCCGACTTCGACGGTGACCAGATGGCCGTTCACGTACCGCTGACGCTGGAATCCCAGCTCGAAGCGCGTGCGCTGATGATGTCGACCAACAACGTGCTGTCGCCGGCCAACGGCGAGCCGATCATCGTGCCGTCCCAGGACGTCGTGCTGGGTCTCTATTACATGACCCGCGAGCGCATCAACGCCAAGGGTGAAGGCAAGGCCTTCGCCAACCTCAACGAGCTGGACCGCGCATTCGCGACCCATAACGTGGCGCTGCATGCCCGGGTCAAGGTGCGCCTGACCGAGTGGCTGTCCGACGAGAAGGACGGCGAGGTGACCGAACTGACCGAGACGACCTCGATCAAGGAAACCACGGTCGGTCGTGCGCTGCTGTTCCGCATTCTGCCGAAGGGCATGCCCTTCGAGCTCGTCGATCGTCCGATGAAGAAAAAGGCGATCTCCGGGCTGATCAACGAGGTCTATCGTCGTACCGGTCTCAAGGACGCGGTGATCTTCGCCGACCAGCTGATGTACACCGGCTTCCGTCTGGCGACGTGGTCAGGCGCCTCCATTGGCGTCAACGACTTCGTCATCCCTGACGCCAAGGCCGAGATCGTCGATGCGGCCGAGGACGAGGTCAAGGAGATCGAGGACCAGTTCTCCTCCGGTCTGGTGACCGCGGGCGAGAAGTACAATAAGGTCATCGATATCTGGTCCAAGGCCAACGACAAGGTCGCCAAGGCGATGATGGCCGGGATCTCGAAAGAGACCGTGGTCGATCGCGATGGCAACGAAGTCGAGCAGGACTCGTTCAACAGCGTCTTCATCATGGCGGATTCCGGCGCCCGTGGTAGTGCGGCCCAGATTCGTCAGCTGGCCGGCATGCGTGGCCTGATGGCCAAGCCGGATGGCTCGATCATCGAGACGCCGATCACCGCCAACTTCCGTGAAGGTCTGAACGTACTCCAGTACTTCATCTCCACACACGGGGCGCGTAAGGGTCTGGCGGATACGGCACTCAAGACTGCCAACTCCGGTTACCTGACACGCCGCCTGGTCGACGTGGCGCAGGATCTGGTCATCACCGAAGAGGATTGCGGCACCGATCGCGGTCTGACCCTGCATCCGGTGATCGAAGGCGGCGATGTCATCGTGTCACTGGCGCAGCGCGTGCTGGGCCGCGTCGTGGCACAGGACGTCATCGATCCGCAGACCGAGGATGTCCTGATTCCTCGCGGCACGCTGCTTGACGAAGCCTGGTGCGAGGAACTCGACACCATGGGTGTCGACGAGATCGTCATGCGTAGCCCGATCAGTTGCGAAACGGCTCATGGCGTCTGCGCCTCCTGCTACGGTCGCGATCTGGCCCGCGGGCACCAGGCCAACATCGGTGAAGCGGTCGGCGTCATCGCCGCCCAGTCCATCGGTGAGCCGGGTACCCAGCTGACCATGCGTACGTTCCACATCGGTGGCGCGGCATCGCGTGCGTCTGCCGTCGACAGCGTCCAGGTCAAGCACGGTGGTAGTGTTCGACTGCACAACATCAAGTCGGTCGAGCGCGCCGATGGCAAGCTGATCGTGGTGTCTCGCTCGAGCGCCCTGGCCGTCGCCGACGACCATGGCCGCGAGCGCGAGTACTACAAGCTGCCCTATGGTGCCGAGCTGTCTGTCAAGGACGGCGATCACGTCGAAGGCGGTCAGGTGGTGGCGAAGTGGGATCCGCACACCCACCCGGTCGTCGCCGAAGTTCAGGGCAAGGCGCAGTTCACGGACATGACCGAAGGTCTGACCATGACGCGCACCGTCGACGAGATGACCGGTCTGTCGAACATCGAGGTGATCGAGTCGGCGGCGCGTCCGGCCTCTGGTCGCGACAAGCGACCGATGATCATGCTGGTGGGCGAAGACGGTCAGCACGTGACGCTGCCGGGCTCCAACACGCCGGTTCAGTACCTGATGCCGGGTCGTGCCATCGTGGCGGCGGAGAACGGTACCGAGATCGGTGTCGGTGAAGTCATCGCCCGTATTCCGCTGGAAGCGTCCGGCAACAAGGACATTACCGGTGGTCTGCCGCGCGTTGCCGATCTGTTCGAAGCGCGCAAGCCGAAAGAGCCGTCCATCCTCGCCGAGATCAGCGGTACGATCAGCTTCGGCAAGGAGACCAAGGGCAAGCGTCGTCTGACGATCACGCCGGAAGAAGGCGATCCGTTGGAAATGCTGATCCCGAAATGGCGCCAGATCGGGGTGTTCGAAGGCGAAACGGTCGAGAAGGGCGAGGTCATCTCCGACGGTCCGAGCAACCCGCACGATATCCTGCGCTTGCTGGGTGTGGCGGAACTGGCCAAGTACATCACCGTCGAGATCCAGGACGTCTATCGTCTGCAGGGCGTCAGCATCAACGACAAGCACATCGAAGTCATCGTGCGTCAGATGCTGCGCAAGGTCGAGATCACCGATTCCGGCGATTCGACGTTCATTCCGGGCGATCAGGTCGAACTGGTTCGGGTGCTCGAGGAAAATGCCCGTCTCGAGCAGGAAGAGAAATTCCCGGCCAAGTACGAGCGTCTGCTGCTGGGTATCACCAAGGCATCGTTGGCGACCGAGTCGTTCATCTCCGCGGCATCGTTCCAGGAGACGACGCGCGTACTGACCGAAGCTGCGGTGACCGGCAAGCGTGACTATCTGCGCGGTCTGAAGGAAAACGTGGTGGTGGGGCGTCTGATCCCGGCCGGTACCGGCCTTGCCCATCACGACGAGCGGCGTCGCAAGCGCGAAGAGTCCGAGCGCACGCTGCAGCCGTCGGCATTCGATGTCGAGCAGGAGCTGGGCGCCCAGCTCACCGCGCTCGACGCCGATGACGACGATCTGTAAGTCGTGATCCCGGCCACCTGCCTCTCGGGGTGGGTGGCCTTGACGGGTCTCATGACAACTGATTAGAATGCGCAGCCTTTATGTAGGGGAGGTGCAACCGATCGATGTACCGGTCCGTGCACATCGTTCCCGGCATGAGGCAAGGCAACCCAATGGAGTCAGCTAAAGACTATGGCAACGATTAACCAGCTCGTGCGCAAGCCGCGCAAGCGCCCCGTCGAGACTAGCGACGTGCCGGCGCTGCAGGCCTGCCCACAACGCCGTGGGGTCTGTACCCGCGTCTACACCACTACGCCCAAGAAGCCGAACTCGGCGCTGCGTAAGGTGTGTCGTGTGCGTCTGACCAACGGTTTTGAAGTCAGTTCTTACATCGGCGGTGAAGGCCACAACCTGCAGGAGCACTCCGTGGTCCTGATTCGTGGCGGCCGCGTCAAGGATTTGCCGGGTGTGCGTTATCACACCGTTCGTGGCGCCCTTGACACCTCCGGTGTCCAGAATCGTCGTCAAGGCCGTTCCAAGTACGGCACCAAGCGTCCCAAGTCCTGATCCGGGCGCTTTCCATATTCATTATCGGTCAGATAAGAGTAAGGTCGGCCCTTCTCGCTCGCTAGCGACAAGTGGTGCCGGGTTTACCTGAACGACCCTTAACTAGAGGGCTTATCATGCCAAGAAGAAGAGTCGCCGCTAAGCGCGAGATCCTTCCCGATCCCAAATTCGGAAGCGAGCGCCTGGCCAAGTTCATGAACCATCTGATGGTCAGCGGCAAGAAGTCCATAGCCGAGCGCATCGTTTACGGCGCGTTGGACAGGGTTGCCGAGCGCAGTAACGAAGCGCCGCTGGACATCTTCGACAAGTCGCTGGAAGCCATTCAACCGATGGTCGAGGTCAAGTCGCGACGTGTCGGTGGTGCGACGTACCAGGTTCCGGTCGAAGTTCGCCCGTCACGCCGTCAGGCGTTGGCCATGCGCTGGCTGGTCGACGCCGCGCGCGGCCGTGGCGAGAAGACCATGGTGCAACGTCTTGCTGGCGAGATGCTGGATGCCGCCGAAGGCAAGGGTGCTGCTGTGAAGAAGCGTGAAGACGTGCACCGCATGGCAGATGCCAACAAGGCCTTCTCTCACTACCGCTTCTAATCAACGGGGACTTCCATCGTGGCACGAAAGACACCACTCAAGCGTTATCGCAATATCGGTATCGTTGCCCACGTCGACGCTGGTAAGACGACCACTACCGAGCGTGTCCTGTTCTATACCGGTCTGTCCCACAAGGTGGGCGAGGTTCATGAAGGTGCTGCCGTCATGGACTGGATGGAGCAGGAGCAGGAGCGTGGCATCACGATCACCTCCGCTGCGACTACCTGCTTCTGGCAGGGCATGAACAAGCAGTTCGACGAGCACCGTATCAACATCATCGATACCCCGGGACACGTCGACTTCACCATCGAAGTCGAGCGTTCTCTGCGTGTTCTGGATGGTGCGGTCGTCGTGCTGTGCGGCTCTTCCGGCGTGCAGCCGCAGACAGAGACCGTCTGGCGTCAGGCCAACAAGTACGAAGTTCCGCGCATGGTGTTCGTCAACAAGATGGACCGTGCCGGCGCCGACTTCTTCATGGTGATCGATCAGCTCAAGGATCGCCTGGGCGCCAACGTCGTTCCGATCCAGATCAACTGGGGCGCGGAAGACGAGTTCAAGGGCGTCATCGACCTGATTCAGATGAAGGCGATCGTCTGGGACGAAGAGAACTTCGGCATGAACTACGAGTTGGCTGATATCCCGGCCGACCTGCAGGAAACCGCTGAAAAGTATCGCGAGCAGATGGTCGAAGCTGCGGCCGAAGCCAACGAAGAGCTGATGGACAAGTACCTCGAAGGGGTCGAGCTCTCCGAAGCGGAAATCAAGGCTGGCCTGCGTGCCCGTACACTGGCCAACGAGATCGTTCTCGTGACCTGTGGTTCGGCGTTCAAGAACAAGGGCGTACAGGCCGTTCTGGACTGCGTCATCGAGTACCTGCCGTCGCCCACCGAGGTCAAGGCGATCGAAGGTGAGCTGGATGACAAGGACGGTACCGTTGCGACGCGTGAAGCCGACGACAGTGCGCCGTTCTCGGCACTGGCGTTCAAGATTGCGACCGACCCGTTCGTCGGTACGCTGACCTTCATGCGCGTCTACTCCGGCGTTCTGAAATCCGGTGACAGCATCTTCAACTCCGTGAAGTCGAAGAAAGAGCGTGTCGGTCGTATCGTTCAGATGCACGCCAACTCGCGTGAAGAGATCAAGGAAGTTTACGCTGGCGATATCGCGGCGTGCATCGGCCTGAAGGACGTCACGACGGGTGACACGCTGTGCGATCTGAACGACAAGATCGTGCTCGAGCGCATGGAGTTTCCGGAGCCGGTCATTTCCGTCGCCGTCGAGCCTAAGTCCAAGCCCGATCAGGAAAAGATGGGTGTCGCGCTCGGCAAGCTGGCGCAGGAAGATCCGTCTTTCCGTGTCCAGACCGACGAAGAGACCGGTCAGACCATCATCTCGGGCATGGGCGAGTTGCACCTCGATATCCTGGTCGACCGCATGCGTCGCGAGTTCAAGGTCGAGGCCAACATCGGCAAGCCGCAGGTTGCCTACCGCGAGACCATCCGCAGCAAGGTCGAGCAGGAAGGCAAGTTCGTCCGCCAGTCAGGTGGTCGCGGTCAGTACGGTCACGTCTGGTTGCGCATTGAACCGCTGACGGCCGAAGACAAGGGCGAGGACGAGGAGATGACCTTCAAGTTCGCGTCCGAGATCGTCGGTGGCGCCGTGCCGAAAGAGTACGTGCCGGCCGTCGAAAAAGGGGCTTACGAGCAGCTCAAGAACGGCGTTATCGCGGGTTACCCGATGATCGACGTCAAGGTCACGCTGTTCGACGGTTCCTACCACGACGTGGACTCCAACGAGACTGCGTTCAAGGTCGCCTCTTCCATGGCGATCAAAGAAGGTGCTCGTAAGGCCAAGGCCGTGTTGCTCGAGCCGGTGATGAAGGTCGAAGTCGTGACTCCCGAGGATTTCATGGGCGATGTCATGGGCGATCTCAACCGCCGTCGTGGCCTTGTGCAGGGCATGGATGACTCCACTTCTGGCAAGATCATCCGCGCCACGGTTCCGTTGGCTGAGATGTTCGGTTATGCAACCGATCTGCGTTCTCAGACCCAGGGACGCGCAAGCTACACCATGGAGTTTGCGGATTACGAAGAGGCACCATCCAGCGTCGTTGATGCCGTCATCAATCAGAACGGTTAACCGTTAGCTAACGTAAAGAGGTTATAGCAGTGGCTAAGGCAAAATTTGAACGCTCCAAACCGCACGTCAACGTCGGCACCATCGGTCACGTCGACCACGGTAAAACGACCCTGACGGCAGCGCTGACTCGTGTTTCCGCCGAAGTCTTCGGTGGCGAATGGCGTCAGTTCGACACGATCGACAACGCTCCGGAAGAGCGCGAGCGCGGTATCACCATCGCGACCGCTCACGTCGAGTACCAGTCCGAAGTTCGCCATTACGCGCACGTCGACTGCCCGGGTCACGCTGACTACGTCAAGAACATGATCACCGGTGCTGCCCAGATGGACGGCGCTATCCTGGTCTGTTCCGCCGCTGACGGCCCGATGCCGCAGACGCGCGAGCACATCCTGCTGTCTCGTCAGGTCGGCGTTCCGTACATCGTCGTGTTCCTGAACAAGGCTGACATGGTCGATGACGAAGAGCTGCTCGAGCTGGTCGAGATGGAAGTCCGCGAACTCCTGAGCGAGTACGACTTCCCGGGCGACGACACCCCGATCATCATCGGCTCCGCGCTGATGGCGCTGGAAGGCAAGGATGACAACGGCATGGGTACTACCGCCGTTGCCAACCTGATCAAGTCTCTGGACGAGTACATTCCGGAGCCGGAGCGCGCTATCGATCAGCCGTTCCTGATGCCGATCGAAGACGTGTTCTCCATCTCGGGTCGCGGTACCGTGGTAACGGGTCGTGTCGAGCGTGGCATCGTCAAGACTGGCGACGAAGTCGAAATCGTCGGTATTCACGACACCACCAAGACGATCGTCACTGGCGTCGAGATGTTCCGTAAGCTGCTCGACGAAGGTCGTGCTGGCGAGAACGTGGGCGCGCTGCTGCGTGGTACCAAGCGTGATGACGTCGAGCGTGGTCAGGTTCTGGCCAAGCCGGGCACCATCAAGCCGCACACCAAGTTCGAAGCCGAAGTCTACGTTCTGTCCAAGGAAGAAGGTGGTCGTCATACGCCGTTCTTCAAGGGCTATCGTCCGCAGTTCTACTTCCGTACCACCGACGTTACCGGTACTTGTGAACTGCCGGAAGGCGTCGAGATGGTCATGCCGGGCGACAATGTCCAGATGATCGTGACGCTGATCGCGCCGATCGCCATGGAAGACGGCCTGCGCTTCGCGATCCGCGAAGGTGGTCGTACCGTTGGTGCCGGTGTCGTTGCCAAGATCATCGAATAATCTTTTCGATGCTTGCTAAAGAAGGGGCGCTCACGCGCCCCTTTTTCTGTATGGATTCGACAGCCCTTGATGGAGAGTGTGTTTGACTCTCGATCGGGGCTCTCCTATAATGCGCGTCCTTTGAACGCGTGGGTCGACGGCTCGCGCCGTCAGCATCCAGTGGAGCATAAGGTAAATGCAGAACCAGAAGATTCGCATTCGGCTGAAAGCGTTCGACCATCGGCTGATCGATCAGTCGGCCCAGGAAATCGTGGATACTGCCAAGCGCACTGGCGCTCAGGTGCGTGGTCCGATTCCGCTGCCGACCAATCGCGAGCGTTACACCATCCTGATCTCTCCGCACGTCAACAAGGACGCGCGTGATCAGTATGAGATTCGCACGCACAAGCGCGTTCTCGACATCGTCGAGCCGACGGAAAAGACCGTCGACGCGCTGATGAAACTCGATCTGGCCGCTGGCGTAGACGTGCAGATCAAACTCGACTGAAACTAACACTAGACACTAGCGGGCGCCGAGTTCAACGGTATCCGCCGCGTCGTGAGACGCCACACAATGTGCTAGTGGAATGCTCTGGAAAGGGCAGCCATAGCGGGTGATAGCCCCGTACACTAAAGGAGACTGAACATGACGATCGGTTTAGTCGGTAAGAAGGCGGGCATGACCCGTGTCTTCACCGAAGATGGCGCATCCGTGCCCGTAACCGTTATTGAGGTTGAGCCCAACCGCATCGCTGGCGTCAAGACTCTAGAGTCCGACGGCTACCGAGCGGTCCAGGTGACAACTGGCTCCCGCAAAGCCAAGCACCTCTCCAAGGCGATTGCTGGTCAATACGCCAAGGCGGGTGTCGAGGCAGGCCGTTCCCTGATGGAGTTCCGTCTGGCAGAAGACGATGAGACTCCGGAAGTTGGCGGTTCCTTCACCGTATCCCTCTTTGAAGCTGGTCAGAAAGTTGATGTGACCGGTACCTCCAAAGGTAAAGGCTTCCAGGGCGCTGTTAAGCGCTGGAATTTCCGTACCCAGGACAATACCCACGGCAACTCGCTTTCTCACCGTGCGCCAGGCTCCATTGGCCAGTGCCAGACTCCAGGTCGCGTTTTCAAAGGCAAGAAAATGGCCGGTCAGATGGGTAACGAGCGCGTCACCGTCCAGACCCTGGAAGTGGTGCGTATCGATACCGAGCGCAATCTGCTGTTGATCAAGGGCGCCGTGCCCGGTGCACCCGGCAGCAATGTCGTTGTGCGCAGTGCCGTGAAAGCTCGCTGAGGGGACTGAGACCGATGAATCTGAATCTCGTAGGTGCTGCAGGCACCGTCGAAGTCTCCGAAGAGACTTTCGGCAAAGACTTCAACGAAGCGCTGGTGCACCAGGTGGTTACCGCCTATCTGGCGGCAGGCCGCCAGGGTACCCGCGCTCAGAAGAACCGCTCCGACGTACGTGGCGGTGGCAAGAAGCCGTGGCGCCAGAAGGGTACCGGTCGTGCGCGTGCCGGCACCATCCGCTCGCCGCTGTGGCGTAGTGGTGGCGTGACGTTCGCCGCTCGTCCGCAGGACTACACGCAGAAGGTCAACCGCAAGATGTACCGTGCGGCCATGCGTTCCATCCTGTCCGAGCTGGTTCGCCAGGAGCGCCTGGTGCTGGTCGAGGAGTTCGTCGTCGAGACCTCCAAGACCAAGCAGCTGGTCGGCAAGCTGAAGGAGCTGGAGCTCGAGAAAGTGCTGATCGTCACGGAAGAGATCGACGAGAAGCTCTATCTGGCAGCACGCAACATTCCCAACGTTCACGTCGTTGATGCTGCGGCCGCCGATCCGGTCAGTCTGATTGCCTTGGACAAGGTGCTGATGACCGTCTCCGCTCTGCGTAAATTCGAGGAGAAGCTGGGATGAACCAGGAACGCGTATATAAGGTTCTGCTCGGACCTCACATGACCGAGAAGGCCGCTCACGCCGCTGAGAACAATCAGTACGTGTTCAAGGTGGCCCAGGATGCGACCAAGCCCGAGATCAAGAAAGCCGTCGAAGCGCTGTTTGGCAAGAAAGTTGCCGGCGTTCAGGTGCTCAATGTCAAGGGTAAGGTCAAACGCACTCGCTTCGGTACTGGTCTGCGCAAGGGTTACCGCAAGGCGTATGTGACCCTGGCTGCGGGCGAGACGCTCGAAGACTTCTCTGGCGCCGAGTAAGGCAGGAGTACGGATCATGGCAGTAGTCAAGACAAAACCCACGTCCGCCGGTCGTCGTCACGTCGTCAAAGTGGTCAACGACGAGCTCTTCAAGGGCCGCGCTTACGGCGCGCTTGTCGAGAAGCAGTCCAAGTCGGGTGGGCGTAACAACAATGGCCGTATCACCACGCGTCATATCGGTGGTGGCCATCGTCAGCATTATCGTTTGATCGATTTCAAGCGCATCAAGGATGGCATCAAGGCCACCGTCGAGCGCATCGAATACGATCCGAACCGTAGCGCCAACATTGCGCTGCTGAAGTACATGGACGGCGAGCGTCGTTACATCATCGCGCCCAAGGCCGTCAAGGTCGGCGACGTGGTGGAGTCCGGTGTCAACGCCGCCATCAAGCGTGGCAACGCGCTGCCGCTGCGCAACATCCCGGTCGGTTCCACGGTGCACTGCATCGAACTGAAGCCGGGCAAGGGTGCGCAGATCGCGCGTAGTGCCGGTGCCAGCGCTCAGCTGGTGGCTCGTGAAGGCAACTATGCAACGCTGCGTCTGCGCTCCGGCGAGATGCGTCGCGTGCTGTCCGAATGCCGCGCTACATTGGGCGAAGTCGGTAACTCTGAGCACAGCCTGCGTCAATTGGGCAAGGCCGGTGCGAAACGTTGGAGAGGGGTGCGCCCGACTGTTCGCGGTGTCGCAATGAACCCGGTGGATCACCCGCACGGTGGCGGTGAAGGCCGTACCAGTGGCGGCCGTCACCCGGTCAGCCCGTGGGGGATTCCCACCAAGGGCCACAAGACCCGCAAGAACAAGCGTACCGACAAGCTCATCGTTCGTCGCCGCAAGTCCAAGTAACAGACATTAAGAGGTAACGGCTGTGCCACGTTCACTGAAGAAAGGTCCTTTTATCGACCTTCATCTGTTGAAGAAGGTCGACGTCGCAACGGAAAAGAACGATCGCAAACCGATCAAGACCTGGTCGCGTCGTTCGATGATCCTGCCGAATATGGTCGGGCTCACCATTGCGGTACATAACGGTCGCCAGCATGTCCCGGTGCATGTCTCCGAGGAAATGGTCGGCCACAAGTTGGGCGAGTTCGCTGCCACCCGCACGTATCGCGGTCATGCAGCGGACAAGAAAGCCAAACGGTAAGCCAAGAGGAATAAGAGATGGAAGTCGCTGCTAAGTTGCGTGGCGCGAGCTTATCCGCCCAGAAGGCCCGTTTGGTGGCTGACCAGGTGCGCGGTAAGCCGGTCGCCGAAGCGCTCGACGTGCTGACCTTCTCACCGAAGAAGGCCGCCAAGTTGGTCAAGAAGGTGCTGCAGTCCGCGATCGCCAATGCGGAAGAAAACAACGGCATGGACATCGACGAGCTGCGTGTCTCGACCATCTGTGTCGATGAGGGCATGACGCTCAAGCGCATTCAACCGCGCGCCAAAGGCCGTGCGGATCGCATTCTGAAGCGCACCTGCCACATCACCGTCAAGGTAGCCGAGAAGTAGGAGTCGACCAGATGGGTCAGAAAGTCAATCCAATCGGTATCCGATTGGGCATCGTCAAGGATCACACCTCGGTCTGGTATGCCGAGCGTGGAGCCTATGCCGACAAGCTGAACAGCGATCTGGAAGTGCGTAGCTTTCTGGAGCAGCGTTTGAAAAACGCTTCCGTGAGCCGCATTACCATCGAACGTCCGGCCAACAACGCCCGTATTACCATTCACACTGCCCGTCCGGGCATCGTGATCGGCAAGAAGGGTGAGGACGTCGATCGCCTGCGCCAGGACGTCACCCGCATGATGGGTGTGCCGGTGCACGTCAACATCGAAGAAGTCCGCAAGCCGGAACTGGATGCCGCCCTGGTCGCGCAGAATATCGCCGGTCAGCTGGAGCGTCGGGTGATGTTCCGTCGTGCCATGAAGCGCGCCGTCCAGAACGCCATGCGTCTGGGCGCCGGCGGCATCAAGGTGCAGCTCTCCGGTCGTCTGGGTGGTGCCGAGATCGCACGTACCGAATGGTATCGCGAAGGTCGCGTGCCGCTTCATACGTTGCGTGCCGACATCGATTACGCCACTTATGAAGCCCACACCACCTACGGCGTCATCGGCGTCAAGGTATGGGTCTTCAAGGGCGAAATCCTCGGGGGCATCGAAGAGGTGCGTGCCAAGCAGAAGCAGCAGGCTCAGGCACCCGCACCGAAGAAGAAAGGTTCCAGGTAAGGGGAGACTGATCGATGTTGCAACCCAAGCGTACAAAGTTCCGCAAGGTGCAGAAAGGTCGTAACCGCGGCCTGGCGCATCGCGGCAGCAAGGTGAGCTTCGGGGACTTCGGTCTCAAAGCTACCGATCGCGGCCGTATTACTGCACGTCAGATCGAAGCGGGTCGTCGTGCAATTACCCGTCACGTCAAGCGTGGTGGCAAGATCTGGATCCGCGTATTCCCGGACAAGCCGATTACCAACAAGCCTCTCGAGGTTCGTATGGGTAAGGGTAAAGGTTCCGTCGAGTACTGGGTGGCCCAGATTCAGCCGGGCAGGGTGCTTTACGAGATCGAAGGTGTCTCCGAGGAGCTGGCGCGTGAAGCCTTCTCCCTGGCGGCCCAGAAAATGCCCATCTCCACCACCTTTGTGAAACGGACGGTGATGTGATGAAAGCCAACGAAATGCGTGAAAAGTCAGTCGATGCGCTGCAGGAGCAGCTTTTCGAACTGCTCCGCGAGCAGTTCAACCTGCGCATGCAGAAGGCCACCGGCCAGCTGAGCCAGACGCATCTGCTGAAGCAGGTTCGTCGCGACATCGCTCGCGTCAAGACTGTGCTCAACCAGAAGTCAGGTGACCAATGATGGCTGAAGCAAGCAAAGCACGTACGCTCACCGGCAGGGTGGTGAGCGACAAGATGGAAAAGTCGATTGTCGTATTGATCGAGCGCCGTGAGCGTCATCCGATCTACGGCAAGTACATGAAGCGCTCCACCAAGCTGCACGCCCACGACGAGTCGAATCAGGCCAAGGCCGGCGATCTGGTTTCCATTCAGGAATGCCGTCCGCTGTCCAAGAAGAAGGCCTGGACGTTGGTCGAGGTGGTCGAGCAGGCCAAGGGCTGAGCCCGACAGGCGCCTTCTGAACCAGTGCAGTCAGATTAGGTTTGGAGAAAACCAATGATTCAGACGCAGACAATGCTGGATGTCGCGGATAACAGCGGCGCGCGCCGGGTGCAGTGCATCAAGGTGCTGGGCGGTTCACACCGCCGTTACGCTCGCGTTGGCGACATCATTAAAGTGACGGTCAAAGAAGCCATCCCGCGGGGCAAGGTCAAGAAAGGCCAGGTCCTCAAGGCGGTGGTCGTGCGTACGCGTAGCGGTGTCCGTCGTAACGACGGTTCGCTGATTCGCTTCGATGGAAATGCGGCGGTTCTGTTGAATAACACCAACGAACAGCCGATCGGTACCCGTATCTTCGGACCGGTAACTCGTGAACTGCGTAACGAGAAGTTCATGAAGATCATTTCCTTGGCGCCCGAAGTGCTGTAAGGAGCGAGGCGGATATGCACAAGATCAAACGTGACGACGAAGTCATCGTCATCGCCGGCAAGGACAAGGGCAAGCGTGGCACGATCAAGCGCGTTCTCGAAAACGACCGCTATGTCGTTTCGGGCGTGAACATGATCAAGCGCCACACCAAGCCCAATCCTATGGCTGGCAACCCGGGGGGTATCGTCGAGCGTGAGGCTCCGATCCATGCGTCCAATGTAGCCATCTTCAACGCGGAAACCGGCAAAGCGGATCGCGTCGGCTTTCAGCTACAGGATGACGGTACCAAGGTACGTATCTACAAGTCGACGCAGAAGCAGATCGACGCCTAACGCGAGTCGGGTAGCAAAATGGCGAACTTGAAAGAACGTTATCAAAACGAAGTCATGGCTCAGCTCAAAGAGCAGTTCAGCTATGCCAACGTTATGCAGGTGCCCCGGATCACGAAGGTGACGCTGAACATGGGCATCGGCGAAGCGACCAGCGACAAAAAGCTGATCGACAACGCCATCGGCGACCTGGAGAAGCTCTCCGGTCAGAAGCCGGTGGTAACCAAGGCGCGCAAGTCCATCGCAGGCTTCAAAGTCCGCGAAGGCTGGCCGATTGGCGTCAAGGTGACGCTGCGCCGCGAGAGGATGTGGGAATTTCTGGATCGGCTGGTCAACATCGCGATTCCTCGCGTACGTGACTTCCGCGGTCTGAACCCGAAATCCTTCGACGGCCGTGGTAACTACTCCATGGGCGTACGTGAGCAGATCATCTTCCCGGAGATCGAATATGATAAGATCGACCGGATTCGGGGTCTGGATGTCACCATCACGACCAGCGCCATCACCGACGAAGAAGGTCGTGCGCTTCTCAGCGCGCTGAACTTCCCGTTCAAGCAATAAGGGTGGATTCATGGCAAAGAAAAGCATGATTGAGCGTGAGCTCAAGCGCGCGAAGCTGGTCGACAAATACGCCGCCAAGCGTACCGCGCTCAAAGCCGTCATTTATGACGTCAACGCTTCTGATGAAGAGCGCTTTGACGCTCAGCTGAAGCTGCAGCAGTTGCCGCGGGACTCCAGTCAGGTCCGTCAGCGCAATCGCTGCCGCATTACCGGTCGTCCGCACGGTTACTACAACAAGTTCGGACTGGCCCGTAACAAGCTGCGCGAAGCTGCCATGCGTGGCGATGTCCCTGGGCTGAAGAAGTCCAGCTGGTAAGCCACGTCGAGGAATTCAGGAGCGCAATGTAATGAGCATGCAAGACACTCTAGCGGATATGTTTACTCGTATTCGCAATGCGCAGATGGCCACCAAGGAGACGGTTACCATGCCGTCTTCCAAGCTCAAGATTGAAGTGGCCCGCGTACTCAAGCAGGAAGGCTATATCACCGATATCGCGGTCACCGAAGGCGCCAAGCCTGAGCTGACCGTGACCCTCAAGTATTTCGAGGGCAAGCCGGTTATCGAGCACATCCAGCGTATGTCCAAGCCGTCACTGCGGATCTACAAGGGCAAAGGTGAACTGCCCAAGGTCGCGGACGGTCTGGGTGTGGCGATCGTCACCACCTCCCAAGGTGTCATGACCGATCGTGCCGCACGCCAGGCGGGTGTCGGTGGTGAAGTCATCTGCACCGTATTCTAGGAGTGAGAAATGTCTCGCGTAGCCAAGTATCCGGTTAAACTGCCCAGCGGCGTCGAAGCGAAGTTCGACGGCGACCAGCTGTCCGTCAAGGGCGGCCAGGGCACGCTTGAACTGACCGTGCATCCCGACGTGAAGATCACTCAGGAAGACGGTCAGCTGGTTTTCGCCCCGAGCGAAACGGCGAAGACATGGGCCATGGTCGGCACCACGCGTGCCCTGGTCCAGAACATGGTCACCGGCGCTTCCGAGGGTTTCACTCGGTCGCTGGAAATCAATGGCGTCGGCTATCGTGCCCAGGCTAGTGGCAAGACGCTGAACCTAACACTCGGTTTCTCACACCCGATCGATTACACACTGCCCGAAGGTGTCACGGCGGAAACGCCGAAGAACACTGTGATCGTGCTGAAAAGCGCGGACAAGCAGAAGCTCGGTCAGGTGGCAGCGGAAATTCGTGCGTTCCGTCCGCCGGAGCCCTACAAGGGCAAAGGGGTTCGGTACAGCGACGAACGTGTCCGCCGCAAAGAAGCCAAGAAGAAGTAAGGCAGGGTTATGAACGCGAAGAAAGAATCTCGTCTCCGTCGTGCCCGCCGCGCCCGTGCCAAGATCCGCGATTTGGGTGTGTTTCGCCTGTGCGTCAACCGCACCCCGCGACACATCTATGCGCAGATCATCTCACCGGACGGCGGCAAGGTCCTGGCCAGCGCTTCCACGCTGGACAAGAATTTGCGCGAAGGTGCCACGGGCAACGCTGACGCGGCTGCCAAGGTGGGTGCTCTGATTGCCGAGCGCGCCAAGGATGCCGGCATCTCTAAAGTGGCCTTCGACCGCGCTGGGTTCCAGTACCACGGGCGTGTCAAGGCATTGGCTGATGCCGCACGCGAAGGCGGTCTGCAATTCTAAAGGGTTTAACGATGGCGAATAACGAACAGAAGGGCGGAGATCTGCAAGAGAAGTTGGTGCAGGTCAACCGCGTCGCCAAGGTGGTCAAGGGTGGCCGTATCTTCGGTTTCACCGCCCTGACCGTCGTTGGTGATGGCAACGGCCGGGTCGGCTTCGGTCGCGGCAAGGCACGTGAAGTGCCTGTTGCGATTCAGAAAGCCATGGACCAGGCTCGCCGCAACATGGTCAAGGTCAGCCTCAGCGGCAGCACGCTGCAGTACCCGGTTCGCGCCCGTCACGGTGCGTCCAAGGTCTACATGCAGCCGGCTTCCGAAGGTACCGGCATCATCGCCGGTGGCGCCATGCGTTCCGTGCTAGAACTGGCGGGTGTGCATGACGTTCTGGCCAAGTGCTACGGTTCCACCAACCCGGTGAACGTGGTTCGCGCCACCATCAAGGGGCTTGAATCCATGCAATCTCGGGATGACATCGCCGCCAAGCGTGGCCTGTCTGTCGAAGAGCTGGCGGGGTAAGTGACCATGGCACAGACGATCAAAATCACTCAGACCCGCAGCACCATTGGTGTCCTGCAGAAGCACAAGGCGACGATGACCGGTCTCGGTCTGCGTCGAATTGGGCACTCGGTCGAGCTGGAAGACACCCCCGCCGTTCGCGGCATGATCAACAAGGTCAACTACCTTGTTCGAATCGAGGGAGAGTAATCCATGAAACTTAATGACTTAAGCCCGGCCCCGGGTTCCAAGCATGCTGAAAAGCGTGTGGGACGCGGTATCGGTTCTGGTCTGGGCAAGACCGGTGGCCGCGGCCACAAGGGTCTGAAGTCCCGCTCCGGTGGCTCGGTCAAGCCGGGCTTCGAGGGTGGTCAGATGCCCTTGCAGCGTCGTCTGCCGAAATTCGGTTTCACCTCGGCCAAGTCGCTGGTGTCCGAAGAAGTCCGCCTGGCCGAGCTGGCCAAGGTCGATGGCGACGTCGCCGATCTCGCTAGCCTGAAGAAAGCCAACGTACTCAAGAATGCTACCGAGTACGCCAAGGTCGTTCTTTCCGGCGAGCTGAGCAAGGCAGTTACCGTGCGTGGCCTCAAGGTCACCAAAGGTGCGCGTGCTGCGATCGAAGCGGCCGGTGGCAAAGTAGAGGACTAAATGGCTAAGTCAGGAAACATGCCGGCGAACATGGGTAGTGGTCTCAGCGAGCTGTGGGCACGCCTGCGTTTCGTCTTTATCGCGATCGTGGTGTACCGCATTGGTGCCCACATCCCCGTCCCCGGCATCGATCCTGACCAGCTGGCTGCCCTGTTTCGGGAGAACCAGGGCACCATCCTGGGCATGTTCAACATGTTCTCGGGGGGTGCGCTGCAGCGCATGAGTATCTTCGCGCTGGGGATCATGCCGTACATCTCCGCGTCGATCATCATGCAGCTTCTGACCGCGGTATCGCCTCAGCTCGAAGCGCTGAAGAAGGAAGGCGAAGCCGGGCGCCGCAAGATCAACCAGTACACGCGCTACGGTACGGTGTTGCTGGCATTGATTCAGGCGACGGGCATGTCAGTTGGTCTGGTCAGTCAGGGCGTTGCCTATTCGGGCGACATCAGCTTCTACTTCACGGCGATCGTGACGTTCGTGGCCGGTGCCGTATTCCTGATGTGGCTGGGCGAGCAGATTACCGAGAAGGGTATCGGCAACGGTATCTCGTTGATCATCTTTTCCGGGATCGTGGCGGGCTTGCCCAATGCGATCGGTCAGTCGTTCGAGCTCGCTCGTAACGATGGAGCCTGGAACGTGCTGCCCTTGCTGGCGCTGTCGATTCTCGGTATCGCCACGGTTGCTTTTGTGGTGTTCATCGAGCGAGGCCAACGTCGTATTACGGTGAACTATCCTCGCCGGCAGGTGGGCAACAAGATGTACGCCGGACAGAGCAGCTATCTGCCGTTGAAGGTCAACATGGCGGGTGTGATTCCGCCAATCTTCGCGTCCAGTATCCTGCTGTTCCCGGGTTCCATCGGTCAGTGGCTGGGTCAGAGCGATGGTTTCGAGTGGCTACAGGTGGCCTCGCAACAGCTGGCACCCGGTGCGCCGCTGTACATCATCCTGTTCGCCGCGGCAGTGCTGTTCTTCTGCTTCTTCTACACGGCGTTGGTGTTCAATCCGAGAGATGTCGCCGACAACCTGAAGAAGTCCGGTGCCTTTTTGCCGGGGATTCGTCCGGGAGAGCAGACGGCGCGCTACGTCGACAAGGTGATGACGCGTCTGACGCTGTTCGGGGCGCTCTACATCACACTGGTCTCGTTGATGCCGCAGTTCCTGGTGGTGGCCTGGCAGGTGCCGTTCTACTTCGGGGGTACCTCGCTGCTGATCGTGGTCGTGGTAATCATGGACTTCATGGCCCAGGTTCAGTCACACCTGATGTCGAATCAGTATGAATCGGTGATGAAGAAATCGAACCTGAAGGGCTACGGTAGCGGCGGCCTGACGCGCTGAGCCTCCGCCAGAGAGCATTTGGAGAGAACGATGAAAGTTCGAGCTTCTGTAAAGAAAATGTGCCGTAACTGCAAGATCATTCGGCGCAACGGCGCGGTTCGTGTCATTTGCACGGAACCTCGTCACAAGCAGCGTCAGGGTTGATCTGATCCTGAAGTTGCGAGTAAAAAGCGGGCCATGGCATACCCCTTGCCTTGAGAGAGGTCAGGGGGTATGCTATTGCGCCCTTTGTGGACGACTAAAACGAGCAAGCCGCTCAACATTCGGAGTAAGCTGATGGCCCGTATTGCAGGCGTCAATATCCCGGACAATAAGCATGCGGCGATCTCGCTGACCTACATCTACGGGATTGGCCGCACGCGTGCACAGATGATCTGTGTCGCTGCCGGCATCGCACCGACCGCCAAGGTTCAGGAACTGTCAGGCGAAGAGCTCGACACCCTGCGTACCGAAGTGGGCAAGTACACCGTAGAAGGCGACCTTCGCCGTGATGTGACGCTGAATATCAAGCGTCTCATGGACTTGGGTTGCTACCGTGGTCTGCGCCATCGTCGTGGTCTACCGCTGCGTGGTCAGCGTACCAAGACCAATGCGCGTACCCGTAAGGGACCGCGTAAACCGATTCGTAAGTAATTAACGTTCCGGCGTTTAAGATCAGGATACATCAACATGGCTAACCCGCGTAGCAACCGAAAAAAGGTTAAAAAGCAGGTGGTGGATGCGGTTGCGCATATCCACGCCTCTTTTAACAATACGATCGTGACGATCACAGACCGCCAGGGCAATGCGCTTTCCTGGGCAACTGCCGGTGGTTCGGGTTTTCGTGGTTCTCGCAAGAGCACCCCGTTCGCAGCTCAAGTGGCGAGTGAACGTGCAGCGACTGCTGCAGCCGAGTATGGTGTGAAAAACGTCGACGTGCTGGTCAAGGGCCCAGGTCCTGGCCGTGAGTCTGCCGTGCGCGCGCTCAATGCCGCCGGCTTCCGTGTACAGAGCATTACTGACGCGACGCCGATTCCGCACAACGGATGCCGTCCGCCGAAGAAACGCCGCGTTTAAGGAGACAGACTCATGGCTCGTTATCTTGGACCCAAGTGTAAGTTGTCTCGTCGTGAGGGTACCGACCTCTTTCTCAAGAGCGGTGTCACTCCCTTCGAGAAGAAGTGCAAATCCGAGCAGATTCCGGGTGTGCACGGCCAGCGCCGTCAGCGTCTTTCCGACTACGGCTTGCAGCTTCGCGAGAAGCAGAAAGTGCGTCGTATCTACGGCGTACTCGAAAAACAGTTCCGCAACTACTACAAGGAAGCCGCTCGCCTGAAAGGGGCGACCGGTGAATCTCTGTTGCAGCTGCTGGAATGCCGACTGGACAACGTGGTTTATCGCATGGGCTTCGGCTCCACGCGTAACGAATCTCGCCAGTTGGTCAGCCACAAGGCGATTATGGTCAATGGCCGTACCGTCAACGTGGCGTCCTATCAGGTGCGTCCGGGCGACGTCGTGTCTGTTCGCGAGAAGGCCAAGAACCAGGCCCGTATCCAGCAGGCCCTGTCCATCGCTGCCAACCGCGGCGACGTGACGTGGATCGACATCGATTCGAAGAAGATGGAAGGCACTTTCAAGGCTGTCCCGGAACGCGGTGACCTGTCTGCCGACATCAACGAAAACCTGATCGTCGAGCTGTACTCCAAGTAAGTCTGATATCGGGCCGCTCCGTGTGGCCCGATTCCAGCATTGGGTACCGAATTTCGTTTGGCAGCCTGGGAAGGTGTTCATATGCAGCGTTCAGTGACAGAGTTTCTCCGTCCCCGCGACATCAAGGTCGAAGAGGTCAGTGCACATCACGCAAAGATCGTGCTGGAACCCTTCGAACGTGGTTTCGGCCATACCCTGGGGAATGCGCTGCGTCGCATCCTGCTCTCTTCGATGCCCGGCTGTGCCGTGGTCGAAGCGGAAATCGAAGGCGTACTGCATGAGTACAGCGCCATCGAGGGTGTTCAGGAAGACGTCATCGAGATTCTTCTGAATCTCAAGGACGTGGCCATCAGGATGCACGGCCGCGACGAAGCCGTCCTGACCCTGAACAAGCAGGGCCCCGGTGTAATGACTGCGGGTGATATCGCCGTCGGTCATGACGTCGAGATCGTCAATCCGGAGCACGTGATCGCTCACCTCAACGACGGCAGCGAGCTGAAAATGCAGCTGAAGATCGTTCGGGGTCGTGGTTACGAGCCAGCGGATGCGCGACTCTCCGACGAGGACGAATCCCGTGCCATCGGTCGTCTGCAGCTGGACGCGACATTCAGCCCCGTACGCCGCGTGTCGTATGCGGTAGAGGCTGCACGTGTCGAACAGCGCACCGACCTCGATAAGCTGGTCATCGATCTCGAAACTGACGGTACTCTGGATCCCGAAGAAGCGATTCGCCGCAGTGCGACCATTCTTCAGGAACAGCTGGCCGCCTTCGTCGACCTCGAAGCTGACAGAGAGCAGGAAACCGAAGAGGAAGAAGATCAGATCGATCCGATTCTTCTGCGCCCCGTGGATGATCTCGAACTCACGGTTCGCAGTGCCAACTGCTTGAAGGCCGAGAATATTTACTACATTGGCGATTTGATTCAGCGCACGGAAGTCGAGCTGCTCAAGACGCCGAACCTTGGCAAGAAGTCCTTGAACGAGATCAAGGACGTGTTGGCTTCGCGCGGTCTTTCACTCGGTATGCGGTTGGATAACTGGCCGCCGGCGAGTTTGAAAGACGACAAGGCTTCCGCCTGAGGAAGGTGACGCCGGGACTCCGTCTTCGGTGTCGTCGCCCTAGCGTCGAAACCAGCGTGCCGACTCGAATCACCAGTTTGGTAAGGAATAGCAATCATGCGTCATCGTAAGAGTGGTCGTCATCTGAATCGGACCAGCTCGCATCGGCACGCCATGTTCAAGAACATGTGCATCTCGCTGGTCGAGCATGAAGTGATCAAGACTACCCTGCCCAAAGCCAAGGAGCTGCGTCGTCATATCGAGCCGCTGATCACTTTGGCCAAGCAGGATAGCGTGGCAAACCGCCGTCTGGCGTTCAGCCGCACCCGCTCCAAAGAAGCTGTCGGCAAGCTCTTCAACGAGCTTGGCCCGCGTTACGCCACTCGCCCGGGCGGTTACGTCCGTGTGCTGAAGTGCGGTTTCCGTACTGGCGACAACGCCCCGATGGCTTACATCGAGCTGGTCGATCGTCCGGTCGTTGAAGAAGCCGCTGGCGACGAATAAGTCCCACGCTTCCGGCACGACAAAAACCGGCTACCCANNTGGGTAGCCGGTTTTCTTTTGCCTGATATTTCGGGATCTGACGATCAAGGGCGGTCATCGACGGCATGGTGCTGCATTGACGAGCGGGTGTCGCCCTCTCGTCAACGCAGCATGCCGGCGTAGGGGCTTCAGGCGCGCTTGGCCTTGCGGGCCTTGGGCGCTGGCAGCAGTGGGGCCAGGAAATGGCCTGTGTGGGAGTGTTCGAGTGTGGCTACCTGTTCCGGCGTGCCCTCCGCGATGATACGTCCACCGCCGGAGCCGCCTTCAGGGCCGAGATCGATGACCCAGTCGGCAGTCTTGATCACGTCCAGGTTGTGTTCGATCACCACCACCGTGTTGCCGTGATCGCGCAGGCGGTGCAGCACTCCAAGCAGCTGGCGGATATCCTCGAAGTGTAGACCCGTCGTCGGCTCATCGAGGATATAGAGCGTCTGGCCGGTATCGCGTTTGGCCAGCTCGCGGGCGAGCTTGACGCGTTGCGCCTCGCCGCCGGAGAGCGTCGTCGCGCTCTGGCCGAGACGCACGTAGGAGAGCCCGACATCCATCAGCGTCTGTAGACGGCGTGCAATCGCCGGCACCGGGCTGAAGAACGCCAGCGCTTCTTCGATGGTCATCTCGAGCACTTCGTGGATGCTCTTGCCCTTGTAGTGAATCTCCAGCGTCTCGCGGTTGTAGCGCTTGCCTTTGCAGACGTCACAGGGGACATAGATATCCGGCAGGAAGTGCATCTCCACCTTGATCATGCCCTCGCCCTGACACGCCTCGCAGCGACCGCCCTTGACGTTGAAGCTGAAACGTCCCGGCTTGTAGCCGCGTGCACGGGCTTCCTGGGTCCCCGAGAACAGCTCGCGGATCGGAGTGAAGATGCCGGTGTAGGTGGCAGGGTTGGAGCGTGGCGTGCGCCCGATGGGGCTCTGATCGATGTCGATGATCTTGTCGAGCTGCTCGAGGCCCTCGATGCTGCGATACGGCGCTGCGGTGAGCGTCGTGGCACGGTTGAGCTCACGCGCGGCGATCGGCATCAGCGTCGAGTTGATCAGGGTGGACTTGCCGGATCCGGAAACGCCGGTCACGCAGACGAACAGCCCCAACGGCAGTGCCAGATCCACATCCTGCAGGTTGTTGCCGCTGGCACCGCGCAGATGCAGCTGCTTTTCCGGATTGACCGGTATTCGATAGGGCGGCACCTCGATGCAGCGTTTTCCGGAGAGATATTGTCCGGTCAGCGAGTCCGGCGACGTCTCGATATCGTGCGGTGTGCCCTGGGCGACGATCTGGCCGCCGTGAACGCCGGCGCCGGGACCGATATCCAGCACGTGGTCGGCGGCACGAATCGCGTCTTCGTCGTGCTCGACCACGATGACCGTGTTGCCCAGATCGCGCAGCCGGATCAGCGTGCGCAGCAGACGATCGTTGTCGCGCTGGTGGAGGCCGATGGAGGGTTCGTCGAGAATGTACATCACCCCGACCAGGCCGGCACCGATCTGGCTGGCCAGGCGGATGCGCTGGGCCTCGCCGCCGGAAAGCGTATCGGCACTGCGCTCCAGGGTCAGGTAGTCGAGGCCGACATTGACCAGAAACTCCAGGCGCGCGTGAATCTCGTGGACGATCTTGACCGCGATCTCGCCCTTGCGGCCGGGCAGCGTCACCTGGCCAAAATACTTCCAGGCTTCACCCACCGGCATCTGGGTCAGCGTCGGAAGATTGTTGCCGTCGACGAAGACATGGCGCGCCTCCCGCTTGAGGCGGGCACCGTCGCAGGTCGGACAGGGGCGAACGGCCAGGTACTTGGAGAGATCATCGCGCACCATGGACGATTCGGTCTCACGATAGCGCCGTTCCAGATTGGGCAGCACGCCTTCGAACGGGTGCTCGCGGGTGACCTTGCGGCCCCGGTCGTTGACGTAGCTGAACGCGACCTCGTCCTTGCCGCTGCCGTTGAGCACCAGATCACGCTCGTGGCGGGCGAGCTCGTTCCAGGGCGTATCCAGGGTGAATCGGTAGTGTTCGGCGACCGCCTGCAGTTGGCTGAAGTAGTAGATGCTGCGCCGGTCCCAACCCTTGATCGCGCCCTCGGCCAGCGAGAGTTCGGGATGGCTGATCAGTTTGTCCGGATCGAAGAACTGACGCACGCCGAGGCCATCGCAGGTCGGGCAGGCGCCGGCCGGGTTGTTGAACGAGAACAGCCGCGGCTCCAGCTCGGCGAGCGAATAGCCACAGATGGGGCAGGCGAAGCGCGACGAGAATGCCAGATCTTCCCGTTCGCCATCCATGAAATGGATGATCGCGGTGCCGTCGGCCAGGTTGAGGGCGGTCTCGAAGGATTCCGCCAGGCGCTGCTGGAGATCGGATCGCACCTTGATTCGATCGACCACCACGCTGATGTCGTGCTTGCGCTTCTTGTCGAGGTCCGGCACATCGTCGAGCTCGACGGTATGACCGTCGATCACCGCGCGTACGAACCCCTGGGCCCGCAGCTCGCTGATCAGCTGCTGGTGCTCGCCCTTGCGGCCCTTGATCACCGGCGCCAGCAGCATCAGCCGGCTGCCTTCGGGCAAGCTCAGGACCTGATCGACCATCTGCGAGACCGTCTGGGCTTCCAGTTCCTCATCGTGATCCGGGCATCGCGGCGTACCGGCGCGGGCGAAAAGCAGGCGCAGGTAGTCGTAGATCTCGGTGATCGTGCCCACGGTGGAGCGCGGATTGTGCGATGTCGATTTCTGCTCGATGGAGATGGCCGGCGACAGTCCTTCGATGTGATCGACGTCAGGCTTTTCCATCATCGACAGGAACTGGCGGGCGTAGGTCGACAGGGACTCGACGTAACGTCGCTGTCCTTCGGCGTAAAGCGTGTCGAATGCGAGTGAAGACTTACCCGAACCGGATAGACCGGTTACCACGATCAACTTGTCGCGCGGCAGTTCGACATCAATGTTCTTCAGGTTATGGGTTCGTGCGCCCCTGACCAGAATGCTGTCCATGACTACCTCATGCTGCGACGCGGGAAACGACCATTATAGGTCGCGGATCAAATGCCCGGCAAAGCCGGCTGCTTTCACTAGTGGAAGGCGAGCGGTAAAATGCGTCGCTCATTCCGAACCATCCTCGGTGCTGACCGAGTTCACCCAACGTTGTGACCTCCATGACTTCTCGTTTTCTCGTTACCGAACGACGTGCCATCGTCGGGCTGGCCAGTCTCTATGCCTCGCGCATGCTGGGCCTGTTCATGGTCCTGCCGGTGCTGGCGCTGTATGCCGATCATCTCGATGGTGCGACGCCCTTGCTGGTCGGCATGGCGCTGGGCGGCTACGGCCTGACCCAGGCGCTCCTGCAAATTCCCTTCGGGCTGTTATCTGACCGCATCGGCCGCAAGGCGGTCATTGGCGGCGGCATCGTCCTGTTCATCATCGGCAGTATCGTCGCCGCCAATGCCACCTCCATCACCGGCATCATCATCGGCCGCTGCCTGCAGGGAAGCGGTGCCGTTGCCGGTGCCATCATGGCCCTGCTGGCGGATCAGACGCGTGAAGAGATCCGCACCGCGGCGATGGCTACCATTGGGCTCTCCATCGGCGTGGCGTTTGCAGTGGCCATGGTCGCCGGGCCGCTGATAGCGGACATCGGCGGGCTCGCCGGGGTATTCTGGTTCACGGCGGCGCTGGCCGCCTGCGGATTGCTGATTTTATGGAAGCTGGTGCCGAAGGCGCCGCGGCGCATGTCGCATCGCGATGTCGGCATCGATCGCCGCCAGCTGCGGGCGACGCTCGGCCAGAGCGATCTGTTACGGCTGGACTTCTCGATCTTCGCGCTGCATCTGATCCTGACCGCCTGCTTCACGGCGCTGCCGTTTCGGCTCGAGGCCCTGGGGTTCGCGCCGGCAGACCACGGCTGGGTATACCTGCCGGTGATGGCGCTGGCCTTCCTCGGCATGATTCCGCTGGTCATCGTGGCCGAGAAGTATCGCCAGATGAAGCCCATCTTCGTCGGTGCCGTCGCGGCAATGACGCTGATTCTGCTCGGTTTCGGCGAACTCGCCACGGATCGGGTGACGCTGGTTACTCTACTTTGGGGCTTTTTCGTGGTCTTCAATCTTCTGGAGGCAACGTTACCCTCGATGATCAGCAAATTGGCCCCGGCCGGTGCCAAGGGCACTGCCATGGGCGTCTATTCGACCAGTCAGTTCTTTGGCGCCTTTCTCGGCGGTACGCTGGGTGGCGCACTGTCGCAAGGCTTCGGTGTGCAAAGTGTCTTTCTGGGGGCGGCGGCGGTCGGTGCGGTCTGGCTGGCCGTGGTCTGGAAAATGCCGGCACCCCGCCACCTCTCCAGCGAGATCATTGCACTCGACGAGCAATCCATGGACAGGCTCGATACACTACTCGAGCGCTTTGCCTCGGTGACCGGTGTCGAGGACGTCATGGTCGTGCCCGAAGAGCAGGTGGCCTATCTCAAGGTCGACCGCCAGCACCTGGATGTCGAGGCGCTGGCCAGTATCGCAGGTAATCAATGGCAACGAACCGACGCGTGAACGCGTCGCAACGCAGGAATGCGAGGAGACAACGATGGCCCGAGGTGTAAACAAAGTCATCCTGATCGGCAACCTGGGACAGGATCCGGAAGTTCGCTTCCTGCCTTCGGGAAATCCGGTGTGCAACCTGCGCATCGCCACCACCGATAGCTGGACCGACCGTCAGAGCGGCCAGCGCCAGGAGCGCACGGAATGGCACAGTGTGGTGCTGTTCAACAAGCTGGCGGAAATCGCCCAGCAGTACGTGAAGAAAGGCTCGCGAATCTACATCGAAGGCCGCCTCCAGACCCGTAAATGGCAGGGCCAGGACGGTCAGGATCGCTACTCGACCGAAATCGTCGGTAACGACATGCAGATGCTGGATTCCCGTGGCGGTGGCCAGGGCGGTGACTACCAGCCCCAGGGTCAGTATGGTGGAGCGGCCCAGGGCGGATATGACCAGGGCGGCTACGATCAGTCGTCACCGCAGCAGGGTGGCAACGCGCAGCCGCAACAGCCGCCCCAGCAGCGCCCGGCTCAGGGACAGCGCCCACCGCAGCAGGGTCAGCCGGCGCCGCAGCCCAACCAGAACCCCAATTACGGCGCGCCCAATCCGGGTAGCTTCGACGATTTCGACGACGAAATCCCGTTCTAGCGGTCATCTGAAAAAACGTTTGAGAGAAGCCGTGCGGCCGACCCACTCGTCGGCCGTCACCTCGGCGCCCCGCGACGCGGGGCGTCGTCGTTTCCGGGATCTGGCCGAGGCGTTCGAAATACATAAATATATGATTGTTTACTAATTTGTAAGAAACCCCATTTGTCTCTAAGTTGACCTCGCTTGTCTGCACCACACTCAGGGATTTGAGTGCTCTCGTATCAGAGTCTTAACGGAAATAACGGTGGTTCAATCCTGTAATGCGAACATCCTGCTTCCGCGGTCGAGCCGCGCGAGCTGTCGAAGGTCTTGACCTTTCGACGGTCTCTCGTGGCGATTCTGGCCGTGTCCGCGACAGCGCTTTTTATTCTCTTGCGCCGCTCGCACTTGGTCTCCTGTCACTATTGACGCCTTCGGCTCAGGCCGCCGAACGCTTTCCGGGCGGTCGCCTGCCGGCGATCGACGCGCCGGCATCAGCCTACGGTAACGACGTTCGTCCCGGTCCCAGGGGGCAACCCAATGCCGATGATCTGGCCGGTATCGCGGAGCGCCAGCGGCAGCAGGGGCACCCGGCGACGGCACTGCGCCTCGCCCAGCGGGTGCTGGCGTACGCACCGGACAACCCGCAGGCCATTCAGACCCGGATTTCCAGCCTGGCCAATCTGGGCGCGCATCGCCGCGCCGATCAGCTGCGTGAGCAGTATCGGCCCGATTGGCCGCAGGCCACGCAGGAGCGCTTCCACGCCGACGTGGCGACTTCGGCGATTCGCGATGGCACGCAGGAGCAGGCCCGTCTCGAGCGACGACATCGCTATGCGACGAGCAATCTCGAGTTGGTCAAGTCGCTCGAGACGCTGAATGCCAATCTCGAACGCTTCCCCGCCGCAAGCGAAGCTCGCCAGCGCACTCGTGTCGACCGCCTGATCGTGCTGCGCCAACTGAATCGCTTCGACGCCGTGATTGCAGACTACCGTGCCTTGCAGCGTGACTCGATTGTCGTTCCGAGCTATGCCAAGGGTGCCGTTGGCGATGCCTATCTGGCGCGTCGCCAGCCGGAGGTCGCGGCAAGACTCTACCGCGACGCGATCGATGCCAATCCTCAAGCGCCGCTGTCCGTGCGCACCGGTTACTACTACGCGCTGATCGAGAGCGAGAACTACGCCGCCGCGGGCGAAGTGCTGGCGCAGATGAACATCGACACACCGATCTGGCGCTCGCGCCCGAATGCGACGGCATCGCCGGTGCCGAACTGGGAGCGTAGCGAAGTCGACCGTCTGCGAGTGCTCGATGCCAATTACCGTCATCACGAGGCAGCGGCTCTCGAGCAGGCCAGAGGGCTCTATCGTCAGGCGCCGCGCAACACCGACGTAATCGATGGTCTGGCTACCGCCCAGCGTTCGAGAGGTTGGTATGAACAGGCCCAGGCAACCGCTGAGCTGGCGGCTGCCTACGCCCCCGGCGATCAGGCCACCCGGCTGAACATTGCCGAAAATGCTCAGGACCTCGAGAACTTCCCGCGCTGGCAACACACCATCGAGCCACTGGCGGCGCAGTTTCCGACCGATAGCGCGATTCGGCGTAACCGCCTCGAGTGGCAGGACCGCCAGCATTTCTCCCTCGAGGGGCAGGGCAGCTTCGGCCGATCCCACGGTGGCAATGCCGTCAACGGCAGCCAGGATGGTGAGTACCAGCTTCGGCTGAACTCCCCATGGAGCGAGGGTGGCTATCGCGCTTACGTCGAGCAGTCATACCGCTGGGGCGACTACGACGAGGGTACCGAGCGTCACGACCGCGAGGGGGTCGGCGTGGAGCGCCAATGGCTGCGTCGTCACTGGTGGGCGGGGCTGAGCGGAGAGCATTTCAGCCACGGTCTTGGGCTCGAACTCGGCTGGTCGCAGTGGCTCGATGATCGCTGGCAGTACCAGCTGCGAACCCAGACCCAGTCCCCCGAAACACCATTGCGTGCGGAGCGCGATGATCTGGATGGGCGGCTCTATCAGGCGCAGTTGACCTGGCGTCAGAACGAGTCGCGTGAAGCCACGCTGACACTGGGAGCGCTGGATATCAGCGACGGCAACCTGCGAAGCGACGCCGCGGCCGATCTGACCCAGCGCATTCAGGCCAGTGCCCATCATCAGACGCGACTGATCGGCTCGCTCTCCGCCGAGCACAACAGCCAATCCGAGGCGGATTACTACAACCCCGAGGATACCCGTTCGATGGGGTTGGCTCTCGAGCACGACTGGCTGACCTGGCGCCGTTACAACCACGCCTTCACCCAGAATCTGACGTTGGGCGCAGCCTCCGAATGGGAGCGCGGCTACGGCAGCGCAGCGGGTTACGACGTCACTTACGGTCACACCTGGCAACTGACCCGAACCTGGTCGATCCATTATGGCGTCGGCTGGGGACAACACGATTACGAGGGCGAGCGCGAGCGGCGTTGGCTGGGCCAGTTCGGTTTCGAGGGGGTGCTGTGATGGGCGCTATGATGAGTCAGCGGATGCGGTCGACCTGCACCCGATCCCTGCTGGCAGTGACGCTGGCGGCAGGCTCGATTCCGCCGGCACCGGCGCAGGCCGGCGCCGCTACCGAAGTACCGGCCGTCGGATCGACCGGCGCTTCGGCCGGGACAGCGACCGCTATGCAGATCCGTGGCCTGGGCGAGGCGTCGTCGAAGATAGCCACACTGCAGATTCCGGCCGGCCAATTCGTGACGCTGGCATTCCACGACGTCCGCGACGATGCGCAGCCCGCCGTGGATCACGACCCCTACGCCGTCAGCACCGAGCGGCTGGCATCGCTGTTCGACTGGCTCGCGGTCAACGATTGGCATCCGGTGTCGCTGGACGATATCCAGGCGGCTCGTAACGGCGAGCGAGTACTGCCGCACAATGCGGTTCTGCTGAGCTTCGATGATGGGCTGGAAAGCTTCTACACCCGAGCCTTTCCGCTGCTGCTGGCATTCGACTACCCGGCGCTGTTCGCAGTGGAGACCGGCTGGATCGAGCGTGTCAGTCGCGGCGATACCGTGGCCGCGGCCGATACCGATCCGGTGACCTCGCCGCTCGACGAGGGCGCCGTCATCCGCGGTGATGGCGGCGACGAGACCGACAACGAGGTGCGTTACAACGGTCGCGGGCGAGGAAGTGCCGGCTTCGTCGACTGGCGGCAGGTGCGCGAGATGCAGGCGTCCGGGCTGGTGGAAGTGGCGTCGCATACCGACGATCTTCACCGCGGCATTTCGGCCAACCCGCAGGGTAACGTCGAGCCTGCGGCGCTGACGCGGCAGTACGATGCGTCGAGCGGCGAATACGAGAGCGATGCCGACTATCGACGGCGAGTGCATGACGATCTGGTTCGCAGTGCCGATATCATCGAGGAACACACCGGCATTCGACCGCGAACGCTGGTCTGGCCTTACGGCGCTACCAATGCCGTCACCGAGGCGATCGCGAGGAAGGCGGGCTACCGATTTACCTTCAGCCTTGGCGATCAGCGCCTGTCGACGCCATCGAGCGGACCCGATTTCGGCCGGTTTCTGGTCATGGACGATCCCGATCCGGTCGCCATCGAGTCCCAGATCGCCCAGGCGGTCGCGCCGCCCAAGCGGATACAGCGCGCCGTTCAGGTGGATCTCGACTATCTCTACGACCCGGACCCCGATCAGGTCAATGCCAATCTCAGCGCCTTGCTGGATCGAGTCCAGGCCCTGCAAGTGCGCACGGTCTACCTGCAGGCCTTCGCCGATCCGGATGGCGACGGCACGGCCTCGTCGCTCTACTTCCCCAACCACTCGCTACCGATGCGTGCCGATCTGTTCAACCGCGTCGCCTGGCAGCTGAAGACCCGAGCCGGCGTCGAGGTCTACGCCTGGTTGCCGCTGCTCGCCTTCGATCTGCCGGATGAAGAACGCCAGCAGCGGCTGGCGGTGAGAGCGCATGGCGCCGACGGCGACAGTCAGGCCGCCGATCGCGATTATCGCCGGCTGAGCCCGTTTCGCCCCGCTACGCTGTCGATCGTTCGCGGGATCTATGCCGATCTGGCCCGCAACACATCGGGCATCAACGGCATCTTGATTCACGACGATGCCTACCTGGCGGCCGACGAGGACGCACAGGCCTGCACCCCCGAAGCGCGGTGGCCCGGCACTCAGCAGGTGCTGATCGACTGTGGCTTGAGCGCTCGCGACAAGACCCGAGCGCTGATCGACTTCAGTCGCCAGGCGGTCGCCGGTGCCCGTGAATACGTCAATCTGAGCCATCGCTTCCGAGTGGCGCGCAATATCTACCCGCGAGTGGTGCTCGATCCCGATGCCGAGTCGCGTTTCGCCCAAGCGTTGGGGCCGTTCCTCGAGAGTTACGACGAAGTGGCGCTGATGGCGATGCCGTATCTCGATCAGGCGGACATGACGCGTGACGGCGAGACGGCCAGCCAGTGGTTGAATGCGCTGATCGATCAGGTGATGCGCTATCCCGACGGGCTCGACAAGACGGTGTTCGAATTGCAGGCATACGACTGGGCGCGTGAGCGCTGGATCGAACCGCAACGCTTCCAGGGCTGGATGCAGCAGCTCGTGCGCCGCGGCGGATTGAATCTCGCTTATTACCCGGATGACTTCATCACCGGCAAACCGGCGTTTCAGCCGACATTCGAGGGCATGAGCCTCAACGAATTTCCCTACTCAACTTCCCCTCTCCGGAGTCAGCCATGATCGCCGATATCGAAGCCTGGATCGTGGCCATCGACTGGCGGGACGTGATGTTCGGCTTCGCGTTCTACTATCCGATCTTCATGGCCTGGATGTGGATTACCGGTGGGCTGTGGTTCTATCTGCGCCGCGAGCGTGGCAGAGACATGACCCCGCGACTGGAAACGCTAGGCTCCGATGCGCCCCATGCCAGCATCATCATTCCCTGCTTCGACGAGGCGGATCAGGTCGAGCAGACGATCCGCTATGCGTTGGCTACCCGCTATCCGCATTTCGATGTCATCGCGGTCAACGACGGCAGCCATGATGACACCGGGGCGATCCTCGACCGTCTGGCCGAGCAGCATGAACGCCTGCGCGTGATTCATTTCGCGACCAACCAGGGCAAGGCGGTGGCGCTGCGTGCCGGCGCGCTGGCGGCGCCCTCGGACTATCTCGTGTGCATCGACGGCGATGCGCTGCTTCACCCGTTTGCCGTCTACTGGATGATGCAGCATCTCACCGGCGGGCCGCGCGTCGGCGCGGTGACCGGCAATCCGCGCATTCTCAATCGCTCGACGCTACTGGGCAAAATCCAGGTAGGCGAGTTCTCCTCTATCATCGGCCTGATCAAGCGGGCGCAGCGGACCTACGGTCGTATCTTCACCGTCTCCGGGGTAATCACGGGCTTCAATCGCGCGGCGCTGGATAGCATCGGTTACTGGCGTTCCGACATGGTGACCGAGGATATCGACGTCTCCTGGCGCCTCCAGATCAACCATTGGGATATTCGCTTCGAGCCCGAAGCGCTCTGCTACATCTATATGCCGGAAACCTTGAAAGGGCTGTGGCAGCAGAGGCTGCGCTGGGCCCAGGGCGGGGTAGAGGTGATGCTGCGCTATGGCAGACGTCTGCTCGCGTGGCGCCAGCGTCGCTTCTGGGGCGTCGCGCTCGAGTACCTCACCAGCCTGATATGGGCATACGTGATGCTCGCCATTGCCGCCCTGTTCTGCATCGGATGGTTCATGCCGCTGCCGCCGCGCTGGCAGGTCGCCACGCTGTTGCCGCAGTGGAACGGGCTGCTGCTGGGTGCCACCTGCCTGATCCAGTTTCTGGTCAGCCTGAGCATCGACCAGCGCTACGAACGTGCGGGATTTCTACGCCACTATTTCTGGGTCATCTGGTACCCGCTGCTGTATTGGGTGCTGTCGACCTTGACCGCCGTCGTTGCCGTGCCCAAGACGCTGCTGGCCTCACGCCGCCAGCGGGCGCGCTGGAAAAGTCCGGATCGCGGCATTCAACCCTGACAGGACGTATCGCCATGCAAGAGTTTCCTCATGACCTCCACAGACAGCGGGGCGCCGTCAGGCTGCCTCGAATCATCCATCGTCCCGACCTGCAGTCGCGTCGCCAGCGAAGCGTCTTCGCGCTGGTGGCAGGCATCGGCTGGATGCTGTGGCTCTGCCTGCTTCTGCCGCTGGCCACGATCGGCAGCTGGATCTTCGGCGTGCACCGATTCGACACCTATGTCATCGACAATCATGGTCATGCCTGGGCGTCGCTGGCGATCTACGCGGCCACCATCGTGCTGGCCGGTGCCGCGCTGCTGGTCTGGGCGTTCTACAACTATCGCCGCTTCCGACATGCCGACCGTCGACAGCCGGCTTCCCCGGTGACGCCTGAAAAACTGGCGCTTTCCTTTGGCGTGAACTCGGCTCAGGTCGCCGAGCTGCAACGCGCCCGCAGCGTGACGCTCGAACACGACGCGAAAGGCAATATCATCGGGGCGGCGAGGCATGAGGAGGTTTGAGGCGCCCTGCCGTCAGGCACGGCATCGATATGATGGCCTCGACGCGGAAGGCGGGGGGTTCTAGAATACCGCTCTCGATAGTCATCTAATGATTTGCGCGTACTGCTAATGGGGTGCGCTGTGACTGCGCCTTCGCCCTCATCGGCGAAGGCGCACTGCTTTTCCGTCGGCCCCTCACGTCAAGAGTCTCTCCATGCCACAACGTATTCCCGATGAGGCCCGCCTCCCCGAGCTGACGCTGCGGGGCGTCATTCTCGGTGCGCTCATTACGCTGTTGTTCACCGCCTCCAATGTCTATCTGGGTCTCAAGGTCGGGCTGACCTTTGCCTCAGCGATTCCGGCCGCCGTCATTTCGATGGCCGTTCTGCGGCGTGTGGCCGGTGCCAACAAGCTCGAGAACAACATGGTTCAGACCCAGGCCTCGGCGGCCGGAACGCTCTCTGCCATCATCTTCGTGTTGCCGGGGCTATTGATGATCGGCTACTGGCAGGGTTTCCCTTTCTGGCAGACCACGGCAATCTGCGCGATCGGCGGCATTCTCGGGGTGCTCTACACGATTCCGCTGCGCCGGGTAATGGTGGTGCAGAGCGATCTTCCTTATCCGGAAGGGATTGCCGCCGCCGAGATCCTCGAAGTCGGCAGCCGCGATTCATCGGCGCCGGAAACGTCGGGTGCGGCCAAGCTGGACGATTCGCGCAATAATGACGACAAGTCTGCCGGTGAACCGGGTGCCCGGGAGATTCTGCTGGGCGGTATCGTCGCCGCGGCGTTTTCGATCGCCAGCGGTGGCCTGCGAGTGCTGGCGGACAGTGTCAGCGTCTGGTTCTCGGCGGGGCGCGCGGCGTTTCAGCTCTCCACCGGGTTTTCGCTGGCGCTGGTCGGCGCGGGCTATCTGGTCGGTATCGTCGGCGGCATGGCGATGCTGATCGGTACCCTGATCGCCTGGGGCGTTGCGGTCCCGTGGTTGACCAGCATCACGCCGCTGGGGCCGGGGCAGTCGCTGGCCGATGCCGGCATGGCGTTATGGTCCGACAAGGTGCGATTCATCGGTGCCGGTACCATCGGTATCGCCGCGGTATGGACTCTGGCGACGCTGTTCAAGCCGATGCTGGTCGGCATGCGCACCTCGTTCGGCGCGGTGCGGGGGGATCAGGGGGTCTTCCGAGATCAGCCGCGCACCGAGCGTGATCTGCCGGCAGGCATCATTCTGGCGCTGACTGGCGTACTACTGCTGTTGCTGACCGGAGTATTCGCGATCTTCCTGCATGAGGCCGCGCCGCAGCTGGCCGGCGGGGCATTCTGGACGTTGACGCTGGGTAGCGTGGTATTCGCCGGCGTGTTCGGCTTTCTGATCGCCGCTGCCTGCGGCTACATGGCCGGGTTGGTGGGGTCGTCGAGCAGCCCGATCTCGGGAATCGGTATCGTCGCGGTGATTCTGGTATCGCTGTTGCTGCTCGGCTTCACCGCCATCAGCGATGCCTTCGATGCGCTGGATCCCGGCGTCGCGCGGATGCTGCCCACGGCGCTGGCGCTGTTCGTGACCTCCGTCATTCTCGCCGTGGCGGCGATCTCCAACGACAATCTGCAGGATCTCAAGACGGGGTATCTGGTCGGGGCCACGCCCTGGCGCCAGCAGGTGGCGTTGATCATCGGCTGCCTGGTCGGGGCGATGGTGATTCCGCCGGTGCTGTCGCTGCTCTACAACGCCTACGGGTTCGTCGGGGCGATGCCGCGGGATGGCATGGATCCTGCCCAGGCGCTGGCGGCGCCGCAGGCATCGCTGATGACGGCCATCGTGCGGGGGGTGTTCTCCCACGATCTCGAGTGGACGATGATCATCATCGGGCTGGCGATCGGTGCTGCATTGATCGCCGTCGACGAAGGGTTGCGCAAACGCGGCGGCACCGCACGCCTGCCGGTGCTGGCCGTGGGGATCGGTATCTATCTGCCGCCGAGCATCAACATGCCGCTGGTGATCGGCGCCGTGCTGGGCTGGTTGATCGACCGTCGGCTGCGGGCCCGCGCGCTGGCGCGGGGCGAGGACGTCGAGCGTGCCTCGGCGCAGCCTCGCCAGCGCGGCGTGCTGCTCGCTTCAGGATTGATCGTTGGCGAGAGCCTGGTCGGCGTGCTGCTGGCCGGCGTCATCGGCATGAGCGGGGCGCCGGCGCCGCTGGCGCTGGTCGGCGACGACTTCGCCAGTACCGCCCGGTGGCTGGGGCTGGTGGCATTCGTCGCCGTCTGCCTCGGCTTCTATCGGCGCGTGCTGGCGCTACCCAGGGCCGGGTGATCCCGATGCTTTCGGTCGACTCCTGATCCTGCCGGTCGAGCTCGTCGCTGTGCCGGGTTACAGAGACGAATCGTTGGGCATGATCACGGGGGTGGTCGCGATGCCGCCGATATCGACCTCGATTTCGAACAGCGCACCGGCCATGGGCTCGTCGGGGCAGCCGGTGGCAGCCGATGTGACGAACAGGCGATCCAGCGCCTCGCCGGCGAAGATGCACGAGGTGGGCCGGGAGACGGGTAGCGCGATCTCGCGATCGAGCGAGCCGTCGGCGTGGTAGCGGGCGATGCGCCCGCCGTCCCAAAGGGCGATCCACAGGCCGCCCTCGCGGTCGCAGGTCATCCCGTCCGGATAGCCGGCACCGGGCGCGAGCCGGATGTGTTGGCGTCGGTTCGACAATTCGCCCCGGTCGTCGAGATCGAACGCGAACACGATCTGGCGCGCGCTGTCATTATGATAAAGTGTGGCACCGTCAGGGCTGATGGCGGGCCCGTTGGTGACGTGGTACTCGCTGTCCATCTCGACCAGGCCACGGCTATCGAGACGAAACAGGTGGCCGCGGACCTCGGCCTCGTCATTGTCCATGGAGCCGAACCACAGCCGACCGTGGGTATCGCTGTTGGCGTCGTTGAGGCGGTCGCCGGCGGGCAGCCACTCGATCGGCGTCAGACGTTTGCCGATGCGAGGCCCATCGGCATCGAGGTCGAGTTCGACCACGCCGGACAGCAGGCCGGCGACGAAGCCGCCGCCCTCGCGGGGCAGCAGCCAGCAGCAGGCCTCGTCGAGATCCCAGCTCTGGCGTTCGCCGCCATCGGGAAAGTAGGCGTGAATTCTGGCTTGGCGAATATCGACGAACAGCAGGGCATCGAGGCTGTCGGACCAGATGGGGCCCTCGCCGAGTTCGGCGCCGACGTTCCAGATGACGGTGACGTCCTTGTGCATGATGGTCTCCATGATTGGCTAGGTGGCAGTCGATATTTTACCGGTATCGATCTCGGTCATGATCGATTCCGAGGTGTTCAGTGCTTCCGTTGTCACTGCCTTGGTTATCATAGTGCCGGTGTCGACGATGGGAATATGGTTTTCCAAACGAGTAAGGATTCCAAGGCGATGAGGCGTGTCGAGGTGCCATCGTGAAGTGTCTGGTGTTGCAAGCGGAGCACTGCCTGAATCTGGCGCTGCGGGGCACCGCGGTGCAGCGTGGTGATATCGCGTACCTGCCGGCGCCCGCCGTGGTGGACGTCGGCGTGCTGACCGAGATAGCACCGGATGCCGTGATCGTGCCGCCTCTGGCGGATCCCGGCCACTGCGAGCCGGCGGCGGTCTATCGTCATGCCGATCGGGTCGAAGCGTTGCTCGAGGCGTGCCAGACACTCGGGATCCCGCTGGTCTGGGGCGTATCGGATACGCTCTACGAAGATGGTGCGGAAAGCCCTATCGACGAGACCGTTCTGCCGCAACCGCGGGACGCGGCAATGCGCCGTCTGGTCGAGGTCGGCCAGCGGGTGCGCCACCATCCTCGACACCTCATATTGCGTCTGGGGCCGCTGTTCGGTCTCGAGGGTGAGGATGCCTGGCTGAGTGAGTTGATCGAGTCGCTGGTGCGCGGCGAGTCGGTGCGAGCGACTCAGGATCTGGTGCTCTGCCCGACGTCGGTCATGGCCGCCGCGCGTGCCATCACGGGCATGCTGCTGCAGCTCGACAGTGGTGCCGGCGCCTGGGGCACCTACCATCTCTGCGGCACGGAGCCGGTCAGCGTCTTCACCTTCTGCTCGGTCGTCCGGACTCAGCTGGCGACCCGCCTCGAGGGCGTGGGCGCATCACCGGCGCTTGGGGAGTTACAGGCGCTCAACCAGCATCATGATACGCCGCTGCGGCGGGTGCTCGACTGCCGACGGCTACTCGATGTCTTCGGGATCCATCAGAAGTCCTGGCGGCTGGAGCTGGGACTGATGCTGGACGCCTGGTGTCAGCAGCACTATCCCGATCACGATGAGGCCGACAATGGCAGCCGAGACAGCAGCAGAGGAGAAGCGGCCCGCGCATGAAAGTCTTTCGTAGTGTGATCTTCTATATCGGCTATTTTCTGGCGATCCTGGTCTCCGGCCTGGTGATGCTACCTCTTGGCCTGATGCTGCCGGTACGCGCGCGATTTCGGTTGTTCAACTGCCATAACCGATTCATCGTCACCTGGCTGTCGCTGACCTGCGGCATTCGCTATCGCGTGGAGGGACGCGAACGGGTGCCCGACGGGCCCTGCGTGGTACTGGCCAATCACCAGAGCGAGTGGGAGACCGTCTACCTGCAATTGCTCAAGACGCCGATCTGTACCGTGCTCAAGAAGGAGCTGCTCACCATTCCTCTGTTCGGCTGGGGCGTGCGTCTGCTCAAACCGATCCCGCTGGATCGCTCGAAGCCATCGGCGGCCATGCGCCAGGTGCTTTCCCATGGCAGGCAGCGGCTGGAAAAAGGGCTGTCGGTGCTGATCTTCCCCGAGGGTACCCGGGTGCCGCCGGGAGAGCGTCGCCGCTTCAACAAGAGCGGTGCGGTGATCGCGTGTCGCACGGGAGTGCCGGTGCTGCCAGTCGCCCATAATGCCGGCGAGCGCTGGGGACGCCACTGGATCAAGCAGCCGGGCGTGCTCAACGTGGTGGTGGGAGAACCGATCGCCACCGTCGGGCGCCGGCCCGAAGACGTGATGGCCGAGATGGAAGCCTGGATCGAGCGCACGCTGGACGAGATTTCCGAAGTGCCGCGTCCACCGCTGCCGGAAAGGGCGCCGCCGGCAGAGCTGCCGTCCTGACCCCATTCTCCGGCAGCTGGACCTCACTTAGAACGAGCCAAAAAAGGCGCCCCGCGGGGCGCCTTTTGCATTGGCAGCGATGATGTCGGCGATCAGCTTTCGAAGCGATCCAGCACCAGGCAGGCATTGGTGCCACCGAAGCCGAAGCTGTTGGAAAGCACTCGCTTGATGTCGACATCGTCGCGTCGCTGGCGAACGATATCGAAACCGTCGGCCTGCTCGTCGAGCGTGTCGATATTGGCCGACGCGCAGATGAAACGGTTCTGCATCATCAACAGCGAGTAGATCGCCTCCTGCACGCCGGTTGCGCCCAGCGAGTGGCCGGTCAGCGATTTGGTCGAGCTCATCGCCGGCGTGCTGTCGCCGAACACTTCGCGAATCGCCTTGAGCTCGGCCACGTCGCCCACCGGCGTCGAAGTGCCGTGGGTATTGACGTAGTCGACCTTGCCGTCGAGACCCGCGAGCGCCTGACGCATGCAGCGCGCCGCCCCTTCGCCGGAGGGGGCCACCATGTCATGACCGTCGGAAGTGGCGCCGTAGCCGGTGATCTCGGCATAGATCCTGGCACCGCGAGCCTTGGCATGTTCGAGTTCTTCCACCACCAGCATCCCGCCGCCGCCGGCAATGATGAAGCCGTCGCGATCCACGTCGTAAGGGCGCGAGGCCTTTTCCGGCGTGTCGTTGTAGTGGGTGGTCAGTGCGCCCATGGCATCGAACAGACACGACAGCGTCCAGTGCTCCTCCTCGCCGCCACCGGCGAAGACCACGTCCTGCTTGCCGAGCTGGATCTGCTCGACGGCACTGCCGATGCAGTGAGCCGAAGTGGCGCAGGCGGAAGAGATGGAGTAGTTGACACCCTTGATCTTGAACGGCGTTGCCAGACACGCCGAGACCGTGCTCCCCATGGTTCGGGTCACTCGGTAAGGCCCGACGCGGCGCAGACCTTTTTCACGCATCACATCGGCGGCTTCGACCTGATTGGCGCTGGACGCGCCACCCGAACCTGCAATCAGTCCGGTACGCGGATTGGAGATATCGCTGGCTTCGAGCCCGGCATCCTCGATCGCCTGCTGCATGGCGATGTAGGCATAGGCCGCCGCATCGCCCATGAAGCGAAGCTGCTTGCGATCGACCAGCGATTCGATATCGATATCGACGGCACCGGCCACGTGGCTGCGAAAGCCGAGTTCGGCATATTCCGGCTTGAAGCGAATGCCGGAGCGCCCCTGGCGCAGAGCATCGAGCACCTGCCGGGCATCATTGCCCAGGCAGGAAACAATACCCAGGCCGGTGACTACCACTCGTTTCATGGAAGCCTCCCGCTCAGAATTTCTCAGTATTGGTAAATAGACCGACGCGCAAGTCCTTGGCCTCGTAGATATCCTGGCCATCTACCGACAGCGTGCCGTCGGCGATACCCAGTACCAGGCGTCGAGTGATCACGCGCTTGATCTCGATATGATACGAAACCTGGCCGGCGCTGGGCAGGATCTGTCCGGAGAACTTGACCTCGCCACACCCCAGGGCGCGGCCTCGGCCGGGGTTACCCAGCCAGCCAAGATGAAAGCCGACCAGCTGCCACATGGCATCCAGGCCGAGGCAGCCGGGCATGACCGGGTCACCGGGGAAGTGGCACTGGAAGAACCACAGGTCGGGATGGATATCCAGCTCGGCGATGATCTCGCCCTTGTGATACTTGCCGCCGTCCTCGTTGATCCGCGTGATGCGATCGAGCATCAGCATGTTGGGCGCGGGAAGCTGGGCGTTTCCGGGGCCGAACAGTTCCCCCCGGCTGCATTTCAGCAGATCGTCTTGGCTGAAAGAGTGCTGTCTGGTCACTGGATGGTTCCGAGAATCGAAAAAGAGTTTGCCTTGTCGTCTCCAAGGCGCGGCCAGTCTAATGGCTGCGAGCACTGAATGCACGTCGGCCAAAGCCTAGTCGTGTGCGATCTGCCGCGCAATGATCCGCGCGACGCTTGCTCTGGCGAATACCGGCGGGGCATGATGCAAAAAGGGAACGGGGTCTTTGCAACGGCCGCCAGGCAAATGATAACGACGATAAAAGACGATCTATGTGGCCTTTCTTTACGCTGAATCGACCGCTGGTCTGGTTGGCGCTGGCGGCACTCGCTGGCGCTAGCGTGCTGCCGTTGCTGAGCTTGCGACTGGCGGCGCTGGTGGTCATCGCTATTGGCATGGTCGATGGCTGGCGCCAGATCCGGCTCGAGCATCAGCGGCGTCGCCTCGGCGAGCAGGCCCTCGAACTGTCCCAGGATGGCGTGATGATCACCAACGCCGCCAATCGAATCGTGATCGTCAATCCCGCCTTTACCCAGATCACCGGCTATACGCTCGAGGAGATCCGCGGCCTCGATCCTTCCGCCCTCTCTTCAGGTCGTCACGACAAGGCGTTCTACGATCGCTACTGGCAGACCCTGAAAACCACCGGGCGCTGGGAAGGCGAGATCTGGAACGAGCGCAAGCACGGTGATCAGTATCCCCAGTGGCTGCGGGTTCAGGCGTGTCATGACCACAAGGGACGGGTATCCCATTATGTCGGCCTGTTCACCGATATCACCCGGCACAAGTCACGGGAGCAGGATCTGCGTCGTATCGGTTTCGAGGATCCGCTCACCGGGCTGCCCAATCGGCGGCGGCTGCATGATCTGCTGGCGTCGCGTTTGCGTCATCTGCGTGCCGGCGAGGGACTGGACCTGGCGCTGATCGATATCGATGCGTTCAAGACGGTCAACGACAGTCTCGGTGTCGATAGTGGAGACCGGCTACTGGCACGTTTCGGTCAGCGCCTGGCCGCCCAGGTGGCTGGCGGTATCGTCGGGCGGCTGGGCGGCGACGAATTCATGGTCATTCGCACCACGACGTTCGACGATCATGACAAGTGGATCGCCACTCTGCGCCAGCATCTCAGCGAACCGTTCGAGATCGACGAGAGTTCGTTGCATCTGGGATTGACCATCGGCAGCTGTCGGGCGCCGGAAGACGGGGCCGATCCCAACGTGCTGTTCCAGCGGCTCGAATCCGCGCTCTACAGCGCCAAACGTCACGGTCGCAACCACGATCGACGTTTTCGCCCCTCGCTGGAAGTCGAAGGCGACCGCCAACTGACCATTCTCAACGAACTGCGCCAGGCTCTGGCTCAGGGCTCCCAGCTGGAACTCTACTATCAGACCCAGCATCGTCTCGACGATGGCGAAATGGTCGGCATGGAGGCGCTGCTGCGCTGGCATCATCCCGACCATGGTCTGATCCTGCCCAGCGAGTTCATTCCGCTGGCGGAGCGCCACGGATTGATGCCGGTTCTGGGAAACTGGGTCATCGACCAGGCCGTGGCGCAGCTCGCGACCTGGCGGGGACAGGGTCTCGACGTGCTGCCCGTCTGGGTCAACCTCTCGGCGCTGCAGCTGATCCAGGGCGACCTGGAGTCGCATCTGATCTCGACCTTGAAGCAGTATCGGGTGCCGGCTCGACTGCTCGGCCTGGAACTGACCGAATCGGTACTGCTCGACGAGCGCGCCGGCGACATTTCGCGGCGGCTGGAGGCGCTGCGGCGGGAAGGGCTGCAGATCGCGATCGATGATTTCGGTACCGGCTATTCGTCGATGGCCTATCTCAAGCGACTGCCGGTCGACAAGCTGAAGCTCGATCGTGAGTTCATCCGCGCCCTGCCGCACGACCATGCCGATGCGGCGATCACCTCGGCGGTGCTGGCGATGGCCCATGGTCTGAATCTGGATGTGATCGCCGAGGGCGTGGAGACCGCCGAGCAGCGGGATTTCCTGCTGGCCAGAGGATGCCGCCACGTACAGGGCTATCTCTATGCCCGACCCCAGCCAGCCGGGGAAGTGGAAAATCGGCTGCGACAGGCCGTGGCAAACGTTTATTCCTGATTCTGCCCGCCGGGCTGCGACTGGGGGGAACCGCCCAGGCGCCACGCGACTCCACTGCAGATGATGGCCCAGACCATGGCTTCGACAGCGATGGCCCAAGGCTGGATATTGACACCGGCGAGCGCCGCGCCGGAAAGATAGCTCATCGGCCCGCCGATAATGCCGCAGGCCACCGCCAGGGCGCGGTGTGACCAAAGCCAAGCCAGACAGTGATGCAGCGTCGTGGCGAATAGTGGCCACAGCGCCCAGAGCCAGAATGGGGAGCCGTGTTCGATCTCGATCCCTCCTGCGATCATCAGCCCGCCATCGACGATGACGCCGGTCATTGCGAACCCAAGCCACCACCGCCACTCGCCGGCTCGGGCGAGCCAATGCCAGTGTGCCCAAAGAATCAGCGGCATGACGACGCTGGCCCATCCGGAACCGCCCAGTACACACGCGAACCAGCCCCCTTGAAACATCAGAGCATTGGCGATTAATGCCAGGCGGCTGTTGGATGGCGGCATGATTCGCGAGCGCTAAACGCCGCCGGTCAAAGGGGCGCGTCGGGCCTCCGGTTTGGCCAGCAGCAGGTGGCAGGTGCCGATCGCCCGTTCCAGGAACGCCCCCTCGCAGTAGCATAGGTAGTAGCGCCACATGCGGATGAAACGCTCGTCGTAACCCAGCTCGCGTACCTGCTCGAGACTCGCTTCGAAGCGCAATCGCCACTCGTGCAATGTACGCGCGTAGTGGAGGCCGATCTCGTCGAGATCGATCAGATTGAGCTGAGTATGACGACTCAGCCCCGAGAGCAGTGCGGTGTGAGAAGGCAGAAAGCCGCCGGGAAAGATGTGGCGCTTGATGAAATCCATTTCGCGCTTGGCCGCCTCGAAGCGCTGGTCGCGAATGGTGATGCACTGCAGTAGCGCCAGGCCGTCGGGGGTCAGCAGGCGGTCGATACAGCTCAGGTAAGTGCCCAGATATTGGTGGCCGACCGCTTCGACCATCTCGACCGAGACGAGCCGATCGAAGCGGCCTTCGAGGTCCCGGTAGTCGTCCTTGAGCAGCGTGATGCGGCCCTGGAGACCGGCTTCTCGCACGCGGGCCGCGGTGTAGGCGTGCTGTTCTTCGGAGATGGTCGTGGTGGTGACGCGACAACCCCGAGTCCTCGCCGCATGAATCGCCAGCCCTCCCCAGCCGGTGCCGATCTCCAGCAAGTGGTGATGCGGTTCCAGCGCGAGCTTGTCGAGAATGATATCGAGCTTGTGTGTCGACGCCTCCTCCAGCGTGGCCTCGGCGTGGGGAAACACCGCGCTCGAATACATCCAGTGCTGGCGATCCAGAAACGTGGCAAACAGCTCGTTGCCCAGATCGTAGTGCGCGGCGATGTGGCGTTTCGAACGCCGCGCGGTGTTGCGCTGTAGCGTATAGAGGGCGGCCAGCGCCCAGCGACTGAAGCGGGCGGTGCCGTTCTCCATCCGATCGTTGACCCGTTCGACGTTGCGCGCGAACAGGCGAATCAGCCCGACCAGATCGTCGACTTCCCAGGCTCCGTCCATGTACGCCTCGGCGACGCCCACGGTGCCGCCGAAAGCGAAGCGGCGCCAGAGATCGGCATCGTGGATGGTGACCTCGACGTGGATCGGTGGCGTATTCGGCGTCGGCTGTCCCAGCTCGAGAACCTCGTCCCCTTCGCGCAATGTCAGATGGCCGCCTTGCAGCGCATCGAGCGCCTTGAGCAGGCGTGGGCGCAACCAGCGCGACAGTCGCGGGGCTTCCGGGGTGCGGTCGGCGGTGGAAGAGCGGGCGGTGGTCATGACGAAGGCGTCTCCCGTCCGGGGTGATCGTGAATCGGCGTGCGCTTGAGCCATAGCCTGAGCGCTTGCCAGTGGATGGTGATGAGGGTCTTGAGCGTCATGCCGGGATGCTTGATCAACTCTGCCACCAGGGCGGTGCGGGTCGCCGGCTTCAGCGTCAATGTCAGCGTGGCGTCGAAGTGGCGCGCTTCTTCGTGCCACGTCTCCATGTGCATCATCAGGCGCCCGTTCGACTTGGCGGAATGCGACGACGGGCAATGCGACGACGGGCAATGCGACGACGGGCAATGCGATGAGGCGGAACGCGGCGTATTGAAACGCCAGTAATAACGCATCTCCATCGGGTTGAAGGGCGAAACATGCAGGCGCTTGTCGAACTCGGCCCGGTGCGAATGACGCTCGGGATCGACCCGGCAGGCGTAGACCTGGCGCTCGCGCCATGGGGTATTGGTGACCTCGGCAAGGACGGCCCGCAGCCTGCCGTGCACGTCGTAGGCGTAATACAGCGTCAACGGGTTGAACAGCACGCCGAACAGGCGGATCTGGCTCAGCATGCGAACCGGGCCGGTCGGCGCGCTACCCAGCTCCGTCGTCAGACGGGCGCGGACGGCATCGGCCAGCGGCAGCTCGTGGGGCGCCAGATAATCCTCGCGGCGAAAGCGTGCCGGTGCCCCGCGACGGGTGCCGAACCCCGGGGTCCGGGCCAGTAGCGCCGGCAGCTCATCGAGATCGAGCCACAGCATCCACACGCGGTAATCGAAAGCGTGCCAGCGAGGCAGAAAACGGCGGTGACGCAAACGCCCCACGGCGAGCCGGCTGTGAAAGCAGGGGTCGCTCATGCCGGTTCGACCTGATGCCCGGCCGGAGCCGCTGATTGGGTCGAAGATGGCTGCGCAGGGCTCCCATCGATCGCTTCGACCACGCGCAGCGCACTCCAGACGCCATCTTCGTGAAATCCGTTGCGCCAGTAGGCACCGCAGAAATGCGTGCGCCGGGACGCGCTGGAAATATCGCGATGGCGAGCCTGCGCCTGCTGCGCCTCGAAGGTGAACTGGGGGTGTGCATATTCGAACCGGCCCAGCACCCGAGCGGGATCGATGCTGGCATCATCGTTGAGCGTTACACAGAAGGTGGTGTCGCTTTTCAGTTGCTGGAGGATGTTCATGTTGTAGGTGACGGGCACGCAGGCCTCGGCATCACGGCCGTCGAGACGATAGTTCCAGCTGGCCCACGCGCGCCGCCGTCGGGGAAGCATGCCGGTGTCGGTGTGCAGCACGACACGGTTGCGACGGTAACCGATGGCGCTCAGGACCGCCCGCTCGGTATCGCTGGCCTGGGCACCGAGAATACGCAGGGCCTGATCGCTGTGGCAGGCCAACACCACCTGATCGAAGCGCCGTTCGCCGACAGCGGTTGCGAGCGTCACGCCTTCGTCGTCGCGGTGCAGCGCCGTCACCGGCGTATCGAGATGTACGTGTTCGCGGTAGGGCGCGACGAGGGGATCGATGTACGCCCGGGATCCCCCCTTTATCGTGCGCCATTGCGGGCGATCGTTCAGCGACAGCAGGCCGTGATGATGAAAGAAGCGCACGAAGAACCGAGCCGGAAAGTCGCGCATGCCCGCCTCGCTGGCGGACCAGATCGCGCCACCCATGGGCAGAAGGTAACGGCGATGGAAATCTTCGCCGTAGCCGCCGCTGGCCAGATAGTCGCCCAGCGACAGCGACGCGGGCAGGCTGCCGGACCGATGATCGCGAGTTGCGCGCCGGTTGAAGCGAACGATGTCGCTGAGCAGGCGATGGAAGCGCGGGCGTAGCAGGTTGCGGCGCTGGGCGAACAGACTGGTCAGCGTGTGGCCATTGTATTCGAAGTCGCGACCTGTCTCGTGAACCGAAAAGCTCATCTCGGTGTCCTGGCCGGCCACCCCCAGCGAGGCCATCAGATTCTCGAAATGCGGATAGGTGCGATCGTTGTAGACGATGAATCCGGTGTCGATCGACTGCCGTTCCGCACCCGTGTCGACATCGATCGTTGCGGTATGGCCGCCCAGGCGTGAGTCGGCCTCGAACAGTGTGACCTGGTGCCGACGGGAAAGGTAGTGCGCGGCGGTCATGCCGGCGATGCCGCCGCCGATCACGGCAATCCGCTGGGCGGGGGGCGTCATGACGATGCTCCGGCGCGATCCCGGTTGGCGACCCGCAGGCCGAGACGGAGGCGAAGCGTCGGCGGAAGAATCCCCAGTGCCTTGATCAGGAAGGTGAAACGTTTCGGGAAGTGAATGTCGAGCCGGCGTCGCTCGAGACCGTCGATGATGTAATCGGCAGCCTGGTCGGCATCGATCTGCATCGGCATCGAGAAATCGTTGCGCGCCGTCAGCGGCGTCTTGACGAAACCCGGATGAATCACGCTGACATCGATCGCCTCCGCCGCGAGATCGAGCCGCAGCGACTCCAGAAAATGCGAGATGGCGGCCTTGGAAGCGCCGTAAGCCTCTGCACGTGGCAAGGGCAGATAGGCGGCCGCGCTCGATACGCCGGCCAACAAAGGACGACGATCTCCGCCTTTCGCCTGGCGCAGCAGCGGCAGCGCTGCCTCGATGGCGTGGAGCGTTCCCCGGAAATTGGTCGAGAACACCCGTTCGACCAGCTCGACATCAAACTGGCGAACATCCAGATATTCGCAGGTGCCGGCGTTGAGCAGGGCGATGTCGAGACCGCCAAAGGCGTTGTCGATGGCGTTGCCGGCGCGGCGCGTGGCGTCGCGATCGGTGAGATCGGCCGGTACCACCAGCGCGTTGTCGTAGCCGGAGGCCAGCGCTTGTAGCGCCTCTTCTCCGCGTGCGGTCAATGCCACCCGGTGACCTTCGGCCAGCAGACGTTTGGCCAGCGCCTCACCGATTCCCGACGTCGCACCCGTCAGCCAGATGCGCCGGGTTCCCGATAGACTCGCCATGACCCTTCCTCGTTTGCTTGAAAATCACGATCCGCTAGCGCTGATGACCACTACAGGCGCTTCTTGACGCCCCTGACCATCCAGCCCATCACCGGCAAATGTTCGTACAGCATCGCTCCGACATCGAAATAATCCCGGTGACGGCAGACGCGTTGCCCCCGCCACTGCAGATGAGAACAGCCGGCCACGGTAACGTTACGTCCGTCACGCAACCTTGGATGCGCCAGTTGCATGGTCCAGGTCAGAAAACTGGTGTCATCGACCGATTGGCGCGTATGAAAATCGAAATGACAATGTTGCACGCCCTCCATCAGCTTGGCGTAGTAGGCCATGAGATCATCACGGCCGACATGGTGATGAAGAGGATCGGTGAAATCGACGTCGTCGCTGTAGCACTCCGCCAGTGCCGGCAGGCCATCGGCCGTCAACGGCTGGAACAGGGCGCAGAAGTGCGTGACGGACTCGGTACTCGGAGTTTCGGGCGTGATCACCATGACCTCCTGGGTCGTCGCCGATGACGATGGCAAGGGAGCTTGTCAGCTCAGGTTCTTGAATGCCTCGAGGGCCCGCTCTCTGGCGCGTCGATGATCGACGATCGGAGCCGGATAACCTGTTTGATGGCGCTGTTCCGGACTGGGTTGATGGCGATGCTTGGCCGGCAGATCGGCCAGCTCCGGCAGCCAGCGGGCGATGAATCGAGCGTCCGGGTCGAAACGCTGGGATTGGGTGGTCGGATTGAAGATCCGGAAGTAGGGAGCCGCATCGGTGCCGGTCGACGCCGCCCACTGCCAGCCGCCGTTGTTGGAGGCGAAATCCCCGTCGACCAGCTGCTGCATGAAGAAGGATTCGCCGCGCCGCCAGTCGAGGAGCAGGTGCTTGCTCAGGAACATGGCCGTCACCATCCGCAGGCGGTTGTGCATCCAGCCGGTGGCGACCAGCTGGCGCATGGCGGCATCGACGAGCGGATAGCCGGTGCGCCCCTCGCACCAGGCCTCGAAATCCTTGTCACTGTAGCGCCAGTTCAGCTTCTCGGTCTCGAGCTTGAACGGGCGGCGCCGACAGACCCGGGGAAAACCCACCGCGATGTGCTGATAGAACTCGCGCCAGACCAGTTCGTTGGTCCAGCTTGCCAGGCCGGCATCACCATCGGCGAGATGACCGCCATTGTTGGCCATCACCGCTTGCAGGCACTGGCGGTACGAGATCATCCCGGCCGAGAGATAGGCGGAAAGCTCGCTGGTGCCGGCAACGGCGGGAAAGTCGCGGTCGTTGTCGTAACGGCGGGCACGCTGCTGCAGAAAATGGGATAGCCGGTCGGCGGCGGCTTCCTGACCTGCTGGCCAGGGCTCGTCCTCGACGCGGGAGGATGACGTAGAGACAATGTCAGAGCGATCCGGTTCGGGAAGCTCGGGAATCGGGTCGCTGGCGATATCCAGCCGAGTCTGACGTCGGGGGGTATCACGCAATGCCAGCTGATCGGCATCGATACGCTGATGCCACGCTTTGGCAAAGGGAGTGAAAACCTTGTAGTACTCATCCTGCCCCGTCAGCAGCTCGCCCGGTTCGAAAGCGATGTGGTCGGCGTAGCTGAATGACGATATCCCAGCCTGCTCGAAGGCGTCGGCGACTTTCTCGTCGCGCACGCGCTCATCCAGCGGGTACTCGCGGTTGAAGTGCAGCGCTTCGGCATCGCAGCGTCGGGCAGCATCGAGTAGTGCCTTCGGAGCCGCGGCGAAATCGTGGATATCCGCATAGAGCAGGGGAATGTCGAGCGCGGCCAACTCTTTCTGCAGAGCGACGACCCCACGATGCAGAAACGAGATCTTGTTGGCGCCATGGTCGTGGCTGCGCCACTGACGCCTGCAGGCGAGATGGATGCCGACGACCGGACCTTTGGCGGCCGCTGCGCTCAACGCGGAATGATCGAGCGTTCTCAGGTCGTTGCGAAACCAGACCAGTTGCACGGAGGACATGGGCACATCCCTTGCCGGTAAGTGAGCGACGCGTCCCTGCGTCGCGTGGTGTTCATCGCGCTAATCCGCAACCGGTTGCCGATCGGTTGTCTCGACCAATGATGCGAACGCCGGGTCCCGTCTCCGCAGACCGGATTCAGCCGTCGGCATCGAGCATCGCGCGCAATCGGCTCAATGCCTGGCTCATGTCCTCACCCAGCACGGCGACAGCGGTGTTCTCGAAATCGCCGACGCGAATGCGGGCAATGGGGCCGACCAGGCATACCGGCGCCCTGGACTGTTCGGCAAGGCGGGGAAGCTGGCGGCGAATGACGTCGCTACGCTCGGCATGACCACTGGCGAGCAGCAGCGCCGTGACGCCGAGTCGTTCGACGGCCAGTGGAAACTCGCTCAATGGCAGCTCGCCATCCATCAAATGTACCCGGTAGCCGGCGGCCGAAGCGGCCAGTCCCATCAGCATCGCCCAGAAGCCACTGCTGTCTTCCGGCAGCCGAGCGACCAGCACCTCACCGGCGTTGCTCAACTGATTGGCATGGTAGATGCGAGTCCCGATACGGGTGCGCAGAAACGATTCCAGCAGTCGTCGTTGAAGCGTTGCGCCGAACTGGTCGCCCCAGCGCTCTTCCAGCTGCGAAATGACCGGCTGCCAGAGCTCGGCGATGCAGAGACTGACCGGATACAGCGCCAGACTCTGGTTGAACAGCACTTCCAGTCGCCCGGAGTCGAAAGCCTCCACTGCCTGAATCAGATGCTGGCGCTGGCTGGCCCAGTCGCCCATCTGCGGCGCAGGCGTCTCGACGGTTTCCGGCTGATCGATGAGTTCGCGCACCTGGCTTACCGGAACGCCCCGGTTGAGCCACTGCAGGATGCGCTCGACGCGTTCGATATCGTCACGGCCGTAGAGGCGGTGACCTTTCGGCGTGCGCTGGGGGCGAATCAGGCCGTAGCGGCGCTCCCAGGCACGCAGTGTGACGGAATTGACTCCAGTGAGTCGCGATACTTCACGAATCGGATAGAGCGGCGCGGCACTGGAATCCATGGCCTTGTAAGTCATGCAAATCCTCCTGCGAGGTCTCTGCGTGCGCCGTCTCGTCGAATGAGATGGTTCATGTCAATGTTGCGAGTCATCGCTGCGTGTGGCGGAGTGGCTGGGGCATCGGTCGCGTTCGTCTATCGCAGCCGGCAGTGTTACGACTTGAAGGTATGTTACGTCGTGAAATAGTGCCTTCATGATTTGCCGACGTCAGGTAGATCCAGCAACGGTCGCCACGGAGTCGATGACTTCGACGAGTCGTGACGAGACGAATGCTACCGTCTCGATTACCCAAGGATGGGTGAATATGTTGTACGGTTCAAGCGCTTTGTACAATCTTCATGCAATGCAACAGCGCCAGTTATCGGTCCTGTGCCCGCAATTCGACGATATCCGCGAGGGCACGACCAAGGCCGGATGCTGCCGACCGAATTCAGCGGTGGCAGGATGAGCGGATGGTGTCGGGCAGTCTCTTCGAGCTGGCCCGCCAGCCTTTCCGCCGTTGCCGCCCCGACGCGAGAAACAGTGGCAGTATCTCGATCCGGGTAACGCCCCGCGCGGCGAGCCCGGCCACGCCGGTTTCCAGCGGCGGTCCGATCAACGCCATGAGGACGACGGGCTTGTCGACCCGTGGCTGCCGCTACGCTCCAGCATCTCGAGGGGGCACGCCAGCGACATCGCTCTGACCATGGGTCAACAGGACCATGGCGGGCTGTGGCATGCTGCCTCCTGTCAGGTCACGCGAGATGCGCCCGTGTCGTGGGTTCGGATCGTCGCCTGGCCATCCGGCGGTGAACGGCACAGAGAACGCCGAGCGGCCACGCGACGGCCTGCTAGACTCAACGAATTGTACAATATTGGTATGACCGCATTGGTATAACTGGGAGCATCCATCATGCGTTTATTGGTCACGGGCGGTACGGGCTTCGTCGGGCGTCGACTGATCGAGCGGGCCCTGGCGGCGGGTCATGAGGTCATGGTGATCTCTCGTGATCCGGAACGCGCACGCCAGCAGCTGCCGCAGAGCGTGCGCATCGGTGACGATGCCACGGATTTCGTGTCGTCCCTCCCGGACGCCATCGTCAATCTCGCTGGCGAACCGATCGCCGACCGACGCTGGAGCGATCCTCAGAAGACCCGACTGGTCGAATCACGCCGCCACGCCACGCGCGATGTCGTGGCGCTCTGTGAACAGCTGGCGCAGCGGGGCCAGGCGCCGCGAGTGCTCGTCTCCGGTTCGGCCATGGGCTATTACGGCGATCAGGGCGAGCGCGACGTGACGGAGGAAACGCCACCGCACGACGAGTTCGCCCATCGGCTGTGTCAGGCCTGGGAAACGGAGGCGCTCAAGGCCGAGGCGTTCGGGGTGAGGGTGGCGTGCCTGCGTACCGGCCTGGTGCTGGATGCGGGAGGGGGAACGCTGGCCAAGATGATGCCGGCATTCAAGCTGGGGCTTGGCGGACGGCTGGGGGACGGGCGTCAGTACATGCCCTGGATCCACCGGGAGGATCTGATTGGCGCGATCGAGTTTCTGCTCGAGGAGGCGACCCTCAGCGGCGCCTTCAATGGCTCGGCGCCCAACCCGGTGACCAACGCCGAATTCACCCGCGCCATGGGGCGTCATCTGCATCGCCCGGCGGTGCTGTGCGTCCCCGCACCCGTGCTGAAACTCGGACTGGGCGAGATGTCCCGTCTGCTCTTGACCGGCGCCTGCATGCGTCCCAGACGCCTGCAGGAAGCCGGCTTCACCTTCCGCTACCCGACGCTGGACGAGGCACTGGCCGCCATCGTCTCGCGATGAGTGCTCTCGCGCCCCCGTGCCCGCGCGCGGAGGCAATGGAAACCGCGGCGATGGAGCCGTCTAGCGGGCATCCTTGTCGACGGTGACGATCACCCGGACTGCGTCGAGGCGCAGCGAGGCGCCCTCGATGGCGACGTCGAGCGCCTGGCGTTCGTCGTTGAGCGCCTGAAGTTCGTCGTCCCGGATGGCGCCATTGTGCCGTGCCAGTGCTTTGAGTCGCGACAGTTCCAGGTCGAGTGCCTCCCGCATCTCCTGTTGCGCGCGTTCGATCAACGTCGGCAGCTCCCGCTGGGCCTCCTGCTCGCCCTTTTTCAGCAGCTCGCGCAACGTGTCATGGCGCGATTTCAGCAACTCCCGCGCAACGCCTTTCTTGACCCGTTGCAGATTGCGCGAGAGGCCGCTGAAGGTGACCTTGTCGGACAGATTGGCGCCACTCTCGTCGAGCAGTACCCGGACGCCTGTATCCGGCAGGAAGCGCCCCAGCTGCAGCCGCCTGGGCGCCGGGCAGTGGGTGCGAAAGATCAGCTCGAGCATCAACCGGCCGCCGGGGATGTTGGGATGCTTGAGCAGCGCAAGCGCGGTGTTGCCGAGACTCGAGTCGAGAATACGCTCCATCACGGTGGTCACCAGCGGATGCTCCCAGGAGAGGCGCTGAATGTCGTCACGCGCCAGCGCCCGGGTGCGCGAGTAGGTCACGGTAAACCCCTCGTCACCCTGAGCCAGCCCCGGCAGGCTGTCGATCATGTGCGAACCGGGGGTGAGGTGCATCTGACCGTTGCCAAGATCCCGGCTATCGACGCCGAAGACGTCCAGCGCCTGATCGACGTAGCGGGGTAACGCGCTGTCGTTATCCTGCTCCACCACTGCGTTGATCACCGCGTCGGCGCGCTCTGGGCGACAGGCGTTCCATTCCAGCAGGCGATTGCGGCCCGCTTCGCGCTCGGCCAGGCGGGCATCGTTGAAGGTGCGGGTCTCCTCGATCAGGGAATCCAGGCTCCCGTTTCCATCAAGACCGTCGTCATCAAGACTTTCGCGCAGCGCATCGCCGAACGCTTCGAGCACGTCGCCACCTGCGGCGTGCGGCGCTTCGAAGGCGGCCAGGCCGTCGTGATACCAGCGCAGCAGCGTGGCGCTGGGACTGCGCTCGATCACCGGCACGTGGATATCGATGGGGTGCAGCTGGCCGATACGATCGAGCCGGCCGATACGCTGTTCGAGCAGGTCGGGATGCCAGGGCAGATCGAACATCACCAGATGGTGGCAGAACTGGAAGTTGCGTCCTTCGGAGCCGATTTCTGAGCAGATCAGCACCTGGCAGCCGCTGTCGTCGTCAGCAAAGGCGGCGGCGGCGCGATCACGCTCGACCAGGCTCATCTCCTCGTGGAAGACCGGGGCCTGTATGCCGGCACGCACCCGTAGGGCCTCGGCCAGATCCACGGCGGTTTGACGCCAGTGGGCGATCACCAGCACCTTCTGGCGACTGCCCAGGGTGTCGAGCTGGCCGATCAGCCATTCCACGCGGGGATCGAATCGCCACCACGGCGTGTCGCTCTGTACGGCGGCATCATGAAGTGCGCGATAGGTCGCCTCGGGATAGAGGCGCGCGTCGCGGGTGCCCAGATCGGCGGCCGTGAGGCGGGCGGCAAAATGGTCGTTGCCCTGGCGCAACTCGTCGAACTGGTCGGCGTACACCGCCGGCATCGCCAGCGACGCGACATGCAGATGGCGCTCGGGGAAGCCGCCGACATGCCGCCGGCTGTTGCGAAACATGACCCGGCCGGTGCCGTGACGATCCAGCAACTGCTCGCGCAGTTGGCGCCGGACGCTGTCCTGCTGTGCAGCATCGCTCTCGGCATCCAGCAGCGTCTCGAGCAGCGCGCGGCTGTCGCTGTCATCGAGTATGGCGCCGAGCCGGTCATGATCGGCGGCTTCTCCCGGCAGCCGTTCGAGAGCCTCGACCGCTTCCGCCACGGCGGTGTAGCCGCTCTCTTCTTCGCGGAAACGTTCGAGATCGTGATAGCGGTCGGGGTCGAGCAGGCGCAGCCGGGCAAAGTGGCTTTCCAGCCCCATCTGTTCGGGCGTCGCCGTCAACAGCAACAGGCCCGCGATGCGCTTCGACAGTCGTTCGATGCAGGCGTAGCCAGGCCCTTCGGCCTGAGGCGACCAGTCGAGGTGGTGAGCCTCGTCGACGATCAGCAGATCCCACTGAGCGCTTTCGACCTGCCGCTGGCGCTGCGGATTGGCGAAGAGCCACTCCTGGCTGGCGAGAATGCACTGGCCGCTGTCGAATGGATTGTCTTCGTCGAACGCTTCGCTCTGGGCTTCGTCCAGCAGCGTGACCGAAAGCGAGAAGCGTCGCAGCAGTTCGATCAGCCACTGATGCGTCAGGCTGGCGGGCACCAGGATCAGCGCCCGGCTGGCACGCCCGGTCAACAGCAGACGATGCAGGATCAGCCCGGCTTCGATGGTCTTGCCCAGGCCGACCTCGTCGGCCAGCAGCACACGCGGGGCGTGGCGGCGGGAGACTTCATCGGCGATGTAGAGCTGGTGCGGGATCAGATCGATGCGCGGCCCCGCCAAGCCCAGTGCCGGACTGCGCGCGATGCGCTGATGATGGTGCAGCGAGCGGTAGCGCAGCTCGAACCGATCATTGCGGTCGACCTGGCCGGTCAGCAGTCGATCCTGAGCCTGGTGGAAGCGCATGCTGTCGGAGAGCTTGGCTTCGCTGAGCGAGACGGACGCGGTGTCGTCGGTGTGGCCGTGATAGATCACGCAGCCGTCGCGTTCTTCGATGCGCTCGACGGTCAGTCGATCGCCGTCAGCGGTATCGATGCAGTCGCCGGGGCCGAAGACCACCCGCGTCAGCGGGGCCTGACGCGCGCTGTAGGTGCGGGTTTCCTGGCTGGCGGTGAACAGCACGGTAACGGCGCGCGCATCGACAGTGAGAATGGTGCCAAGCCCGAGCTCGGTTTCGCCGTCGCTGATCCAACGCTGGCCGGGAGAGAAGTCGCTCATGGTGCCTCGGTCGTGTGTACGCTGCGGGAACGGATCGAATGGGCGACGCATTCTAGCGTAAACCGCGTGCGGCCTTAAGCACTGAACGATTCTGCGTGCCACGGCAATGGCGTTACACTGCGCCGGCGCGCGGCGGGATTTGGCCGGCAGGCCGTGGGCCAGGTGACGAGGAGACGATATGGCAGGAACAGGGCGGAGGGACAATCTGCGTCGTATCGCGATTGCCAGTCAGGCGACGGGTTTCATCCTGATCCTGACGCTGGAGACGGTGATGGGCGATGCCGCCAGGCCGTGGCAGGGCGTGACGCTCGCCGCGATGCTGGCGACCGCGGCGTGGCTGGCGCTGGTGCGGCGCTACCGGCGTAATCGACAACGCCGCCGGCGCGAGGCGCGCGGCGACGTCTGACTGGCGCTGCGGCGCCTCGCTTCCACGATGAACCCTGCGGTGCAGAGCCGCTACTGGGATTCCAGCACTGGCGAACACTGATCGAGCGTCTTGTCGAGCTCGGGTGGGCGGCTGTCGTCCTTGTCGCCTGGATCGTACTCCCGCTGCATCTTGCGAACCTCGGCCGCCGTGAAGCGAGCCTGGAGGGCGTCGGTGGCGCACTCGCAATAGCGTTCGACCTTGGGGCCTTCGATGCCGCTGGCAGTCATGTTGGCGCGACAGTGGGCCTGAGACGCGGCGACCGCCTTGGCCGACCATGGCGGGGGCGCTGGTTCGTCGTCTTGCGCCTGGGCTCGTGCCGTGATGGCGAGCGTGAAGCAGAGCGCGACGGCGGGGAAGGGACGAAGCCACATGAACATGATCGTTCTCCTGATGGGCAGTCCTCAACGGGCTTTTGCTAAAGTCGCTTTCTGAGGGGGCTCTTTTTCACTCTAGAGATTTCACCGGCGATTGCCATTAATCTTAGGTGTGACGGGCGCTTGCGTTGTCTAGTCAGCATTGCCGGGTTGCATCGGCGTGCGTCCGGGGAGCGAATCGCGAACAGGCGATCTTCCCGGCAGCGAAGCGCGTGCTGGTCGGTTCCAGGAATAAAAACGCCCGCCAGGCAGAGCCTGAGCGGGCGTTTTGAAATTCTTGGTCGGAATAGCAGGATTCGAACCTACGACCTCTGCCTCCCGAAGGCAGCGCTCTACCAAGCTGAGCTATATTCCGATGGATCCGTCGAGTGGCTGTCTGTCCGGCTTGCTCGACGGAGGTGAATTATACGCATCGGCGCACGCGGTGCAACCCCGATCGTACTGCCTTTCAGACGTCGCGCTCTACGGCGACGCGGGTCAGCGTCTCCATGCTGTCGCGATAGGTGCTGGGCGCCAGAATCTCCAGCTGTGCGCGAGCCTTCTCGGCCATCTCTTCGGCGCGGCGCTGGGTGTATTCGAGGGCGCCGGTATCACGCACGATGGCAAGGACTTCGTCCAGCCGCTCCAGACCACCGTCGCTGATCGCCCGACGGATCAGGGTGGCCTGTTCGGGCGACCCTCGGCGCATGGCATGGATCAACGGCAGCGTCGGTTTGCCTTCGGCAAGGTCGTCGCCCACGTTCTTGCCCATGGTCTTGGCATCACCCTGGTAATCGAGCAGGTCGTCGATCAGCTGGAAGGCGAGACCCAGATAGCGGCCGTAGAGTCGCAGCGCCTGCTCCTGCTCGGCGTCGGCGCCGGCGAGAATGGCGCCGCTATGGGAAGCTGCTTCGAACAGCATCGCGGTCTTGCCCTGAATGGTGTCGAAGTAGTCCGCTTCCTCGATGTCGGCGTTGCCGATGTTGGTCAACTGCTGGACTTCGCCCTCGGCGATGACGCAGGTGGCTCCGGAAAGTACCTGCATGATTCGCATCGAACCGACTTCGACCATCATCTGGAACGAGCGCGAATAGAGGAAGTCGCCGACCAGGACCGACGGGGCGTTGCCCCAGGTGTCGTTGGCAGTGGCCTTGCCGCGCCGCCGGCTGGACTCGTCGACGACATCGTCGTGCAGCAGCGTGGAGGTGTGCATGAACTCGATCAGCGTGGCCAGGGTGACATGTTTGTCACCGGGGGCGTCGCCGTCTCGCGGATAGCCGAGCGCGCGCGCGGCGAGCAGCACCAGCAGCGGGCGCAGCCGTTTGCCACCACTCTCGATGATGTACTGACCGATGGTTTCGACCAGCGGGATTCGCGACGTCAGTTGATCGAGGATCGTGCGATTGACGGCGGCGAAGTCCTCAGCCACCGATGCATGGATGGATGCAGCGTTGGATTGCATGGTCGGCTTGTCAATGAATCGGGTGGGGTCGCTCGAAACCGGCCATGGACTGAAGAAAGCCTTGGGCCGCAGGAGGACGTGTGAGGGTATGCTAGGTGGCGCCTACAGGTGCGTCAACCGAAGCGGGGCGGAAGCGCACCGCACGGCCGCCACGCAGACGCGCTCCAGGCGCGGACATGATGCGCTAAAAGGTTGCCGGATGCTGGTGGAGTCGTTATAATCCGCCGCCCAACTCATCATGCTCCCTGTCAGATGGTTGCCAAAAGGGGCACCACTCGCCGCAGGTCGATGAAAGAGCGCCAACCCCGATGAGTGCCTGGAGAATCTTATGTACGCTGTTATCAAGAGTGGCGGTAAGCAATACCGCGTGCAGGAAGGTCTGACACTGAAGCTCGAGAAGCTGGAAGTGCCGACCGGCGACACCCTGGAATTCGACCAGGTTCTGCTGGTTGCCGACGGTGACGATATCAATGTCGGCGCACCGTTGATCGGTGGTGCCAAGGTGACTGCCGAGGTCGTCTCCCACGGGCGTGGCGATAAAGTGCAGATCATCAAGTTCCGCCGCCGGAAGCATCACATGAAGCGTCAGGGCCACCGTCAGTGGTTCACTGAAGTCAAGATCACCGGAATCTCCGTTTAAACGGAACATTCCCCCAGAGAGAGGTATTCGCCATGGCTCACAAGAAAGCCGCCGGTAGTACGCGTAACGGTCGCGATTCCGAATCCAAACGCCTGGGCGTCAAGCTGTATGGTGGACAGAAGGCGACAGCCGGCAACATCATCGTTCGCCAGCGTGGCACCAAGTTCCATGCAGGAACCGGTGTGGGTATCGGCAAGGACCATACACTGTTCGCACTGAGTGACGGCATCATCAAGTTCGAGCAGAAAGGCCCGAAGAATCGCAAGTTCGTGAGTGTAGTCTCCGCCTGAGACGTCACGAACCTTGCATGAAAAGCCCCGCCCAGGCGGGGCTTTTTCGTTTTCCGGTCGTGCCTTTTCATTTTTGCGGTAGTGTCTTGCAGCATCCACGCGCGCGGCGCACGCCGCCGGGAGAGTGACATGCAGTTCGTCGATGAAACCTCGATCACCGTCGAAGCCGGCAGGGGCGGCAATGGCTGTCTCAGCTTCCGGCGCGAGAAGTACGTGCCCAGGGGTGGTCCCGACGGTGGCGATGGCGGCCATGGCGGCAACGTCTACCTGATCGGCGACGAGTCGCTGAACACCCTGATCGACTTCAAGTTCCAGCGCTTCTACAAGGCGCAGAGCGGCCAGCAGGGTCAGGGTCGTCAGATGAGCGGCAGGGCCGGCGACGACCTGCACGTCAAGGTGCCGGTGGGGACGACGGTGATCGACGAGGACACCCTCGAGGTGATCGCCGATGTTACCGCCGAAGGCCAGGTGGTACTGGTGGCCCAGGGTGGTCGCCGCGGGCTCGGCAACATTCACTTCAAGTCTTCGACCAACCGCTCGCCGCGGCGAACCACGCCGGGGACCGAAGGCGAGCGACGCAAGTTGCGTCTGGAGATGAAGGTGATGGCCGACGTCGGCCTGCTGGGGCTGCCCAATGCCGGCAAATCGACGCTGATTCGCGCGGTCTCCGCGGCCAAGCCGAAGGTCGCCAACTACCCATTCACCACGCTGGTACCCAATCTGGGCGTGGTCAAGATCGGCACTCACGAGCATTTCGTGATGGCGGACGTGCCCGGCCTGATCGAGGGAGCTTCCGATGGCGCCGGGCTCGGATTGCGCTTTCTCAAGCATTTGACCCGCACGCGGCTGCTGCTGCATGTGGTCGATGCGGCGCCTTTCGACGAGTCAGACCCTGTCGCGGCCGTCGAGGCGATCGCTCAGGAGCTGGAGCAGTTCTCGCCGACGCTTTCGGAGCTGCCGCGCTGGCTGGTGATCAACAAGCTCGATCTGTTGCCGGCGGAAGATCGCGAGGCGCGGGTCGCGGATATCGTTTCGCGTCTCGGCTGGCAGGGCCCGGTGTTCCAGGTTGCGGCGATCTCAAGCGACGGCACCGGTGAGTTGGTTCAGGCGGCACATCGCTGGCTGACCGAGCAGCGTCAGCTGGAGAACGAAGACGAGGAGGCTGCCGAACGTGAGCGCGACATGCGCCGCCGTATGGAGGCCGAGTCGGTGGAGCGGGTGGAGGCGCACCAGACCCGCCTGCGCGTCAAGCGGGGCGAAATCGTCGATGAGTTCGACGACGATGACGACGATCATGATGTCGAGATCGAATACACGCGGTAACGGCAACGTGGCTGGCGGAGGTTCGGGGCCGGCAATCAGGCGGAGAGAAAGATGACGGCGGATCGGCGGGTAGGGCGTGGCGTGCTCGAAGGCGCGAAGCGGGTCGTGGTCAAGATCGGCAGCGCCTTGCTGACCAATGATGGTCGCGGGCTCGACGAGTCGGCGATCGGCGGCTGGGTCGATCAGATGGCCGAGCTGCATCGGCATGGCGTCGAGGTGGTGCTGGTGTCGTCCGGCTCGATCGCCGAGGGCATGGTACGCCTGGGCTGGCAGACGCGGCCGACCGCCGTGCACGAGCTGCAGGCCGCCGCCGCCGTCGGCCAAAGCGGGCTGTCCCAATGCTACGAAACGCATTTCGCCCGCCACCATCTACGCAGTGCCCAGGTGCTGCTGACCCACGACGATCTCTCCAATCGCAAGCGCTATCTCAACGCGCGGTCAGCGCTGCGCACGCTGGTTCAGCTCGGCGTGATTCCGGTGATCAATGAAAACGACACCGTGGTCACCGACGAGATCCGCTTCGGCGACAACGATACCCTGGGCGCGCTCGTTGCCAATCTGCTCGAGGCCGATGCGCTGCTGATCCTGACCGATCAGGAGGGTCTGTTCGACGCCGATCCGCGGCACGATCCCGCTGCCAGGCTGATCGGCGAAGGTCAGGCGGACGACCCGCTGCTGGATGCGGTCGCCGGCGGGGGTGGCGCGCTGGGCCGGGGCGGCATGGCGACCAAGCTGCGCGCGGCGCGGCTGGCGGCGCGCTCCGGGGCGGTCACGGCGATCGCCAGCGGACGTCAGCCGTCAGTGCTGACTCGGCTGCTCGAAGGTGAATCGCTGGGCACGCTGCTTCACCCGGATCATGCCCCGCTGGCCGCCCGCAAGCGCTGGCTTGCCGGTCAGCTGCAGGTACGCGGCACGCTGACGCTGGATGCCGGCGCGGTCAACGTGTTGCGCTCGCAGGGCTCCAGCTTGCTGCCGGTCGGCGTCAAGCGGGTGCAGGGTACCTTCCGGCGCGGCGACATGGTGGTCTGTGTCGACGAGCAGGGCGCGCGGGTTGCCAAGGGGCTGATCAACTATTCGAGTGTCGATGCCATGCAGATCGCGGGGCAGCCCAGCCAGCGCATTGCGGAAATCCTGGGTTACATGGAAGCGCCGGAGCTGATCCATCGTGACAATCTGGTGGTGATCTGACCTGATGGCACTCCAGTTGGCGCTGGATCACCTCGGGGGCGTGTGATAGAATCCCGCATCCTCTCAGACATGGCCCGTTGAAGACTGCGCTAACGGCAGTCGAAAATGGTTCCCGAACCGCTTCACATTCGGGTGCCATTGAACATTCGGCCGAATCATTCAGGTTTGCCTGAAGCGGTTTCGAGGCTGGCCTGGGTGATTTAACTTACAGAATTGACTGTCAACATCTCCAAGGAGTCGACGGTGGCGAATACCAAACAGGCGCGCAAGCGCGCACGTCAGGCGGAAGACCGCCGCAAGCTCAACGCAAGTCAGCGTTCCATGGTGCGTACCTATATCAAGCGCGTGATCAAGGCCATCCAGGCCGGCGATCAGACGCAGGCGAACACCGAGTTCAAGGCCGCTCAGCCGGTCATCGATCGCATTGCCGACAAGGACGCCATGTCCAAGAAGAAGGCAGCGCGTATCAAGAGTCGCTTGAACAAGCGAATTAAGGCGCTGGCTGCCTGAGCCGGACGCGCTTGACGAAAAACCGGCTTCGGCCGGTTTTTTTGTGGCTGCCTTCCGTGGCCTCGCGTCGAGAGGGTGTCTCCTTGGCGACGATTTCGAGACGGCGATTGCGTGGCCGCTACACGGATGGCGAAGCGTGCGATGACGGATTCCCGGAGTGAGCGACAGCGCGTCATGAGCGAACAGCACGGTCCTGCAGACGACCCTGCGGACAATGAATCGGTAACCGAGGCGATGGCGGCGAAGACGGTGACTCCTGTCTCGCGCCGGGGATTGTTGCGCTCCGGTATGGTGGTCAGCACCATGACGCTGCTGTCACGCGTACTCGGATTGGCGCGGGACGTGGTGATCGCCGCGCTGCTGGGTGCCGGCAGCGGGGCCGATGCGTTCTTCGTGGCGTTCAAGATCCCCAATTTCATGCGTCGGCTGTTCGCCGAGGGGGCGTTCAACCAGGCGTTCGTACCGGTACTGTCGGAATATGCCACCCAGCGTACCCGCGCCGAGGTCCGCGAGCTGCTCGATGCGGTGTCCGGCAGCTTAAGCGTAGTGCTGGCGCTGATCACGGCGCTGGCCATCGCCGCCGCACCCTGGCTCGCGTGGCTGTTCGCGCCCGGCTTCCAGTCCGACCCGGGCAAGCTGGCGTTGACCGCTGAGATGCTGCGGCTGACCTTCCCGTACCTGCTGCTGATCTCGTTGACGGCGTTCGCCGGCAGCGTGCTCAACACCTGGGAGCGTTTCGCGATACCCGCGTTCACGCCGGTACTGCTCAATGTCTGCATGATCGGGGCGGCTCTCTGGCTGACGCCCTGGATGAGCGACCCGGCCATGGGCCTGGCCTGGGGTGTGCTGATCGCCGGCGCGGCGCAGCTGCTGTTCCAGCTACCCTTTCTGGTGCGCCTGGGGCTGATGCCACGTCCCCGGGTGGGATTCCGTCATCCCGGCGTCAGACGCGTGCTGCGCTTGATGACCCCGGCGCTGTTCGGGGTGTCGGTGTCGCAGATCAATCTGTTGCTGGATACGGTACTGGCCTCGTTCCTGGTCTCCGGTAGCGTTTCGTGGCTCTACTATTCCGATCGTCTGGTGGAACTCCCGCTGGGGGTATTCGGGATCGCGATTGCCACGGTGATTCTGCCGGCGCTCTCCAAGCGCCACGCCGATCAGTCGCGGGACCACTTCGCGCGCATGCTCGACTGGGCGCTGCGGATGGTGCTGCTGATCGGGTTGCCGTCGGCACTGGCGCTGATTCTTCTGGCCGAGCCGCTGCTGGTCAGCCTGTTTCACTACGGCGCGATGACCGATCACGACGTGATCATGGCCGCGCGCAGCCTGCGGGCCTATGCACTGGGGCTATTGGCGTTCATGCTGATCAAGGTGCTGGCGCCGGGATATTTTGCCCGTCAGGACACCAAGACCCCGGTCAAGATCGGTATCGTGGCCATGTTCGCCAACATGGTCATGAATCTGGCTCTCATCGTGCCGCTGGCTCACGCCGGGCTGGCGCTGGCCACTGCGCTGTCGGCATTTCTCAACGCCGGGCTGCTGGGGCTGGGGCTGCGTCGGCAGGGCGTGTTGCGCTTCCAGCCCGGCTGGGGGCGTTATGCACTGCAGGTCCTGGGCGGCTGCCTGCTGATGGGTGGCGGTCTGTGGTGGTTCTCGCCGGATTGGCATACCTGGGTGACCTGGAGCGCGCTGCATCGGGCCGGCATGATGGGAGCCCTGGTGGTTGGCGGCGCCGCCGTCTACTTCGGTTGGCTGGCGCTCAGCGGGATTCGGTTGAAGGACTTTCGCCTGCACGGCTGACACGAGCGGGGCCGCTTTGGTGATGGGACGAGCGCTTTGGTTATAATGACACCCTTTGAGGATGGCGAGTCGGCATGGAATTGATCCGAGGCTTGCACAATTTGCCCCCCGGAAACCCTGACTCGCAGGGCCGGACGTCGCGTGGCTGCGTGGCGACCATCGGCAACTTCGATGGCGTGCATCTTGGACATCAGGCCATCCTCGAGCAGTTGCAGACGCTGTCCCGTGCGCAGGATCTGCCGGTCACGGTGGTGATCTTCGAGCCCCAGCCGCGGGAATATTTCGCAGGCGATCAGGCGCCGCCGCGGCTGACCCGGCTGCGCGACAAGGTGGCGCTGCTCAAGGCGCACGGTGCCGACCGCATTCTGTGTCTGCCATTCAACGATGCCTTGCGCAGCCTGACCGCCCAGCAGTTCATCGAGCGCGTGTTGATCGACGGCCTGCAGGTCGAGCACCTGGTTGTCGGCGACGACTTTCGGTTCGGCTGCGACCGCGCCGGGGACTTCACGCTATTGCAGGCGGTCGGGCGCGAGCGCGGCTTTGCCGTCGAGCATACGCGGACTTTTGCCCTCGACGACGAGCGCGTCTCCAGCACGCGGGTGCGGACACTACTGGCCAGCGGCAACTTCTTCCAGGCCGCGCGCATGCTGGGGCGACCCTATGGCTATCAGGGGCGCGTCGTCCGTGATCGGCAACTGGGCCGTACCATCGGTGTGCCCACGGCCAACATCCCGCTGACGAGACGACCGATGGCGCTGCGTGGCGTATTCGCCTGCGCTACCCGGCTGCCGAACGGTGAATGGGCCGCCGGTGCCGCCAATATCGGCTGGCGACCCACCGTCGGTGCCGATCGGCCCATGCTCGAAGTGCACCTGCTGGATCGCGAACTCGATCTTTACGGTCAGACCCTCACCGTCGTGCCTTGCGCCAAATTACGCGGCGAAACCAAATTCGACGAGTTCGACGCGCTGGTCAGCCAGATTCATCGTGATCTGGACGATGCTCGTCACTATTTTCTCCAGGCGCCCCGGCAGATGGCCGCGCAGGTTCCCGAAACGTCGCATGCCGAGATCTACGCGGCCAAGACCGGAGGGCTCTGCGCCGCCACCTTGCCTCAGGCGCAGTTTCCGCTCGCCTCGGCACCGCTGCCGCCGGACACCTCGAATACCGACGCGCCCGTGAACCCGGCGCCTCTCGAATGAATAGACGATGGATGACAGCCCGGTCGACCCGAACACAGCCCTGAGCGATCCGACTACAGCCTTGAGCGACCGATTACAGCCTGAGCGACCCGAACACAGCCTTGAGCGATCCGAACAGCCTTGAGCGACTCGAAACAGCCCTGAGCGACCTGAAACCAGCCTTGAGCGGACCGAAATAGCCATGAGCGACTACAAGCACACGCTGAATCTGCCATCGACCGACTTTCCCATGCGCGGCAACCTGCCGGCGCGGGAGCCGAGTCGAATCGCGCAGTGGAACGACATGAACCTCTACGCCAAGTTGCGCGAAGCGCGCCAGGGCCGCGAGCGGTTCGTGCTCCATGACGGCCCTCCTTACGCCAACGGCAGCATTCACATCGGTCACGCGGTCAACAAGCTGCTCAAGGATTTCATCGTCAAGTCGAAGAGTCTGGCCGGCTTCGACGCCCCCTACGTGCCGGGCTGGGACTGCCACGGGCTGCCGATCGAGCACAAGGTCGAAACCACTCACGGCAAGCATCTGCCGGCCGCCGAAGCTCGCGCGCTGTGCCGCGAATACGCCGCGGCCCAGGTCGAAGTGCAGAAGGAAGGCTTCGTCCGTCTCGGCGTTCAGGGCGATTGGGGCAATCCGTACCTGACCATGAATTTCGCCAACGAAGCGGGCGAGATCCGGGCCCTTGCCGAGATGGTCAAGGGTGGCTACGTGTTCAAGGGATTGAAACCGGTCAACTGGTGCTTCGATTGCGGGTCGGCGCTGGCCGAAGCGGAGGTCGAGTATCAGGACAAGCAGTCCGATGCCATCGATGTCGCCTTCCCCAGTGTCGACGATGCCAAACTGGCGGCCGCGTTCGGGCTCGAATCGCTGCCCAAGCCGGCGGCAGCGGTGATCTGGACCACTACGCCCTGGACCATCCCGGCCAATCAGGCGATGAACGTGCACCCAGAGTTCGTCTACGCCCTGGTCGACACCGGCGAGCGTCTGCTGCTGCTGGCCGAGGAGCTGGTCGAGTCGAGCCTCGCGCGTTTCGGCCTGACCGGCGAGACCGTCGCCACCGCGCCGGGCGAGCGTCTCGAGAACCTCGCTTTCCGTCATCCATTGGCGGGGCTGGACGACGGCTACGACCGAATCTCGCCGATCTATCTGGCCGACTACGTCGAGCTGGGCGCGGGCACCGGGATCGTTCACTCCTCGCCCGCCTACGGCGAGGACGATTTCCATACCTGCCGCGCCTACGGCATGAGCTTCGACGAGATTCTCAATCCGGTCCAGAGCAACGGGGTTTACGCAGGCGATCTGCCGCTGTTCGGCGGCCAGATGATCTGGAAGGCCAATCCGCAGATCGTCGCCAGTCTGGAAGACGCCGGGGCGCTGATGGCCCACGACAAGATCACCCATAGCTACATGCACTGCTGGCGCCACAAGACGCCGGTGATCTACCGCGCCACCGCGCAGTGGTTCGTGGGCATGGACCTGGAAGGCGCCGACGGCAAGACGCTGCGCGACAAGGCACTGGCCGGCGTCGATGCCACCGATTTCATCCCCGGCTGGGGCCAGGCGCGGCTGCATTCGATGATCGCCAATCGGCCCGACTGGTGCATTTCACGTCAGCGCAACTGGGGCGTGCCGATCCCGTTCTTCCTCGACAAGGCGAGCGGCGAGCTGCATCCGCGTACCGTCGAGCTGATGGAGGCGGTGGCAAGCCGCGTCGAGCAGGAGGGCATCGAAGCCTGGTTCAAGCTCGAGCCGAGCGAGCTGCTGGGCGACGAGGCCGACGCCTATGAGAAGGTCACCGACACTCTCGACGTCTGGTTCGATTCCGGCACCACTCATTGGCACGTGCTGCGCGGATCGCATCCGCTCGGTCATGAACACGGGCCACGCGCCGATCTCTATCTCGAAGGCTCGGATCAGCACCGTGGCTGGTTCCACTCCTCGCTGCTGACCGGCTGCGCCATCGACGGCCATCCGCCCTACAAGTCGCTGCTGACCCACGGTTTTACCGTCGACGAGAAAGGCCGCAAGATGTCCAAGTCATTGGGCAACGTGGTGGCGCCGCAGCAGGTGATGGACAAGTTGGGTGCCGATATCCTGCGGCTGTGGGTCGCCTCGACCGACTACTCCGGCGAGATGGCGGTCTCCGATGAGATCCTCAAGCGCACCGCCGATGTCTACCGACGGATTCGCAACACCTCGCGCTTCCTGCTCGGCAACCTGACCGGCTTCGAGCCGAGCCGCGACGCTGTGGCCTTCGACGACATGCTGGCGCTGGATCGTTGGGCGGTGGATCGTGCCGCCGAGCTGCAGGGGCGTATTCAGAAGGCCTACAGCGACTATCGTTTCCGCGATGTCTATCAGCAGGTCCACGATTTCTGTGCGCGGGACATGGGCGGCTTCTATCTCGATATCATCAAGGATCGCCAGTACACCACCCAGCCCGATTCGCTGGCCCGTCGCAGTTGCCAGACCGCGCTGTATCATATCGTCGAAGCGCTGGCACGCTGGGTCGCGCCGATTCTGTCGTTCACCGCCGAAGAGATCTACGAGAACATCCCCGGCGAACGCGGCGCGAGCGTCCATCTCGAGACCTACTATGACGGCCTCTCCATGCTGCCCGAAGACGCCGCCATGGGGCGCCAGTTCTGGGAGCAGGTGATCGCGGTCAAGCAGGCGGTCAACAAGCAGCTCGAGGATGCCCGCAACGCTGGCACCATCAAGGGCGCGCTGGACAGTGAAGTGACGCTCTACGTCGACGATACGCTGAACGCGCTGCTGTCACGGTTCGAGGATGAGCTGCGCTTCGTGCTGATCACCTCCGAGGCGACGCTCCAGCCGCTGGCGCAGGCCGGCGACGCCAGGGCCACCGAGCTCGACGGTCTCAAGGTCGCGGTGGCCATGAGCCCGCATGAGAAGGACGAGCGCAGTTGGGAGCGCCGTGCCGACGTGGGGGCGAATCCCGACTATCCGACGCTGTCGGCCCGATCCATCGCCAATCTGCCGGATGGCCCGGGAGAGGTACGTCGCTTTGCCTGAATCCACGTCTTCCCAACCCATCGACCGGTCGCTGCCGATGCAGCGGCCGCTGCGCTGGCTGTGGCTGTCGCTGGTGGTCATCGTGCTCGATCTGGGCATCAAGGCGCTGGCGTCCGCCCATCTCGATTACGGTCGGCCGCTGGAAGTGTTGCCGATCTTCAATCTGACGCTTTTGCACAATACCGGCGCAGCATTCAGTTTCCTGGCCGAGCATGCGGGCTGGCAGCGCTGGCTGTTCGCGTTCATCGCCATCGGCGCCAGTATCGGTCTGACGATATGGCTGTCGAGACTGAAACGCGGCGAGACGCTCACCGCGATCTCGCTGACGCTGGTGATCGGCGGCGCCATCGGCAATCTCTACGACCGTCTGGTGCACGGCTACGTGGTCGACTACCTGTCGTTTCACTGGGGCGACTGGTACTACCCGGCGTTCAACCTGGCCGATACCGCGATCACGCTGGGGGCGGTCGGACTGGTGCTGCAGTCACTGTTCGATTCGCGCCGGCCGAAAGCCTCTCAGGCCGCCAGCAAGGACGAACCTTCTTCCACCAAAGGGGAATCCTCTTCAACCAAGGGTGACTCATGAACGAGAACGGCCAACAGGACGATCGCGACTATCGCATCGACGACGGCATGGAGATCACGCTGCATTTCACGGTCAAACTCGAGGACGGCGAAGTCGTCGACTCGACCCGTGACAAGCAGCCGGCGACGTTCCAGCTTGGCGACGGCAACCTGCCGCCGGGCTTCGAGGCGCCGCTCAAGGGCTTGGCGGCGGGCGATGCCGGTGCCTTCGAGGTCACGCCGGAACACGCCTTCGGCCAGCACAATCCACAGAACGTGCAACGCCTAAGTCGCGATGCCTTCGAGGAAGCGGTGGAGCCGGGCACCGTGATGTCGTTCGCCGATGCTGCCGGTGGCGAGCTGCCCGGGGTGATCGCTAGCGTCGACGAGCGTCATGTCGAGGTCGACTTCAATCATCCGCTGGCAGGGCGTACCCTGACCTTCGAGGTGGAAATTCTGGATGTGAGGCCCGCCACGACTCACTGAGGTCCGGTCCGACTTCTCTACCGACATCCGAGCGCATCAAGCGAGGTCGCCATGTCAAAGGTTCCCATGCAAATCAAGCTGGCCAATCCCCGCGGTTTCTGTGCCGGCGTCGATCGTGCCATCGACATCGTCAATCGCGCGCTCGATGTCTTCGGGCCGCCGATCTATGTTCGCCATGAAGTGGTTCACAACCGCTTCGTGGTGGAGACGCTGCGCGAACGCGGGGCGATCTTCGTCGAAGAACTCGACGAGGTTCCCGATAATGTCATCGTGATCTTCTCCGCCCACGGCGTTTCGCGTGCCGTACAGCAGGAAGCCGAGCGTCGCGGGCTCAAGATTTTCGATGCCACCTGCCCGCTGGTGACCAAGGTCCATATGGAAGTGCTGCGCTACGCCAAGCGTGGCCAGGAGTGCGTGCTGATCGGCCACGCCGGCCATCCGGAGGTCGAGGGCACCATGGGGCGCTACGACGACAGCCACGGCGGGTCGATCTATCTGGTCGAGGACGAGCAGGATGTCGCCAAACTGCCGGTGCGGGACCCCTCGCGATTGGCGTTCGTTACCCAGACCACGCTGTCGATGGACGACACCGCCAAGGTGATCGATGCGCTGCGCGAACATTTTCCCGAGATTCAGGGGCCACGCAACGATGACATCTGCTACGCCACCCAGAACCGTCAGGATGCCGTGCGTGAACTCGCGACCGGTGCCGACCTGGTGCTGGTCGTGGGCAGCGTCAACAGCTCCAACTCCAATCGACTGCGCGAGCTCTCCGAACGTGTCGGCACGCCGGCCTACCTGATCGACGACGCCGAACAGATCGATTCGAACTGGCTCGAAGGTGTCGAGACCATCGGCATCACCGCCGGTGCCAGCGCGCCGGAAGTGCTGGTCAAAGGCGTCATCGACAAGCTCCAGGCGCTGGGCGCCAGCGTGCCGGAGGAACTTTCCGGTCGCGCCGAAACCATCACCTTCTCCATGCCCCGCGAACTGCGCGAACGCGTGATTGCCAGCGAAGTGTGACTGCCGCTCAATCTTCCTGATACCAGGCCGATAACAAAAAGTAACGAATGAAGCGCGCTGGCAGTTGACCAGCAGACTCGTTCTCAACTTTTGGGATTATCGGCCTTGTTGCATTCGCAGCGCGGACTCTCGCTGATCGAAGTCTTGATTGCCATCGTCGTGTTCAGCGTGGGCTTGCTGGGTGCGGCGCGGTTGATCGTCGAGCAACATCAGCTGGAACAGGAGTCTGGCTTTCGGGCGACCGCCACGTTGATGGCGGAGGACCTGCTCGAGCGTGTCAAGCTCGAGGACGCCGATGTCGATCGCTATCTCGGCGATTACGAGTTTGCCGATGCCGGGGCTAGCCCTGACGATGACGAAGGCGTTGAAGCGCCCGGTGGACTGCGCGACTGGGCGGCGACATGGGTCCGTCGTCATGCCCTTCCCGGTGCGAAAGTGTGTTCCCGAAAAGTGTCTACCGGGGATGGAACAGGGAGTGAGATCGGCGTGACCGTGGTGTGGCGGTCTCGTCTCGAAATGACGCCGCCAGATGACCTTCCGACCTGTGTTTCGACCCGGGATTCGCGCCAGCAGCAGCGTTGGGTGGAGCTGACCACCTGGGCGGCCGCCATATGAGAATGCGACTGGAAGCGAGCGCGCACCGCCAGTCAGGCGTGACGCTGATCGAGTTGATGATCGCAATGGTCATCGGCCTGATCATGATCCTGGCGCTTTCGCGGGTCTATCTCTCCAGTGCTGAAAGTGTCCGAGAGGCAGAAGCCCACGCGGCACTGACCGACAAGATGCGGCTGCTGCGTGAGCGTTTCGACTTCGAGTTTCGTCGTGCCGACTTCTGGGGGCGGGTGCCGGCAGACGCGGCCAGGCTCGGCGAGCTGACGCTGGGCGCGGATTGCGAGGGCGAGTTCGCTTTCGGGCGCAACGGGGAGAGTCAGCCGTATCAGCCTCTGGGTATCTGGGCCGCCGACGCGAAGCCTGATGGCTGCAACATCGATGAGGCGATGGACGATCAAAGCTACGTGGCGCTGCGCTACGCTGGCGATTCCTGTTCCTCCGGCTGCGATTCTCCCTCCGTGCGTAGTTTCTACCCTTCCATCTATTTCTTCACGGGCAACGCCCCCGCGCTGCCGGAGCGCGCCAACCGCGATGATAACTGGCAGTACGAGGGCAGCCTTTACTACTTGAAACGCGACAGCACGCTGTGGCGTCTTCGAATTTCCGGCAGCAATCTGAGAAACCAGGAAATTCTGCGCGGTGTCGAGGCGTTGAGCTATCGCTGGCACGACACCAATGAGGATGAGAATGGCGGCTGGGTGAACACCGATCAATTGAGCGTCAGCCGAATGCAGCAGGTCGACGGCGTCGAAATCGAAGCGGTCGTCTCGACCGAGACCCGCGCCACTTATCATGACTCGCGCTCCTATCCGTTGAGGGATGGTCGCGTGGTAGCGACGCAACCGGGCCAGCGCTACCGGCATTTCTCCTTTGTGGTTCCCCTGGAGATGCACCGGTTCGGAGACGGCGATGAGTAGTCGTCTCGGAGCCAGGCGCCAGCAGGGGGTGGTGTTGATCATGAGCCTGATCTTCCTGCTGCTGCTGTCGCTGGCGTCAACGGCGCTGCTAAACACCGTGACATCGCAGAACCGCCTCGGGGTTGTGCATCAGCAGGCGCGCAGCCTGTTTCACTCCCTCCATGGCCGACTGGAAGCTGCCAGTCATGACAACACCACGCTCCGCACGGTTACCCAGACCGCGCAGGCAGGCGAGCCGCTCGATTGGCCACAGCGCGCCGAGGCCGGGCCCGACTTGCAACCGTCGGCGCCCGGTGACCAGATGCTGTCGCTCTCGGTCGAGCTGCTGAGGCCCGGTTACGACTGTCTTGTCACTGGCTATTCCAGCGGTAGCTGCCTGCCGATGGAGCTGCGCGGGGAAGGCAAGCGGGCGGCCGGTCAGGCCGATTCGTTTCAGGCACTGGGTCTTGTCGTTGAAACGATCAACGTCTCCTCCGGGGGCGACAGTCGCGCCGGAATATTCACCGGTCATCGAGGAGAGCAGACACCATGAGGATCGTGCTCCGCGGCCTGCCGATACTGTTGCTGGCGGCTGTCGCCTGCGTCGCGGGGGCCGACGACACCGATATCTATCGCAGTCTTTATGACATCGAAGAGCGAGGCGGTAACCCGCAGGTGATGATCCTGTTCGATACCTCCGGGAGCATGCGTGATGTCATCCCCGGCCAGCAGGGCAATCAGACCAAGATTGCCGTTGCCAGATCGGTGGTCGACAGCCTGGTGCGAGATAACCCCAAGGTTAACTTCGGATTGTCGATCTTCAACTACAATGGCCCCTCGCCCGACGGTGGACGGATCATTTTTCCTTTGCCGGGAGAGGGGCTCGATAGCAGTGACCAGCAGCAAGTCGCGCTGCTTGATACGCTTCATAACTTGGACCCTCGCACCTCGACACCGCTCTGCGAGGCGTATTACGAGGTCTATCGCTATTTCGCTGGGCAAGCGCCGTGGAATGGCACGCGACGGCGCGAGGGTGCCGATCTCAATCCGACTTATGCGGATTCCGCCATCGCCAACGGGCGTTATCGATCTCCGCTGCGTCCCTGCGAGCCGATCTACGTGATCTACATGACCGACGGCGTCCCTCAGAATGACACCGAGGCGAATTCGTCGATTACCCGTCTGGTTGCTGGCAGCGAGTTTTACCGTGGCTGTGGACGTTATGATGCGCTGGACTCTCAAGCACGGAGAACGGTCTCTCGAAATTGCATGCCTGAGCTGGCCGAGTACATGCAGCAGCTCCAGACGTTCTCCGACGGCGAGCTGGCGCGCGGCCCCGTCACGACCTATACCATCGGCTTCGACACCGATCAGCAACTGCTGGCGGATACTGCCTCGCCGCTGAACGTCGATAGCGATAGCTGCCCGGTTGCGCGTCAGGATACGCGCTATCACGGCATTGGTGCCTGCGTGGGCTATTTCACGGCCACCAATGCCGAGCAGCTATACACGGCCTTCCAGGTGGCGATCGACGACGTGCTCTCGCGCAGCACGACCTTCTCCGCGCCGGCGGTCTCCGCCGCCTTTACCAGTAACACCCAGAGCTTCGACAGGCTCTACCTGCCGCGCTTTTTGCCACGTAACACGCCGCGTTGGAGCGGCAATCTCAAGCGTTTGCGCTTCGTGGCGCAAGACTCCTGGACGGATCGGTTGGGCCGCGACGCCTTCAACGCTTCCACCGGAGACATTCTGGATACGGCTTCCACCTGGTGGAGCGACAGGCTGGATCTCGACGAGCCGGACGGCAATACCGTCGAGGCGGGCGGGGTCGGCGGACTGCTGCGCCAAACCGTCGACCGGGCGCTGCGAACCACCGACCATGATGGGCGCCAGATCGTTACCGACGTCGAGGGTGCCCTGGTCGATTTTCGCGCCGGGGAAGGATGGATGCGTGATCCCGCGGCCTGGGGCCTGGCGGCGGAGACCCCGGCTGCGGCATTGGCGACGCTGATCGACTGGAGTCGGGGCCGGGATACCGAGGACGAGGATGGCGACGGCAATCGCCAGGAGGCGCGTCCTTGGCTTCTCGGCGACATCCTCCATTCAGACCCGATCGCGCTCAACTACGGCGGGGAGAGCCAGGACGCGGAGAAGCTGTATCTCGCCTTCGGGACGAATGCGGGCTACCTGCACTTCGTGGACGGCGATACCGGGGATGAACAGTGGGCTTTCACGCCGCGAGCACTCGGGCCGCTCCATGCGGTGCTGCGCGAGAACCGCGAGGTGATCTCCTCGGATGAGACCTTGCAGCACCCTTACGGCATTGATGGCCCACCGGCCTACGTTCGTATCGATGCCAACGGCGATGGGCGCATTCGTGCCAGTGACGGCGACCGAGTCATCCTGGCATTCGGTTTACGCCGTGGCGGAGATCGCTACTATGCAATCGATGTCAGCGATCCTCTCGCGCCCCGGCTCGCCTGGGAAATCGAGCCGAAGGGTGACTTCGCAGAGCTTGGGCAGAGCTGGGCGGCGCCGATCCCGACCCGCGTGCCGGGACATGCCAATCCGGTCTTCGTGATCACTGGCGGCTATGACACCGGACGCGACGACCCGACGCGGGATGCCAATGACCCGGACGCCATGGGACGGGCGGTCTATATCGTCGATGCCCTCGACGGCTCGCTGGTCTATCGCGCCGATGCGTCCATGCCAGAGCGGTTCATCGGCGACGGCATTTTTGGCCACGCCATGCCGGCAGCCCCCGAGGTCGTGGATATCGACAGTGACGGCGTCGCCGATCGTATCTATCTCGCCGATGTCGGCGGCAATCTCTGGCGGCTCGATCTCGATCCGACCGTGAGCGCCGATGCGTGGCACATCCTTCAGGTTGCGAAGCTGGGCGGCAGTGGGCGTAACAACCGTCGCTTCTTCAACAGCGTGGATTTCGTCAGCCAAGTGGCAGGAGGCCGCCGCCAGGCGCTACTTCTGATTGGCAGCGGGGATCGCGCCAATCCCAAATCCGGCGGCGAGGGCGGGCGTGGGGCGCCGGTACGTGATGCCTTCTTTGCGATACGCGATGCGGTCAGCGACGCGCAGTTTTCCACTGACGAGCCGGTCAAGCCGGTCGACCCCGATCAGCTTGTCGACGTCACCAACGACGCCTACTGCAGCCACGACCGCAGCGACCGCGACCGCCTCTGTGCCGATGTCTGGGCGCGGGAGGCCGGGTGGATCATGTACCTGGATAACGGTTATGCGCTGCCGCTCCCCGGTGCCAAGGTGCTTTCCGAAAGCGTGACCATCAACGGCGTGACCTACTTTTCCGCCTACGTGCCAGAAGTGCCAACATCGATCTGCGTGCCAGTCATCGGCCGCAGCTATCTGTTTGGACTGGCGCTGCTGACAGCCCATGGGGCGCGAAGGGTGAATCTTCCCGACGACAGGCTGGATCGCAATACACGGGCGGTCGAGGCAGGGGAGTATCTGCTTGGCCGGCCATCGCTGATCGTACGTGATGGCGAGCTTTTCCTGCAGGGAATCGGGACGGCGAATCTGGCTCAACTCGTCGGCGAGGACGCGCGTGGCGACGCCGGCGGCCTCGCGCTGCCCTATCGCACACGGCGGACCTACTGGTATGAAATGGAGGAGCCTTCACCATGATGCGGACGCAGCGCGGCTTTACGCTGATCGAGTTGATGATCACCGTCGCTATCGTGGGCATTCTAGCGGCGATTGCCATTCCCAATTATCAGCAGTACGTCGAGCGTTCGCGCCGCAGCGCTGGCCAGGCGGCTTTGCAGAGTGCCATGGCACGCCAGGAGGCCTACTACAGCCAATACCTGACTTATGCGCCAAGCGTCGAGGTGCTGACGAGCGACGAGGCCGGCGCACTCGATACCGACGATTATCGAATCGAGGTCTGCGGCGATCAGGCAGGTTGCAACGATGCCGACGACGATCAATACGTGCGGATGACCGCCACGCCGTTAGCCGATAGCCCGCAGCAGGGTGACGGCATTCTATGGCTTGATTCGCGGGGTGATAGAGGGATCATCCGCAATGGCATGGAGTGGGGGCCATGGTGACACGATTTCGGTATCTTTTTATGGCGATGACCGTCATAAGCGCCGCGGCTCTCGCCGACGAGCAGAAGTGCCTGGTACGCCAGCCCGGTGGCGGGCTCGAGATCCGCCATATCGAGATTGCCGATGATCGCCAGGCGACGTTTACGCTCCAGCACTACTTGGATGCGCATGAGCGGCCGGGACAGATTGTGGAAAGTTGCATCGATCTGGGAAGGCACTTTGACTCGGCGAAGGCGCGTGAGAGGGACGCAAAGTCGCCACGCTGAGCCTGCGACCGCTAACCTATCAATGGCTCACGGCTCGGGGGCCACCACACAGCCCGCGCTATTGCCGTACTCCACTCTGATTCTGCCCGCGTCGTTGACGATGACTTTGTTGCTACCACTGTGATTACACAGTGTGAAGCTTGTCATTGATGTGTGAAGTTGCCAGGGGGCGCTGGGGAAGACGATGGCGCTGGAACTGCTTCGGCGCAGTTCAACCCCTTCTACTTCGTGCCTGCCCGACAGACGGTTGGCGTTGCCGTCCGCCAGATCCCACTGATAACCCGCCAGCCAATCATCGCCACAGCCCGCGATGCCAGACGCTGTAACTGGACACAGTTGCCATGAGCGGCGCGTCGAAGTCGATAGCTGACGTAGTCCCTCCAGCCGCTGCTGCAATGCTTGCGTTTCCACGCGAAGACGGTGAGCGTCTATCCATCCGCTGGCCGAAAGGGAGATCCCGGCCACGATTGCCATGACCGCCAACGTGACCATCAACTCGATAAGAGTGAAGCCACGCTGGCGGTGGAAAGCGCTCTTCGCGCCTTGGCTTGAGGGCATGATGCGGTCCGGGTGCCGGGCGAATGGTAGAATCGCCCTTTTGTCAGGATATCGACAGCATGCAGGATTTCTTGATCGTGGGCGGGGGTGTCATCGGCATGATGACGGCGCTGCAGTTGGCCGATGCCGGCCATTCGGTGGCGCTGGTCGAGCGCGGCCAGTGTGGCCGTGAAGCCTCCTGGGCCGGCGGCGGTATCGTCTCGCCGCTTTACCCGTGGCGTTACTCGAAAGCGATCTCGGCGTTGTCCAGCTGGTCCGAGGGGCGCTACCCCGAGCTGGCCGGGCGGCTGCTCGAGGAGACCGGCATCGATCCCGAATATCGCCAGAAAGGCCTGCTCTATCTACGAGTCGAGGATGTCGACATCGCCCTCGCCTGGGCGCGGGACGTCGCCAAACCGCTGGCGCGCATCGATGCCGAAAGGCTCTATGCCAAGGAGCCCAATGCGGCACCGGGCTTCGATGGCGCGTTATGGATGCCGACGCTCGGCAGCATCCGCAATCCGCGGCTGGGTCAGGCGCTGCGGGCACGCCTGCTGCAGATGCCGACGGTGAATCTGCACGAGCAGTGCGAGGTATCGGCGCTGATTCGCGAGGGGGATGCCATTCGGGGCGTGGCGACGCCCCAAGGCGCGATCCGCGCCGGCCACACCGTCGTCTGTGCCGGCGCCTGGTCGCGAGCGCTGCTGGCGGAGATCGGCGTCGAACTGCCAGTCCGGCCGGTCAAGGGCCAGATGATTCTGTTCAAGGCGCCGCCGGGGCTAATCGAGCGTGTCGTGCTCAAGGACGGACGCTACGTGATTCCCCGCGGGGACGGCAGGGTGCTGGCGGGGTCGACGCTCGAGGAGGTCGGCTTCGACAAGCAGACGACCGGAGAGGCCTATGCCTCGCTTCGTGCCAGCGCGCTCTCCATCGTTCCCGCGTTGGCCGACTGTCCGGTCGAGCATCACTGGGCGGGTTTACGTCCGGGCTCGCCCGACGGCGTGCCGATGATCGGGGCCGTGGCAGCGTTCGAGGGGCTGCATGTCAACGCCGGCCACTACCGCAATGGCCTGGTGCTGGCGCCGGCCGCCACCCGGCTGCTGGTGGACCAGTTGATTGGCTGTGAACCGATCGTCGACCCTCGCCCCTACTTGCCTGGCTCTTGTCCGCCCCATTCCGAGCGGCCGGCAGGTTGAGCATCGATGGGGTTTTGCCTCTATGGATCGCATGCGCGAAAATGGCCCAAAGGGTTGCCGCAGCGACGGTTTCCCGTTGGATGGTGGTTCCCGTTGAACAGTGATCAGCGCGCCGCTGCTTATCTGGAGGGCTTTCGATCTGTGGATACCGCGATCCGGAGAAGCCCACCTGCTTGGAGAAATCGATGGCGATGCAAGATCTGACCCTGGTGATGGCGCAACTGGACCCGATGGTAGGTGATATCGCCGCTAACACCGCGGCGGCCATCGAGGCAGTGCGCGAGGCGCGACTCGAACACGGTGCGGATGTCGTCGTGTTCAGCGAGCTGTTTCTGACCGGCTACCCGCCGGAGGATCTGCTGCTGCGCGAGGCGATGGAATCACGCCTGCAGGACGCGCTGGAAGAGATGGCACGCAAGATCGACAAGATCGCCCCGGAGACGCTGGTCATCATCGGCTACCCGGGGGTGCGTCGCGGCCAGCGCTACAATCTGGCGGGCGTGCTGCTGGGCGGTGAGTGGCGCGGCGAGTATGCCAAGCAGGCGCTGCCCAACTATCAGGTCTTCGATGAGGATCGCTATTTCGAGCCGGGGCACGAGCCGCTGATGATCGAGCATAAAGGCGCCAGGCTCGGCATTCTGATCTGCGAGGATCTCTGGGACGGTGCGCCGGTGCGTCAAGCGGCCGAGGCTGGCGCCGACATTCTGGTGACGCTCAATGCCTCGCCGTTTCATCTCGACAAGCCTGCCGAGCGCGAGCGTCTGTTTGCCGAGCGCGCGCGGGAAGTCGGCAGGCCGCTGGTCTACGTCAACGCCATCGGCGGGCAGGACGAACTGGTGTTCGATGGCGGCTCGCTGGTGCTTGACGCCGCAGGGGAGGTGGCCGTTCGCGCCCCGTTCTGGCAGGTCGGGCTGATGCCGGTGCGCTTCACGCGAGATGAAGCGAGCTGGGAGCCGCAAGGCGGCGAGCGAGAGCCGCTGCTTGGCGCCGAGGAAAATCTCTACTGCGCGCTGGTCACCGGGCTTCGCGACTACGTCAACAAGAGCGGCTTCAAGGGCGTGGTAATGGGGCTTTCCGGCGGTATCGACTCGTCGTTGTCGCTGGCGATTGCGGTCGATGCACTGGGGCCGGATCGCGTCCATGCGGTAATGATGCCGTATCACTATACCGCCGAGATCTCCCAGGCCGACGCCGCCGAACAGGCGAAGATGCTGGGTGTCGGTTATGAGGTGATGCCGATCGCGCCGATGGTCGAAGCGTTCACCGCAACGCTCGCCGACAGTTTCAGCGGTCTGGCGGCCGACACGACGGAAGAGAACCTGCAGTCCCGCGTGCGCGGCGTGCTGCTGATGGCGATCTCCAACAAGAAGGGGCTGATGGTTCAGACTACCGGCAACAAGAGCGAGATGGCAGTGGGCTATGCCACGCTCTACGGCGACATGGTCGGTGGCTACAACGCACTCAAGGATGTCTACAAGACTTGGGTCTACCGCCTGGCCAACTGGCGCAATGCTCAGGAGCCGGCGATCCCCGAGCGGGTAATCACGCGTCCGCCGTCTGCCGAGCTGGCGCCGGATCAGCAGGACAGCGATTCCCTGCCGGGTTATGACGTGCTGGATGCGATTCTCGAACGCTATATCGAACGCGACATGAGCGCCGAGGCGATCATCGAAGCCGGTTTCGAGCGCGACGACGTCTATCGGGTGGTCAAGCTGGTCGATCGCAGCGAATACAAGCGACGCCAGGCGCCAGTGGGGGTTCGGGTGACACTCAGGGGCTTCGGCCGCGATCGGCGTTATCCCATCGTCAACGGTTGGCAGCCGGGGGCTTAGATCACCGCGTGACCCACGAAAAGCGCCGCTTGCNNGCAAGCGGCGCTTTTATTCCTGAGCTCGTAGCTCGTAGCTCGTAGCTCGTAGCTCGTGACTCCTGGTGTCTAGCCGTTCAACGTCAGCGGCGGATTGACGTCGACATGCCTTGGCACGAAGGTGTCGCCATCGAGCTGGCTGTTGTCGGGATCGTTCTCGATCAGCGTCTGGAGCACGGTCTCGGCGCGGTCTCGCATGTTCAAGCCGAGGTAGCCTTCCACCATGACCGCCAGGGCGTCACGCGTTGCTGCGGCTTTCGGGTAGTGCTCGATGACCCAGCGACCGCGTTCGACCGCGGCGACGTAGGCGCCTTTACGAAGATAGAAGTCGGCGACTTGCAGCTCGTGGCGCGCCATGACGTTGCGCAAATAGATGATGCGCTGGCGAGCGTCCGGGGCGTAGGCGCTATCGGGGAAACGCCGCACCAGTTCGCCGAAATCGACGTAGGCATCGCGGGACGCGCCGAGATCACGCTTGGAAATATCGATCAGTGCCAGGCTCTCGAGGCTGAAACGCCCCGCCTGGTAAGCACCGAGCCCGCGCATGTAGTAGGCGTAATCGACCTGCGGATGATCCGGGTGAAGACGGATGAATCGGCTGGCGGCCGCGCGGGTCTTCTCCCAATCCTCGACCTCGTAATAGGCATAGATCAGTTCGAGCTGGGCCTGTTCGGCATAGCGCCCGAACGGGAAACGAGTATCCAGCGCTTCCAGCTGAGTCACGGCAGCGCTGTAACGGCCGGCATCGAGGGAGCTCTGGGCCTGCTGGTACAGATCCTGTTCCTGCATGTCGGGGGCTGGCTCGTTGCTGGCGCAGCCAGCGAGCAGGGCGCCTGCCAACAACAGGGCGGCCAGAGCGGAACATCGCGCAGAAAATCGCATCATCATCCTCGTATCAACCATTCCTTGGCGGCCGTGCTAGAATCCGCCGAATCCGGCTCACTATAAAGCAAACCCGTGTACTGACGAAACGTACTAACAAAACGTACTGACGAAACGCGCCGACGAAACGTACCGGCAAAACGTACCGGCGAACGGAACCGACCCCCACGTATGGCCGACATCCTAAAGCGTGACGAACGCGTACCCGAGCACCTGGCCGGGCGACGTCTCGACCAGACTGCCGCTGAAATGTTCCCTGAATTCTCGCGAGAACGCCTCAAGGGGTGGATACAGCAGGGGGAATTGACGATCGACGGGCAAAAAGCCCGGCCCAAGGATAAGGTGATCGGCGGCGAGCGGCTAGCGCTCGACACCCAGCTCGAGGAGGAAACTCGCTGGGAGCCTCAGGCAATTCCCTTGTCCATCGTCTTCGAGGATGACGACGTCATGGTGATCGACAAGCCTGCCGGTCTGGTCGTCCATCCTGCCGCCGGCAACCCCGACGGCACCCTGCTCAACGCCCTGCTGCATCATCATGGCGCGCTGGCGGCGATTCCGCGTGCGGGCATCGTCCACCGGCTCGACAAGGACACCACCGGATTGATGATGGTGGCCAAGACGTTGAGGGCGCAGACGGCGCTGGTGGCACAGCTGCAGGCGCGAACGGTGTCACGTGAGTACGACGCCATCGTGGTTGGCGCGATGACCGCGGGGGGCAAGGTCGACGCACCGATCGGCCGCCACCCCAAGGATCGTCAGCGCCAGGCCGTGACCGAGTCGGGCAAACCGGCGGTTACGCACTATCGGGTCCAGGAGCGTTTTCGTGGCCATACCCACGTTCGCTGTCGACTCGAGACCGGCCGCACGCACCAGATCCGGGTGCATCTGGCCCACGTTCGTTATCCGCTGATCGGTGATCCGGTCTACGGTGGGCGGTTCAAGCTGCCCCCCGGCGCTGGCGAATCCCTGAAGACGCTGCTGAGAGAATTTCCGAGGCAGGCCCTGCATGCGCATAAACTGCGCTTCGAGCATCCTGTCAGCGGCGCGCCGATCGAGTGCAAGGCGCCGTTGCCGGATGACATGTTTCTGCTGCTGGACGCGCTTCGCGAGGATCAGGAGGCCGATTGATGCATTCAGAATCGTGTTCGTCGACGCTGACGAACGAGCCCGAGACATCGGCAATGGACGCGCCGACGCTGCTGCTGCCTGACTGGTCCGCGCCGAGTACGGTCGGCGCTTTCGTCACCACGCGTGAAACCGGCCCCAGCCGCGGCGATTTCGCGGCGTTCAATCCGGCGGCTCACGTCGGTGACGATCATGAGACCGTGGTCCGCTGTCGAGATCGGCTGGTCACCGAGATCGGCGATCAGCGGCCGCTGTTGTGGCTCGATCAGGTGCATGGCGCCGGCGTCGTTCAGCGCGACCGGCCGAGCTATCGTCGACAACCTCCGCAGGCCGATGCCTCGGTAGCGTTCGACCGCGGTCATGCCTGCGTCATTCTGACCGCGGATTGCCTGCCGGTCTTTTTCTGCGATCGCCAGGGGACACGTGTCGGACTGGCCCACGCTGGCTGGCGCGGTCTCGCCGGCGGCGTGCTGGAAGCCAGCGTGGCGGCACTGAACGTCGATCCCGAAGAGCTGATGGTATGGATGGGCCCGGCGATCTCCAACGCCCAGTTCGAGGTCGGCCCGGAGGTGTTCGAGGCTTTCGTCGCCATGCAGCCCGAAGCCGAAAACGCGTTCGAGCGCAGCCCCTATCGCCTGAACCATTACATGGCGGACCTCTATCGCCTCGCCCGGCTGCGACTGGAGCGCATCGGCATCGTCTCGATCAGCGGTGGACACTTCTGCACGGCCTGCGAGTCTCGCTTCTACTCCCATCGCCGCGATGATGGCCACACGGGGCGAATGGCCAGCGCGATCTGGTTGCGCTGAGTCGCCTGCCCTGTCGCTGGCCCGCTCTCTTTTCATGAATTTCATTCGTCTGTGGCGTTCTGTCGCGGCGAATTTTTCATTCGCCTCGCTTGAAAAGATCCAACATACCTCCATTTAAGTGTCAACTAATGAAAACGACGGGCCGCCGAGAACTCTCGTGTCGGCTGCTGGAGGTAGACCTATGCGTATGGATCGCATGACAACCAAGCTGCAGAACGCGCTCGCCGAAGCACAGTCGCTGGCGGTAGGGCGTGGGCATAACCAACTCGACCCCGGCCATCTGCTGATGGCGCTGCTCGAGTCACGCGACAGCGGCATCAAAGGGCTGGTGCAGAAGGCCGGGGGCGAGGTCAGCCGGTTACGCGAAGGGCTGACCCAATATCTCGGCAATCTTCCCGAAGTGGGTCAGTTCGATGGCAATGTCGGCATGAGCCAGGATCTGGCACGGCTGTTCAACCTGGCCGATCGGGAAGCCCAGACCCGCGGCGATCAGTACATCGCCATCGAGCTGGTGCTGCTCGCCGCGCTGGACATGAAGAACGGGCTGACCAAGGTACTCACGCAAGCCGGGCTGGATCGTAAGCGTCTCGCCAGTGCGATCAGTGAGCTGCGCGGTGGGGCCAATGTCGATGACGCCAACGCCGAGGAGAAACGCGAGGCGCTGGAGAAGTACACGCTCGATCTGACCGCCCGTGCCACCGAAGGCAAGCTGGATCCGGTGATCGGCCGCGACGACGAGATCCGTCGTACGATTCAGGTGCTGCAGCGCCGGACCAAGAACAACCCGGTATTGATCGGCGAGCCCGGCGTGGGCAAGACCGCCATCGTCGAAGGGCTGGCGCAGCGTATCGTCAACGGTGAAGTGCCGGAGGGGCTCAAGGACAAGCGTGTGCTGTCTCTCGACATGGGCTCGCTGCTGGCCGGCGCCAAGTTCCGCGGCGAGTTCGAGGAGCGGCTGAAATCCGTGCTCAGCGAGCTGTCCAAGGAAGAAGGGCGCGTCATTCTGTTCATCGACGAGCTGCATACCATGGTCGGCGCCGGTAAAGGCGAAGGTGCCATGGACGCCGGCAACATGCTCAAGCCGGCGCTGGCGCGCGGCGAGCTGCACTGCGTCGGCGCCACCACGCTCAACGAGTACCGGCAGTATATCGAGAAGGATGCCGCGCTGGAGCGCCGTTTCCAGAAAGTGCTGGTCGACGAGCCGTCCGAGGAGGACACCATCGCCATCCTGCGCGGCCTCAAGGAGCGCTACGAGGTTCATCATGGCGTCGATATCACCGATTCGGCGATCATCGCCGCGGCCAAGCTGTCGACCCGGTACATCACCGATCGCCAACTGCCGGACAAGGCGATCGATCTGATCGACGAGGCGGCATCGCGCATCCGCATGGAGCTCGACTCCAAGCCGGAGGAGATGGATCGGCTCGACCGGCGCCTGATCCAGCTCAAGATGGAGCGCGAGGCGCTGAAGAAGGAGACCGACGAGGCGTCCAAGAAGCGGCTCGACAATCTCGAAGCCCAGATCGACGAGCTCGAGCGCGAGTACGCCGACCTCGAAGAGGTGTGGAAATCCGAGAAGGCCAGCATCCAGGGCGCGGCTCAGTACAAAGCCGAGCTCGAGCAGGTGCGGATCGATCTCGAAGCGGCGCGACGTCAGGGCGACCTGGGTCGGATGTCCGAACTGCAGTACGGCGTGATTCCCAAACTCGAACGACAGATCGCCGAGAGCAACGATAGCGAGGGCCCGGATCCCGCCAAGCACCAGCTGCTGCGATCCAACGTCACCGAGGAGGAGATCGCCGAGGTCGTCTCGCGCTGGACCGGCATTCCCGTCGCCAAGATGCTCGAGGGCGAGCGTGACAAGCTGCTGCGCATGGAGGACGCGCTGCACGAGCGGGTCATCGGCCAGGACGAAGCGGTCAAGGCGGTGGCCAACGCCGTACGCCGCTCGCGTGCCGGGTTGTCCGATCCGAACCGGCCCAACGGCTCGTTTCTGTTCCTCGGCCCCACCGGCGTGGGCAAGACCGAGCTGTGCAAGTCGCTGGCCAACTTCCTGTTCGATACCGAAGAGTCGATGGTGCGCATCGACATGTCGGAGTTCATGGAGAAGCACTCCGTCGCTCGCCTGATCGGTGCGCCTCCCGGTTATGTCGGTTACGAGGAGGGCGGTTATCTGACCGAGGCCGTACGCCGCAAGCCCTACTCGGTGCTGCTGCTGGACGAGGTCGAGAAGGCGCATCCGGATGTGTTCAACATCCTGCTGCAGGTGCTGGAAGATGGCCGCCTGACCGATGGTCAGGGGCGCACGGTGGATTTCCGCAATACCGTGATCGTGATGACCTCCAACCTGGGCTCCGACATCATCCAGCGCATGGGTGGCGAGGAAACGGAATACTCGGCAATGCGCGATGCGGTGATGACGGTGGTAGGCAACCACTTCCGGCCGGAATTGATCAACCGTATCGACGAGGTCGTGGTGTTCCATGCGCTGGGCCAGGAGCAGATTCAGGCGATTGCCTCGATCCAGCTCGATCGCCTGCGCAGCCGTCTCGCCGAGCGTGACCTCGAGCTCGAGGTCAGCAGTGAGGCGATGGCGCAACTGGCGGTGGTCGGCTTCGATCCGGTGTTCGGCGCGCGTCCGCTCAAGCGTGCGATCCAGAGCCGGATCGAGAACCCGCTGGCGCAGGATCTGCTGTCGGGCCGCTTCCTGCCGGGCGACACCATCCGTGTCCGCGCCGACGGCGATCACCTGGTCTTCGACAAGTAACGGGTCGGCCCGGCGATGCGCCGGGCCGATCATCGTTTCCAACGTTTCAAGTCAAACGGTCGCGTCCTGACCGTCTTCCCGCCCGTGGCGTCCAACGTCACGGGTTTTTTACGAGCGTGGTTCGCCCCGCGGCGACAGCTTCTCCTGCATTTTCTCCAGCGCGACGCCCTTGGTCTCGGGCATCAGGAAGGCGACGAAGACGACCTGCAGCACCATCATGAAGGCGAAGAACGCAAACACCGGCCCGCCGTTGAATACGCTCAGCACCCAAGGCGTGACCAGGGTGATGACGGCGGCGAAAAACCAGTGGGTGAAACTGCCGAGCGATTGTCCGCGGGCGCGTTCACGGTTGGGGAATATCTCCGAGATGAAGACCCAGATCACCGTGCCCTGACTGATGCCATGGGCAGCCACGAACAGGCACAACTGCAACGGAATCAGCGCGCCGCCGAGGTTATCGGTAAAGAACGCATGCGAGATGACCGACAGCGAGATGATGTATCCCACCGAGCCGATGTACATCAGCGTTCGCCGCCCGAAGCGATCGATCAGCGCCATGCCGATCATGGTGAAGAGCACCATGATCAGCCCGATGCCGGCGGTGGAGAGCAGGGCGGCGTTGTCGCCCAGCTGCGCCGACTCGAGAATGCGGGGCGCGTAATAGAGCACGAAGTTGATGCCGGTGAACTGGTTGAAGAAGGCGATCAGGAAAGCCAGCGTGATGGGCAGTCGGTAGCGGCGCGAGAAAAATCGCGACTGGACTTTGCTGTCTTCGCGATCGGCGGCCTGGATCTCCTCGATCTGGGCCTGGTTATCGCGTTGCGGGTCGATCTGATCGAGCACCTTGGCAGCGGCGCGCGTGTCGTTGCGGTTGAGAATCAGCCAGCGCGGACTCTCCGGCACCTTGAGTAGTGCCAGCGTGTAGACGAGGGCCGGGACGGCTTCGATGCCGACCATCCAGCGCCAGGCGTCGTCGCCGAGCAGGCTGCCCAGAATGGCGTTGGAGACGTAGGCCATGAAGATCCCGAACACGACGTTGAACTGATACAGCGCGACCAGGTTGCCGCGACGTTCAGCCGGCGCGATCTCGGAAATGTAGGCCGGCGCCGCGACCGAGGACATCCCCACCCCGAAGCCGCCGATCAGACGGAAGAACGAAAACCAGAACGGATCGGTCGCCAGCGCCGATCCCACGGCGGAAACTAAATAGAGCACGCCAATGACGAAGAGCGTCGTGCGTCGGCCTAGCCGGTCGGTCGGCCAGTTGCCGAAAATGGCGCCGAGTACCGTGCCCCACAGCGCCATCGACATGATGAAAAGGCCATGCTCGAGATCGCTCAGCCCCCACAGCGCCTGGATGGGTTTGTCGGCACCGGAGATCACCGCGGTATCGAAGCCGAATAGAAAGCCGGCCATGGCCACGAACGCGGACCATTTCACAATGGGGGACATGCGCGTTACTCCAACGAGTGGGTTTGTCTGCCGATCATCATCGATGCTCACATCCAGTACAGCAGTGATGTCTCGTTGGCGCCGCGCAAAGCGATCCAACTTTAGTCGGCGTCAGCCGCGGTATTCAGACGATATTCCCGCCGAAGACTCGACTGGCGGCGTCGAAGGTTGACAGCCCCGGAGTGCTGGGGGAATCTATGCGATTCCTGATTGCGGGCGCAGCCAATGACGGGTGATCCCCGGCCGCTGCGTGAAGGGTAGGTTCCCAGTGACCTCTACCCGCCTGTCGAAGGAGACCTTTCTCAGCTTTGTTGGGAAACCAAGGGCGCGGGCCAAACGCCTGTTCCCCGCCAACCCCGATGCGGCGATCTGCCGTATCAGGAATCGCCAACGCCCAGGCGCGACCGATTCCTATGAGTGCGGGTCCTCACCCCGGGCCCAGGACGCCAGGATATGGCATCAGGCGTCGACCGCAGGTCGACAGCGGCTTACCGCCGTGATTGAGCTTCGTTTCCGTGTATCGCGCCAATCGTTCACGGATCGGGTTTTGTGATCAAAACCGCGAAGCGGCACTCGAACTTCCAGGGGAGACTCACCAGTGGAATTACTTTCCGGCGCCGATATGATCGCCCGCTTTCTGAAAGACGAAGGCGTCGAGCGTATCTATGGCTACCCGGGCGGAGCGGCGTTGCACATCTACGATGCCCTGTTCCGTCAGGATAGCGTTCAACACATTCTCGTTCGGCATGAACAGGCTGCGACCCACGCCGCCGATGGCTACGCCCGAGCCTCCGGCAAACCCGGCGTGGTGCTGGTCACCTCCGGCCCCGGCGCGACCAACGCCGTCACCGGCATCGCTACCGCCTACATGGATTCGATCCCGATGGTGGTGCTGTGCGGCCAGGTCGCCAGTCACCTGATCGGCGAAGATGCCTTTCAGGAGACCGATATCGTCGGCGTTACCCGGCCGGTGGTGAAACATAGCTTCTCGATCAGGCACCCCAGCCAGATTCCCGAGGTGCTGAAGAAAGCGTTCTACCTGGCCGCGACCGGTCGGCCAGGGCCGGTGGTCGTGGATATTCCCAAGGATATGACCGCGCCCACCGAGCGCTATGAATACGTCTATCCGAAGAAGGTCAAGATTCGTTCCTACAACCCGGTGACCCGTGGGCACAGCGGCCAGATCAAGAAGGCCGTCGACATGATGCTCAAGGCGCGCCGGCCGGTGTTCTACACTGGCGGCGGTATCGTCACCGGCCGGGCGTCGGAGGCGTTGACCGATCTGGTCCAGCGGCTCGGCTTTCCGATCACCACCACGCTGATGGGGATCGGCGGTTATCCGCAGGGCGACCGCCAGTCGCTGGGCTGGCTCGGCATGCACGGCAGTTTCGAGGCCAACATGGCGATGCATCATGCCGATCTGATCATCGCCATCGGCGCGCGCTTCGACGACCGCGTCACCAACAACACCTCGAAGTTCTGTCCCACGGCCAAGATCGTGCATGTGGATATCGATCCCAGTTCGATCTCCAAGACCGTGCGCGCGGACGTGCCGATCGTTGGTGCGGCCGGCAGCGTCATCGACGAGATGATCAGCCTGATCCAGGGCCGCGAGGCGTCCAACGCAGAGTCGCTGGGCGAGTGGTGGAAGAGCATCGAGGGCTGGCGTTCCGAGCGCGAAGGCAAGCTCTACGAGCCTTCGAAGCCAGGCGAAGCGCTGAAGCCGCAGGAGGTGATCGAAGCGGTCTATCGCGCCACCCACGGCGAGGCGTTCGTGACCACCGACGTGGGTCAGCACCAGATGTTCGCGGCGCAGTACTACAAGTTCGCCAAGCCCAACCGTTTCATTACCTCCGGCGGCCTCGGCACCATGGGGTTCGGCTTCCCGGCGGCGATGGGCGTCAAGCTCAGCTATCCGCAGGACGACGTGGTCTGCTTCACCGGCGAAGGCAGCTTCCAGATGATGATGCAGGAGCTGTCGACCTGTAAGCAGTTCGACGTCGGCGTCAAGATCGTCAACCTCAACAACCAATCGCTGGGGATGGTGCGCCAGTGGCAGGACTTGAACTACAAGTCGCGCCACGCCCACTCCTACATGGAGTCGCTGCCGGACTTCACCAAGTTGATCGAGGCCTACGGCTTCACCGCGATCAAGGTGAAGACGCACGACGAGCTGGCTCCGGCGCTGGAGCGTGCCTTCGCCGATACCAACGAGCTCGTGTTCCTCGATATCTATGTCGATCCATTCGAGCACGTCTATCCGATGCAGGTGCCGCTGGGCTCCATGCGTGACATGCTGCTTTCGAAGACGGAGCGGACCTGATGCGCCATATCATCTCGATCCTGCTGGAAAACGAACCCGGCGCCCTGTCCCGCGTGGTGGGGCTGTTTTCCCAGCGCAACTTCAATATCGAAACCCTCAACGTGGCGCCGACCGAAGACCCGTCGCTGTCGCGTCTGACCGTGACCACGGTGGGCGATGACCGGGTGATAGAGCAGATCACCAAGCATCTCAACAAGCTGATCGACGTGGTCAAGCTGGTCGACCTGACCGAGGGCAATCACATCGAGCGCGAACTGATGCTGGTCAAGGTCAAGGCGCTGGGCGCGGCCCGCGACGAGGTCAAGCGTACGGCGGACATCTTCCGCGCGCAGGTCGTCGACGTCACGCCGAGCGTCTACACAGTCCAGATTACCGGCGATGCCGGCAAGCTCGATGCTTTCGTTCAGGCGATGGCGCCGATCGGCATTCTGGAAGTGGCACGCACCGGCGTCTCGGGCATTGCCCGTGGGGACAAGCTGCTCACGCTGTAACTACGATCCATCGCCAGACCCACGCCCGGCAGAAGCGATTCTGTCGGGCGTTTTGCGTTTTCAGACGCGTCGGGGCCGGGTCAGTTAGGCAGCTGGGCCCACAGCGCCTCGATCAGCGCACTCTTCAAGCGGCGCTTGAGCACGCACAGGCCGACATCGTAATGAGGTAGCTCCGGCTTGACCGGCAGAATCGTGATCCGATCCAGCAGGGGGCTGTTGTCGAGCACGATGCGCGGCACGATACCGACTCCGAAACCCAGTCCGACCATGCTGACGATCGCTTCGTTACCGGCTACCTGGGCATAGATGCGGGGGCTGATGCCCATGGCTCGGAACCAGGTATCGGCATGATCCCGCGACAGGCCGGATTCGGACAGGATCATCGGGACGCCTTTCCACTGCGAGGGCGTTGGCGTTTCCGGCGTGGCGGGCAGCCAGTCGGCGCCATCACGCGGGGCAATGAACACCAGCGGCGAGGTGGTCAGCGGCTTGAAGGCCAGTGCGTCCGGCAGGCTACGGGGGCGCGCGGTGATGGCGATGTCCTCGTTTTCGGCCTGGACCCGGGCAATGGCGTCCGCGGGATCGCCGGTATGCAGCTTGATCTCGATACGCGCATGACGCTGGCGGAACTCGCTCAACAATCGGTAGAGGAAGCTGTAGCTGGCGGTGACCGAGCAGTAGATGCTGATCTCGCCGGCCAGCTCGCGGGTTTCCGCCATCAGCGTGGCCTGCATCGCCTGCCACTGCTCCAGGGTTTCCCGAGCGTAGGAGTGAAACAGCTGACCTTCCCGCGTCAGCGTGACATGACGGTTGTCGCGCTCAAACAGCGTGACGCCGAGCGTCTCCTCCAGCTGGCGGATCGAACGACTCAGCGTGGATGGACTGACATGGCAGGCATCGCTGGCTCGGCCGAAGTGAAGATGATCGGCCAAGGCGAGGAACTGGGTGAGGGGACGGTAATCCATGGTCGTTTCATTTATCGAAATGTCGTGTTGCAAATATAGCGTTTTACGCAACACGTTGCCTGGCTTATCGTGGCGCCAGGCTAGAACGAAGCCCGTCGCGGCAGACGCCGGCGGCGGCCGTCAACGCTGTCACTTTTGTAAAGACGTCTGTTTTTCGACGATGACAGTTCCGAGCGCCACGCTCACCAGATTCGATTTCCGGAGTTCGATATGCACGTTTATTACGACAAGGATTGCGACCTTTCGCTGATCCAGGCCAAGCAGGTCACTATCGTTGGCTACGGCTCCCAGGGCCATGCCCATGCCAATAACCTGAAAGAGTCCGGCGTTGACGTGACGGTCGGTCTGCGCAAGGGTTCTTCCTCGGCGGCCAAGGCCGAGAGCGCCGGCCTCAAGGTGGCGAGCGTCGCCGAGGCGTGCAAGACCGCCGACGTGGTCATGATTCTCGCGCCGGACGAAAACCAGAAGGTCATCTATGAGCAGGATATCGAGCCGAACCTGAAAGAGGGCGCCACGATCGCCTTCGCTCACGGCTTCAATATCCATTACAGTCAGGTGGAACCGCGCGCCGATCTCGACGTCATCATGATCGCGCCCAAGGCGCCGGGCCATACCGTGCGCTCCGAGTTCGTCCGCGGTGGCGGCATCCCGGATCTGATCGCCATCCATCAGGATGCGTCCGGCCAGGCCAAGGAGATCGCACTCTCCTACGCGGCGGCCATCGGCGGCGGCCGTAGCGGTATCATCGAGACGACCTTCAAGGACGAGACCGAAACCGATCTGTTCGGTGAGCAGGCCGTTCTCTGCGGCGGCGCGGTCGAACTGGTCAAGGCCGGTTTCGAAACGCTGACCGAAGCCGGCTACGCGCCGGAGATGGCCTACTTCGAGTGTCTGCACGAGCTCAAGCTGATCGTCGACCTGATGTATGAAGGCGGCATTGCCAACATGAACTACTCGATCTCGAACAACGCCGAGTACGGTGAGTACGTGACCGGTCGCGAGATCATCAACGATCAATCGCGCGCCGCCATGAAAAAGGCGCTGCAGCGCATCCAGGACGGTGAATACGCCAAGATGTTCATTGCCGAGGGCGCCTGTAACTACGCCTCCCTGAACGCACGCCGTCGTCAGACCGCCGAACACCCGGTCGAACAGGTGGGTGCCAAGCTGCGCGGCATGATGCCGTGGATCACCGCCAACCAGCTGGTCGACAAGAGCAAGAACTGAAGCTCGATCCGTGAGTTCCAGCAGGGGCGCGACGAGGGTCGCGCCCCTGTTTTTTTGCGCATCCGTCGGTGGGGGACGCGGCTTTTTATACAGGCATCTGTCGAGATTCCCGCTAGGCTGTAGAATGAGCCGGCTTTTATGCCCGAGCGCACTCGCCACTAATAGGACTCGCTTCATGACGCAGGATGACCGCCACCACGAGCAAGAGCCCGAAACCATAACCATCGGTGCTACCTCCCCACTGTACGACTCTCCGTTGTATGACGACGAAGATGAAGTCATCGAGGAGACGGTCGAAAACGGCAAGCGGATACGCCGTCGCGGTATCTATCTGCTGCCCAACCTGTTCACGCTCTCGGCACTGTTCGCGGGTTTCTATTCCATCGTGGCAGCCATGAACGGGGACTACGCCAAGGCGGCCATCGCTATCTTCGTCGCCATGGTCCTCGACGGACTGGACGGGCGCGTAGCCCGGTTGACCAATACACAGAGCGCCTTCGGCGCCGAGTTCGACAGCCTCGCCGACATGGTCTCGTTCGGCATGGCGCCGGCTCTGGTCGCGTTTACCTGGATTCTGCAGGACGTCGGCAAGCTCGGTTGGATCGCGGCGTTCATCTTCGTCGCGGGTGCCGCCCTGCGTCTGGCGCGGTTCAACGTCCAGATCGGCAGTGTCGACAAGAAGTGGTTCGTCGGTTTGCCCAGTCCCTCGGCAGCGGCAGTCGTGGCGGCTTGCGTCTGGGTCTTTCACACCTTCGATGCCGAATCGCTGGGCTTCAAGGTGCTGATGATCATCGTGGTAGCCGCGGCTGGTGTGTTGATGGTCAGTAACGTTCGCTATCACAGCTTCAAGGAGATCGATTTCAAGGGGCCGGTGCCATTCGTCTTCCTGTTGGCGATCGTGCTGCTGTTCGTGCTGATCTCTATCGAACCCTCGGTCATGCTGCTGGCACTGTTCGGTTGCTATGTCGTTTCCGGTCCGGTTCTGGCGCTGGGACGCTTGAACAAGGCGCGTAGAGAGAAGCGGCGAAGCGAAGCGGGCGGCCAGAACGCCCAGGATGATTAAAATCTGAAATTGCTCTCGCATTGCTGAAACGCCCGCCCTGCGCGGGCGTCG
>NZ_PZJR01000019.1:0-109871 GCF_003206035.1 Salinicola sp. CPA57
CCTGCCGGGCGCCGCTGCTGCTCAGTGGTGCCGATCCTGCGAAGAACTGGGAAGCGATTATGCCTGCCTCACCGCCTTGCGTCAACCGATTTCTTCAATCAAATCAAACGCTTGGCTTTCTCCTTCACCGCCTCCGAGAACCTGTCTCGGCGGCAGCGGATGCGTACTTTACGGACCCGCCAGCGTCTTGGCAAGCCCTGATTGGTAAAAAATCAAATTTGATAGCAGACGGTTGCCACAACGGCCTCCCCTCCAGCGACTGGAATCGCTCTAAGCCGCCGTCATGCCAGCACATCGCCGTAAAGAGAGACCTTTGGCCCAGTCTGCTCGAAGTAGCTCTGAGCGCCACCAAAGAAGCGTTGATAAATGCACCAGCATTGGTAAAACCAATTTCACGAACCGGTATCAGGAGCTTCATCTCGTGGCCTACCCCTCCGTCAGGCAGCCCCGTCTGGCCGACGTCATCACCGAACGTCTCGAAGCGATGATCCTCGAGGGCAGCCTCAAGCCTGGCCATCGCCTGCCGGCTGAACGCGAGCTGGCCGAGCGTTTCGGTGTCTCACGCCCGTCATTACGCGAAGCCATTCAGAAGCTGGCCGCGCGCGGACTGTTGACCAGCCGCCAGGGCGGCGGCACCTATGTCAGCGAACGCCTCGCGGACAGCTACGGCGATCCCATGCTGGAAATTCTGTCGCGCCACGACGAATTTCAGCTGGACGTACTGGAGTTTCGCGACGCCATGGAAGGCATTACGGCCTACCATGCGGCAATGCGGGCAACTCCCGCGGACAAGGAGATGCTGCAGCGGCGGTTCGAAGCGCTGGACAAAAGCTACAGGGATCCGGATCAGCAGAGCGACCCGCTACGCGAAGCCAAGGCCGACGCCGCTTTTCATCTGTCCATTGCCGAGGCTGCGCACAACGTCCTGATGCTGCATACCATTCGCGGCCTGTTCCATTTGCTGGAGAAGAGCATCGTCGGCAACCTGGCACACCTGTTCGAGCGCCCCAATGCCCGCCAGCTACTGATGGCGCAGCACCGTGCGCTGCTAGAGGCGATTCAGGATGGCAGAGCCGAAGACGCACGCACGCTGGCGCACGAACATCTCGATTACGTCAAGACGGGACTGATGGACCTGCAGCGCGCCGAGTCTCGCGCCCGGCGCGCCGAAAGGCGTTCTCAACTGCTGGGCGATCCTCATCCACGTTGATCACTCGCCGGCCAGGTGCTGATCCTTGAGCTTGACGTAATTGCCCGCGGAGTAGCGGAAGAATTCCCGCTCGGCGGCCTTGAGTTCGCGCAGCGGTTTGGCAGGGTTACCGGCGTAGACATAGCCACTCTCCAGCACCTTGCCCGGTGGCACCATGGCGCCAGCGGCGATGATCACCTCATCCTCGACAACCACGCCGTCCAGCACCACGGCACCCATCCCGATCAGCACCCGATTGCCGATCTTGCAGCCGTGCAGCGTGGCCTGATGCCCGATCGTGACTTCATCCCCGATCACCAGCGGATGACCACCGGGGTTGTAGTCGCTGGCGTGGGTGCAGTGCAACACGCAACCGTCCTGCACGCTGGTGCGCGCGCCGATACGAATGCGATGGACATCGCCACGGATGACCGCCATTGGCCATACCGAGCAATCATCGCCAAGTGCGACATCTCCTAGAACGACGCTGGCGTCATCGACGAATACCCGCTCGCCGAGGCTTGGCGTGACACCCTGAAACGTTCGAATTGCCATGTTCTCAACTCCTGTCGCTGTCCAGAATTCGGTGACCGATGGAAGGCATTGGCTACATGAGGCTAGTCATTAGCACGACGACCGTCAGTGGTATCGAGACGTAACGCACCAGCCCCAGCCACAGGCGGAAACCGCCGGGGCCGACGTCCAGCGCCGCCGAAGCGGCTTCGGGAGACATGCGCCACGCCGCGAAGATGGCGATCAGCAAGCCGCCGACCGGCAGGAAGATATCCGGAGGAATGGTCGATACCAGCGTGAAGAAGTTCATCTCCCCGACCCAGTGCACGTCCGCCAGCGTGGAGAACGACAATACCGACAATAGCCCCACCAGCCATACCAGCATTCCGATCAGGATAGCAGCCCGGCTACGCCGCCACCCGGCGCCGACGAGCATCGACACCATCGGCTCGGCCAGGTTGATCGACGATGTCCAGGTCGCGACGAGCAGCAGCAGAAAGAAGGCACCCAGCCAGACCTGCCCGCCCGGCAGATCGCTGAACGCGATCGGCAGCGTGACGAACATCAGTCCCGGCCCCTCGCTGGGGTCGAGGCCGTGGGTGAAGACAATGGAAAAGATCGCGATACCGGACAGCAGCGCCACCGCAATATCGAGCAGCGCCACGGCGAAGACCGCCCTCGGCAGACTCTGCTCTTCCGGCATGTAGGCGCCGTATGCCATCAGCGCACAGGCGCCCACGGCCAGCGTGAAGAAGGCATGGCCCATGGCATTGAGCACCACGCTCCAGGTAATGGCGGCGACATTGGGCGTGAACAGCCAGTGCATGGCGGCGCCGAAGCCGGAAGTGGTCACCGCGTAGCCACCCAGAACGATCAGGATGCCGTACAGCAACGGCATCATCACGTTGTTGAGCTTCTCGATTCCGTTGGCAACGCCGGCCGCCACCACCGACATCGTCAACAGCATGAACAGGGTGTGATTGAAGGTCATGCGCAAGGGGTCGGCCAGAAAGGCATCGAAACTTGCGCCGATCTGTTGAGGCGAGCGACCCACGAAGCTGCCGTTCACCGCACTGACCAGATATTCGATCGACCAGCCGGAGACCACCGAGTAGAACGATAGAATGAAGAACACCGTAATCGCGCCGAAAAGTCCCAACCATTTCCAGTGGCGGCTGACATCGGCCTCGTCCGCCAGGAACGCCAGCGCCTGCATCGGGCTGCGGCGACCGGCGCGCCCGATCATGATCTCCGCCATCATCATCGGCAGCCCCAGCAACAGCACGAACACGATGTAGAGCAGCAGGAACGCCGAGCCCCCGTTCTCGCCGGTCATGTAGGGAAAACGCCAGATATTGCCCAGGCCGACGGCCGCGCCGGTGACTGCCAGAATGAACGCCCGGCGGGACTGCCAGCGCTCCAGAGTTTCACTCATCATTCGGGACCTTTATCGAACGGGTTGCGGCCGCGGATGGCACGCCAAACGGCATGCAAGGCTGGCACGAAAACGCGAAGAGCCTATCAGGGCCGCGACGGAGCGCCAATCCGTTGAAAGCCAACGCGCAACGCCCCATGGATCGGATACCACCTGGTGCCCATACGGATTGAAAGCGGCACCGGCTCCCCCCATATAGAATGCCACTGATTCCATCGTCCGAGGTGACCATGCCGAATAACCCGCTGCTCGAGCATCATACCCTGCCGCCGTTCGAGGCAATTCGTCCCGAACACGTCGTCCCGGCCATCGAGAAGATCATTGCCGACAGCCGTCAGGCGACCGAGGCGCTCGCCCAGCAGCAGAACGTGAGCTGGCAGACGCTCGCCGCGCCGCTGGAAGCGCTCGATGATCGCCTCTCCCAGGCCTGGTCGCCGGTTTCGCATCTCAATTCCACGATGAACAGCGATGCGCTGCGCGACGCCTATCAGCAGTGTCTCGCCATGCTCTCCGAATACAGCACCTGGGTTGGCCAGCATACGGCGCTATTCAAGGCTTTCGAACGTCTTCGCGAGAGCGACGAGTTCGCGACGCTCGATACCGCGCAACGCAAGGCGATCGACAATACCCTGCGCAACTTCCGTCTGGCGGGTGTCGATCTGCCGGCCGACGAGAAAAAGCGCTATGGCGAGATCCAGGCCCGACTGTCGGAACTGGGCAACACCTTCTCCAATCAGTTGCTGGATGCCACCCAGTCCTGGTATCTGGATCTCGATGACGCCCAGCGTCTGAACGGCCTGCCCGAAAGCGCGCTGGAAACGCTGAAGGCCAACGCCGAAGCCAAGGGCAAGTCGGGCTACCGCATCACCCTCGACGTGCCGAGCTTCCTGCCGGTCATGACCTTCGCCGAAGATCGCGAGTTGCGCCGCGAGGTCTACACCGCCTATGTCACTCGCGCCTCGGACCAGGGCCCCAAGGCCGGCGAGAACGACAACGCGCCGGTGATCGAAGAGACGCTGGTCCTGCGCCAGGAACTGGCCCGTCTACTCGGTTTCGACACCTACGCCGATTATTCGCTGGCCACCAAGATGGCCGAGAGCCCCGAGCAAGTTCTGGGTTTCCTCGACGATCTCGCCGAGCGGGCGCATCCCCAGGCACAGCGCGAGTTCAACGAGCTCGAAGCCTATGCCAGGGAGACCCTGGGACTGGATTCCTTGAAGCCGTGGGACACCGGATTCGCCAGCGAGAGGCTTCGTCAGGCGCGCTACGATATTTCTCAGGAGCAGCTGCGTCCCTACTTTCCCGCGCCGCGCGCCATCGAGGGATTGTTCCGCGTCACCGGCAAGCTCTATGGCATCCGCATGGCGGAAAATCCGGAAGCGCCGCGTTATCACCCCGACGTGCAGTACTTCGACGTGCTCGATGGCGAGCGTCCAATCGCCGGCTTCTATCTGGACCTCTACGCCCGCGAGGGCAAGCGTGGCGGGGCCTGGATGGACGTCTGTCGAACGCGTCTTCAGCGCGAGAACGGCGAGCTGCAGCTGCCGGTCGCCTATCTGACCTGCAACTTCACTCCACCGGTCGCGGGCAAACCGGCGCTGCTGACTCACGATGAAGTGCTGACGCTGTTCCACGAATTCGGCCACGGCCTGCATCACATGCTGACACAGCAGACGGTGGCCGATGTCTCCGGGATCAGCGGTGTCGCCTGGGACGCCGTCGAACTGCCGAGCCAGTTCATGGAAAACTTCTGCTGGGAACGCGAAGGTCTCGATCTGATCGCCGGCCATGTCGATACCGGCGAAAAGTTGCCGGACGATCTGCTGGGCAAGCTGCAGGCCGCGCGCAATTTCCAGTCGGCCATGCAGATGATGCGCCAGCTCGAATTCTCGCTGTTCGATTTCCGCCTGCACCACGAGTGCCACAAGCCGAGCTCAGCCGACGTTCAGGCGCTGCTCGACGACGTCCGCGCCAAGGTCTCGGTCGTCACCGCCGTTGACTTCAACCGCTTCCAGAACGGTTTCGCGCACATTTTTGCCGGAGGCTATGCCGCCGGGTACTACAGCTACAAGTGGGCCGAAGTGCTCTCCGCGGATGCCTACAGCGCCTTCGAGGAAGCCGGCATCTTCGATCCCGAAACCGGCCGGCGTTTCCGCGAGGCGATTCTCGAACAGGGCGGATCGCGCGAGGCGGCCGAACTATTCGAGGCTTTCCGTGGCCGCGAGCCGAGTATCGACCCACTGCTACGCCATGCCGGCATCGAGCCCCGCAACGCGGCCTAGATTCCGGCGTCTTCCGTCATCCGAGTGGACGCACCGGCGCGTCCACTCACCGATTCCGAGGTAACCCATGACCCAGACGCCGAAGCGCTTCATCGCCGGCGCGATCTGCCCCCGCTGTTCAGCCATGGATCGCATCCGCTCGTGGGAGCAAAACGGCATTCGCTATCGCGACTGCGTGAGCTGCGATTTCTTCGAACAGCTGCCGATCGAGGACGACGCGATCCAGGAAGTGCCCACCCGGGTCAATCAGCCTCGGGAACGCCAGCGGCCCGCAAGCGAAGAGATCACGCCGGTACGGATTCTCGATCCCCGCAAGCCGCATTGATCCCGACGGCGGTCACGTCAGCTTAGCCAGCGACGACACGTTCGAGCAGACGCGACAGATCGTCGTCCCGCCAGTCCGGTACGCCAGCGAGCGCCGGATCCATCGCCTTGCCGGGCCGCGCGATGAAGCCGGTGCGCATGCCGGCAGCATTGGCGCCGATCAGATCCCAGCCATGAGCGGCGATCATCACCAGCTCGCGGGTATCCACGCCCCAGTGCCTGGCCGCGTGTCGATAGGGCTCCGGAGCCGGCTTGTAACGCTCGACACTCTCCACGCTGAGAATGGCGTCGAAGTGGCCCTCCAGCCCAACGTGCTCCAACTGCCGATGTGCCGCCTTCAGTGCGCTGTTGGTCAGCGCCGTCAATGTGTGCCCGCGATTGCGCAAGGTCGACAATGCCGACTGGACATCGCCATGCGCCGGCATCGAGAGAATCGCGTCGACCAGCGCCTGCTCGTCGTCTGCCGAGATCGCGACATCGTGCTTGGCACCGAGCTGGCGCAACGCGCTTCTGGCCAGGCTCGAGAAGGGATCGAACCGGCCGATTAGATTGGCCGTCATCCAGCTTTCCTGAAGCGTCAGGAACCACTCCGGCCGCGTCGCTTCACTGCCGAACCAGCGCTGGAACAGCGGGTCCAGAGCGCGGGTATCGAGCAGGGTTTCGTTGACGTCGAATATCAGATGCATCGCGACCTCGTTGTCAGAGTCGATAAGCGTGGCGCCGAGCTGGTGAGGCACCGGCTCAGCGCCACAGCGCCAGGCCTTGGGTGAACAGCTGGCCCAGCGCCGCAAAGGAAGGCAGCCAGCTCAGTAGATGTGCCGACACCAACGCCAGCATCAATGCACTACCTGGCGCCTGCCAGCTGAAAAGCTTGAGCGCGGTGCCGAAGGAGCGTTTGAGCCTGGCACCGGTAAGATCGACGCTATATAGCTCATCCAGGGTCAGATGAATGATGAAACCCAGCGTCATTGCCAGGCCGTGAACCCAGGCCTGCCGCTCGGGCTGACCGAGCAACGAGAAACTGATTGCCGCCGTCGATAGCCCGCTGACGCCGGCCGCCAGCAGTGAATGCCACAGACCTCGATGAACGGTGAAGCGCGCAAACAATGCGCTCGCCAGGTAACGCACGCCGACATAGGCACCGCCACAAGCGATGAACAGATAGGCCGGCGTGACTTTATGTTGCAGAACCATGACCGCCAGCACCACGGCAATGACGGCCAGAATGTTGAAGATCAGGCGAATCGCCTGCGACTGGTCGGCGTCGATATCCGGCAGAATACCGCCGAATGCCACCAGCGATGCCACGATCATCGCCTGCCAGCCACTCCATTGCCCCGCCTGGCAGCCGGCCTGGGCGAAGACGGCTCCGCCGACACTCGCCACGCCGAAATGCGTTCGAAAATTGGCCATCGGCCCGGGCGCCCCATAACTGGATAAATGAACAGATTATGGCGCGACGGGCGTCTTGAAAACAATAGCTTACGAGCAATGAACAATGGTAAATGCCATGCCCTCACGCAGAACGGCCCTGCCAGTGGCAGAGCCGTCGCCAAGATGATGCCGGTACGGCAGAGGCTAGCGGCTTTCGATAACCCCGCAGGCCACGCGACTTCCGCCGCCGCCGAGCTTGGGCTCGTCGGAATAGTTGTCGCCGCCCTCATGGATGACGAAGGCATGACCGCTCAAATCCGACGCTTTCAGACGGGGGGCCAATACCGGAGTCGTGGCCTTGCCATCGCTGTCGACCATCAGCGCAGGTAGGTCGCCGAGGTGGCCTTCATCACTGTAAGGCCCCTGATGCGTGCCGGTCTCCTGCGGATCGAAGTGGCCGCCGGCAGCGCCGGCCGGCGTCACCTCGCCATCGCTCTCGCTGGTGTCGCAGCTGGCGTTCTGATGAAGGTGAAAGCCGTGAATCCCGGGGTTCAGGTCGGAAAGGTCCGGCGTCAGCAGCAAGCCATGATCGGTGTCTTCGGCCATCACGGTGCCGACGCTGTCGCCGACCCCATCCTTGGAGATCGAGTGCATCTCCACGTGGGTCTGGGCCTGGGCGGCGACGCTCAGCGTCATCGCCAGCCCGGCGCCGAGTGCCAATAGTGCGTTGTGTCGCATGTCGTCTTCCTGTCCGTGGGTGACACTTCAAGTTAGACCCGACATGACCAGGACGCGAATTCCCGGGTTCAGCGGAAAGCGCGGTCGATGCTAAAGGGAGAGATTGTCGAGCACCCGCAACGAAGGTGCCGATTGATTCAAGGTATAGAAGTGCAAGCCAGGCGCGCCGCCATCCAGCAGACGCTGGCAGAGATCCGAGACCACCTCGGTGCCGAACGCCTGAATGCTGTTGCCATCATCGCCATAGGCTTCGAGCTGCTTACGAATCCAGCGCGGAATATCGGCACCGCAAGCATCGGAGAAGCGCGCCAGCTTGGTGTAGTTGGTGATCGGCATGATGCCCGGCACGATCGGGGTCTCGACACCCATCGCGCGTACCCGATCGACGAAGTGGAAATAGGCTTCGGCGGTGAAGAAGTACTGAGTAATGGCGATATCCGCTCCCGCCTTGGCCTTGCGGGCGAAATTCTCCAGGTCCCGTTCGAAACTTGGCGCCTGCGGATGCGCTTCCGGATAGGCCGCCACCGCGATCTCGAAGTGATCACCGGTCTCGTTACGGATGAATTCGACCAGCTCGTTGGCGTAGCGCAGCTCACCCGCCCCACCCATGCCCGACGGCAGATCACCGCGCAACGCTACCAGACTGTCCACGCCATCCTCTCGATAGGACTGAAGCAGCTCGCGGAGCGCGCCCTTCTCGCTACCGATGCAGGAAAGATGAGGCGCCGTGGTGACGCCACTGCGACGGACGGTCTTGACGGTGTCGAAGGTGCGAGCCTGGGTGGAACCTCCGGCCCCGTAGGTCACGGAAAAAAAGCGCGGCTCCCGCGCGGCCAGGGCATCGCGAACGCCACCGAGTTTCTCCCTTCCCGCGTCGGTATTGGGAGGGAAGAATTCGAAACTGACGCCCAGCGGAGGCTGCGTGCTCATGACATGACTCTCTTCGATACTGGCCAGCGCGATAGAGCGCCGGTCGAAGGTGACGTTACCGGATCACGATCAGTCCGGAACGCCCCCCGATAGTGGATTGACGACGGCATATTGGCGATTCTGCCTGCCTCGAAGGATAACGGCCAATGAAACTTTCCCGCCGTCATCATGAACATCGAGCATCGTCATGCTTGATGCCTAGCGCCCGATTCAGGGATGCACCACCATACCGTGATTGCACTCCCCACCGGTCAGACAGTCACGCGTTTCGACCTGCAGCGTCGCGTGCTGGATGTCGAAGCGGGTCTGCAGCATGTCGTAGGCGCGCTCGATCACGCCATCGTGAAGTTCCGGCGCCTCGATCACCAGGTGCACGCTGAGCAACGGATCCTGCGGCGTCAGCCCCCAGACATGAATGTCATGCAGGCTCTTGACCCCCTCGACATCGAGCAGCGCCTGGCGAATCTGGCCCACATCGACCCCCTCCGGCGTTCCCTCCAGCAAGGTATGCGACGAGCGCCGCAGAATTTTCCACGCCGCGCGCAGAATCAGCGCAGCGGCCAGCATCGACAGCAGCGGATCGATCGGCATCCAGCCGGTCAGCATGATGACGACGGAAGCCACGATCGCCGCCACGGAACCCAGCAGGTCGCCAATCACATGCAGCATGGCACCGCGCAGATTGAGGTTCTCCTGATCGCCGCCGTGAAGAATCTTGAACACCACGAGGTTGATCATCAGCCCCAGTATCGCCACCACCATCATCGGTCCCGCCAGCACATCGACCGGCTGGGTGAACCGCTGGATCGCGGCTATGAAGATCCACGCCGCGATCGCCAGCAGCGTCAGGCCATTGACGAAGGCGGCGAGCACCTGGAATCGCTGGTAGCCGAAGGTGCGCAACTTGTCGGGAGCCTTGTCGCCCATGTAAAACGCGAACAGCGCCAGCCCCAGTGAAAAACTGTCGCTGAACATGTGCCCGGCGTCGGCCAGCAGCGCCAGCGAACCCGAGATCCAGCCCCCCGCCACCTCGGCCAGCATGAATCCGGCAGTCAGGATCATCGCCAGCCTGACCCGTTTGACACTATCTGTCGTTACGGTTGGGGCGTGATCGTGCGAGTGGCCGTGAGAATGATCGTGGTCATGGGAATGATCGTGGGGATCATCAGGAGAAACGTGATGCGAGTGATCGTGCGAGGCCATGAAACGTGTCCTGACGAGAATATCCTTGAATCTTAGCCTAGGACCCCGACGCTATTGTATTACACGCCCTTCCTCGTCCGGATCGATATCTCTGGGACAACCCGACACCATCGACTACGTTGAAACGACGTCCCGTGGGAATCCCTTGCGAGGTGGCAGTGACAGCCGAGCTCGGACCATGGTTGCGCTGTCATCGCGGCTGGACCGCCGCTGGGTTGAAGTCACAGTTGGGCTAAGTCGCGGCAGTCAGATGTCGCACCGTCATTCCTATGAAGGAGCAGCACATGAGCGAGCAGACATTTCTGACCGATATCAAAACGATTCGCGAGCGTGCACGCCAGCACATCGAGGATGGCGCGGTCACCGAAGGTTATGGCGCCGATCGCGAGACGGTCATCAATATTCTCAACGAAGCACTGGCCACCGAGATCGTCTGTGTGCTGCGCTACAAGCGCCACTACTACATGGCCGACGGTCTCAGTTCGAGCATCGCCAAGGGTGAATTTCTGGAGCATGCCCAGGAAGAGCAGCAGCATGCCGACCAGCTCGCCGAACGCATCACTCAACTGGGCGGCGCACCGAATTTTTCTCCAGAAGGACTGCTGAGCCGCTCTCACTCCGAGTACGCCGAAGGCGAAACCCTCGAGGAGATGATCAAGGAAGACCTCATCGCCGAGCGCATCGCGATCGACAGCTATCGCGAGATCATCACCTATCTCGGCGACAAGGACCCGACGTCACGCCGGGTGATGGAGGAAATACTCGCTCAGGAAGAAGAGCACGCAGACGACATGGCATCGCTGCTTGAAGGCGTGAGAACCAGCACCTGAAGACAACGCCTGGCTGTCCGGTGTGGCGAGACAGCCAGGCGCTAGAGCGGCATCAGTCATCTCGATTCGAGCGCTGCCGCCACAGATCCCAGGCGATTCCCGAGGCAATGCCCGCGCCGATACCCCAACCCCACCCGGCCGTCGTCATCCAGACGACGACGCCCACCACAATACCTATCAGGGAACCCTGCATGATCTCTCCATGGACAGTGGATAGCGACATGGCCGGCATCATTGTAGCCGTCACGCTCAATCAGCGCAGTGGCAAACGCGATGAACCTATTGGCATGCGATAGCTGCCAGCGCATTGGAGTATCGACAAAGAAAGTTGGGCCAAAAACCGCCGTGGCGTCAAATAGTCGCGAGGTCAAATAGTCGCGAACTGGAAAGTCGCAAACTCGAAAGGTGAAATAGAGAGCGGGAATTAGTTCACGGAGCGCGTGCACTTTCAGCAATGGGCTGCAGCAATGGGCTGCAGCAATGGGCTGCAAGCGGTAGGCATCGCCACACGCCGGTACCCGGTAGAGCCCACTCCCACGATCCATCGCGGTGAGAGCCACTTGGCTAAGTGGGCAACTCCAGAATGGACCGCAACCCACGGTTATCCAAGAGACTTTTCGTGATGCGCCAAGCATTTTTGCTAATGGCAAAACTTAAGTGTTCTTAATCATGGACTTATAAGTGACTGACTCTTAAATGAAAGTTGTAATTTTTTGAAATGCGATAAAAACCAACGGGTCTCGCGAGCACGGATCCTGGAAAGGCGATCCAACACCGACTCGGGAACTCGAGATGAATCGTTCCGGCATCCGGTTCCGGCACCCAGAACTGGCGGAAGAGAGAGGGAGTCGAACCCACCAGGGACTGCTGGCAGCCCCTACAGGAGTTGAAGTCCTGGCGTCCCACCGGGGAACGATTCTCTTCCCGATTATTCGGCCCACCGGCAGCCGACTGTTCAGTCGAACAGCATATCGTCTCGAATCACTCTGTGACCATCCCCGATTCGGCGAGTGAACCCTATCCGATCGAAAAACTCGAGAATCGCCACGGCCAGCTTACGACCACCGCCAATCCGATCGCGAAAATCCGCAGCCGTGGCCCCAGCCGGCGCGATCGCATCCAGTTCCCGGATCATTCCGGCCAGCTCGGCGACATGCGACGTCAAAAAGAAATGATCCTGACGCAGCTGGTAAACACTGCCGAGCAGCGCACAGCTTCTCAACAATTGCCGCACATCCCCTTCGGGCCACTCGAATTGCTGCGCGATATCGCGAACCCGCGGCGGATCGTAGGGCGAGGCTTGCAGCAACGGCTTCACCTTCTGCCAGCGCAGGGCTTCGTCGGGCGACAGTGTCGCCTCGTGGGAGGCCAGCGCCACGAACGGACCGTGCTGCACGATTTCGTTGCCAGCCTTCCAGCGTTCGAGCAGCGGCCGGAACAGCCCTGCCGCAAGCTGGGGAGCCACCATTCGGCGCAGTCGATCGATATCGACGCCGCGCATGGCCGGCTCCTGCTCATGGATCAGCGCCAATCGTTCCTGCGCCTGGCGATACAGATGCCGATGCGTCTCTTCCGGAAGCGCATAGCTGACCCCTTGATGAGTGATGACCCACCAACCGGCAAGCGACGCGCTGCTCTCGAGCTCGCGGCTATCGCGATCGAGGTTGGCGGCCAGCGCGGTCAGATCCACGATGCCGTCGTCGAGAGCTGCCCGGCGCCACAGAACTCGCAGATCCTGAACGCCGCGCTCATCCGGTAGCATCTCCCGCAGCTGATTCAGCCAGGCGAGACGCCGGGGCTTGCGAGCGCCTCGACGTGGCGGTGCGGTATCCAGCACGCGAGCCCCGCCCAACGTGTCGCTGGCCCCGCGGTCGCGAATCACGACGCGATCGCCGTGTGCCGCCTGCAACGGCGAATCCAGCACCAGTTGAGCGAGCATCGACGTTCCAGGCGCCAGGACTTCCGCTTCCAACAGCGAGACACGCCCGGTGACATGGGCGCTGCCGTGATGAAGATGCACCGACGTCCAGTGCTTGAGCGGCGGCGACGCCGGCAGCCAGCGGAGCACGACATCGAGCCGCAAACGGCTTTCGAGCCGGGAAGCCTCGGCCACGACCCAATCCCCGCGATCGAGGCGTCCCGTTTCGATATCGGCCCCACTGAGATTGATGGCACAGCGCTCACCCCGGCTCGCGGTCTTCGCGTCGCGATCCTGACACCGCAATCCCCGCACGCGAGCCGCCAGACCGGTCGGTAACAGTCGAACGCTGTCCCCCAGCGCCACCCGACCGCTGCGCACCGTTCCGGTGACCACGACGCCCGCGCCCCGCTTGGTGAAGACACGGTCGATGGCGAGTCGAAAGCGCCCCGAATCGGGAGGCGCTGTCGCGACGCCCTCCGCGACATGGGCGGCCGCCGTCCACAGGGCGTGTCCGAGTGCACCGATGCCCTCGCCCGAGGCATTGGACAACGGAAATATCGGTGCTCCCGCAAAGGCGGTATCGGCCAGCCAGCGCTGCAGCTCGAGCATGACCTGCGCGACACGGTCGGGGTCGACACGATCGACCTTGGTCAGCGCGACCCAGGCCTGCGTCACGCCCAGCAATTCCAGAATGCGAGCATGTTCGCGCGTCTGCGGCATGATGCCGTCGTCCGCCGCGACCACCAGCAACATCGCCTGGATACCCACGGCGCCGGAGAGCATGTTGGCGATGAAGCGCTCGTGGCCCGGCACGTCGATGAACCCCAGCGTAGCCCCTGCATATTCCGGTGGCGGCTCGGGGTAGGCATAGCCGGCCTCGATGGTGAGACCGCGCACCTGCTCTTCTTTCAGACGATCGGTCGCCACACCGGTCAGCGCGCGAATCAGTGCCGTCTTGCCGTGATCGACATGGCCCGCGGTACCGACGATCACGCCGTGCGATCCCACAGCGGCCGAAGGGTATCGAGCTGCTCGACGAACTGACGCTCTTCCCTGTCGCCATCCAGACAGCGCAGGTCCAGCCACAGCGCGCCCTCGTGTACCCGTCCGATCACGGGTCGCGGCAAGCCGCGAAGCACGCGCTCCAGCCTGGAAAGATCCCGACTCCGTTTGCAATGCAGCACCAGCGCGCGGCTGTCGAGCCGATCGACCGGAAGGGACCCGCTGCCGAGCTGGCTGCGGCAATCCTGGCCGCTGACTTCGGCGATATCCTGCAGCACCGCCTGCACCACCGGCTGCAGTCTGCTCACCTGATCACCAATCGTGGTTGCGTCACGTGCCAGCATCGACAGCGTCGGCAGGGAGCGCGACGGAGCCTCGCTGTCCCGGTAGCACCGGAGGGTAGCTTCCAGGCCCGCCAGGGTGAGTTTGTCGCAGCGCAGCGCCCGTTTGAGCGGATGCTGCTTGAGTCGGGCGATCAGCTCGCGGTTGCCGACGACGATGCCCGCCTGCGGGCCGCCGAGCAGCTTGTCGCCGCTGAAGGTCACCAGATCGGCGCCCGCCGCGATCGCTTCGGCCGGTTGGGACTCGTGAGGCAGGCCAAGCGTGCGGAAGTCGGTCAACGCGCCGCTGCCCAGATCGATCATGAACGGTATGCCATGCTCGTGGGCAATCCGGGCAAGCTCGCGCTCCGGCACGCTGCTGGTGAACCCGGTGATCGCGTAGTTGGAGGTATGCGCCTTGACGATCAACCCGCTGTCGTCACCGAGCGCCTGACTAAAATCCCGCGCGTGGGTGCGATTGGTGGCACCGACCTCGACCAGTCGACAGCCGGCGGCGGACATCACGTCCGGCATCCGAAAGGCGCCGCCGATCTCGATCATCTCACCCCGCGAAATCACTGCCTCGCGCCCGGCGCAGAGCGCCGTGAGTGACAGCAGCACGGCCGCGGCATTGTTGTTGACCACAGTCGCCGCTTCGGCACCGGTCAGTTCGATCAGCAGATCCTCCACCAGACGGTCACGATCGCCGCGTCCCCCCTTCTCCAGATCGTACTCCAGCGCGACGGGGTGACGGGCAGCCTGGACGACGGCCTCGATGGCAGCTTCGGAGAGCGCCGAACGCCCCAGATTGGTGTGGATGACGGTGCCGGTGAGATTGAAGACCGGCCGGATATTGGGCCGTGTCAAAAGCTCGAGTCGTGCCCTGATCGCGGCGACCAGATCGTCCTCCTCTGGCCGGCTGTCACCAATGTCGTCCGCCGCGTCTGCGGCGTCGCTCGCGTCCTCGCTCAAGCGCTGGCGATAGTGGGCGAGCGTCTCGCGAATGGCGCGTATCGGCAGACGATCGCCATGGCGCTGACGCCATGGCTGGAGCTCGGGATGGTCGAGCAGCGTCGTCACTCCCGGCAACTGGCGGCGAAGATCCATCGATGAGGCGATCGTGTCGGGCATGAAGGACTCGAGGTCGCTGACTGGGACCTCGATTTAATCGTCGAAGAGATCGCAAGACAAGCGATCCCGGGAAGAGAGATCGCTGGGGGGAGAACGTTGGCGGAGGCCCCGAGGCGCCGGCCGCCTCGGGTACCGGGAAGGGATCGAACACCTCAGGCGGGCGCTGGCTCGCCCAACACCAGCAGTGGATTGAACGCCCGCCGTTCCAGTTCTCGATCGGCGATCATCATGTCCAGAGCCAGACTGGCGAGGTCATCGGCCAGCGGATCGGCATCCGCTTCCCACTCCCGATTGACGCGCTTCAGGTAGCTATGACAGTGATCGCAGGTCTCGGCCTGAATCGGCAGCACCCGCTTGCCCTGCTCATCCTCGAGACTGCAATAATCCAGTGTCTTGCTGTCGCCACACTGCGCGCATTTGGCACGCTCGGCGTACCACTCGCTGGCACACAAGCCACACTGCAGGTAACGCACACGGGAGCGCGCCATGCCGATCTGGATCAGGCTGCCGACTGCAAGGGAGCCGCAGCACGGACACAGCCCGCTGGCAGCGCCAGCCGGTCTGGGTGGTATTGCCGGCAGCATTCTTGCCTGACGCGTCCACGCCACCTGCAGCGCCGCGCCCATCAGTGGCGCCATGGCACGCTGCTCGAGCGGCAACGGCTGGCCCTCGAGCACGGCGCGGGCCAGCTCGGCACGATCCGCGTCGGGCAGCCGGCACAACGCCTCGAACCAGGTACGCTGAGGGGCCACGACTCGTCCATCCAGCTCGCTCAGCAGTGCCTCGAGATCGTCGGACCATGACATGTCGCGCCACAATCCCTCGACGGAAAGCGGCGGGATTCCATGACGCATGGCCAACTCCGCACCGCTGGTCAATCCGGGGCGAGACTGTTGAACGACCCGGTGCTGCGCCTCGACGATCATTGCCATGAACTGGAGGTAGGGCGCCATCGCCGGCACCCTCTCGGCCAGTTGCCGCAGACGCTGGCCACGCTCGGCAAACAGCTTGCGTCCCGGCAGTCCGACCATTGGCGGCGCCCCCGGCGAAGGTGGCGACTGGCCGAAGGCGTGCTCGCGGGTCGCGCTCGGCTTGCGCGGGTTATCGGGGCTGTCGTCGTCAGGGCTGCTGCTCACGGCGCTGCGCCTCCTCTTGTTCGCGGGCCCACAGGCCGTGATGATGACGCGCCCAGGCGCGGGTCACCCAGCCTCGTGTCATTGCTCGGATCGAGCCCTTGACCCAAATGGCGGCGTAGACGTGCACCACGATGGTGACGATGGCCACGAACGCCGATACGGCATGGAGCAGGCTGGCGAAGCGGATCAACGGGATCGGGAAATAACCGGCGAACCAGGGCCGCCACATGATCACGCCGCTGAGCAGCAACAGCGCGATCGACACCACCAGCGCCCAATAGACCAGTTTCTGGCCCGGATTGTATTTGCCGATGGGCGGCAACTTGTCGTCGCGATTGTCGAGCACGTCGCCGATCTGACGCATCCACTGGACATCGTTCTCACCGAGCAGATTGCGGCGAACGTGTCGCACCGCCATGGCGTAGAACAGCAATACCAGCACCACCCCCAGAAACGGATGCAGGATACGCGCCCATACCGGCCCGCCCAGGGTATGGCTCAGGAAGAAGAAGGCAGGATGAAAGAACGCCAGCCCGGATAGCGCCAGCAGCACGAAGACCATGGCCATGGTCCAGTGGTTGGCGCGATCCAGCTGCGAATAACGAATCAGCCGATCGCGTGGCATCTTCATCGGTCTTCCCCCCGCGGACGGGTGGCATCGTAGCCCAGCGAGTGCGGCGGCGTATCGTCGTGAGCGTACGTCTCTTCCGGCTCCTCTTTCGGCCCCTTGGTCATGTAGTGGATCACGCCTGCGAACGCGGTGATGCCGATGATCGCCGACATGATCGGCTTGGTCACGCCCTTCCACGCGCCGACCAGCGGCGAGATACGCGGATCCTTGGGCAGGCCACTGTAGCGATTGGGGTCGTTGGCGTGGTGCAGTACATACATGACGTGCGTGCCGCCGACCCCGGCCGGATCGTAGATGCCGGCATCACGGAAACCGAGCGCCTTGAGATCGCCCACCCGCTTCTCCGCTCGAGCCAGCATGTCCGTCTTGGTGCCGAACTCGATGCAGTTGGTCGGACAGGTCTTGACGCAGGCCGGCTCCATCCCCGCGTTGACCCGATCCGAGCAGAGCGTGCATTTGTAGGATTTCTGATCCTTCGCCGATATCCGCGGAATATCGAATGGGCACCCGGTAATGCAGTAGCCGCAGCCGATGCAGTGCTCCGAATTGAAGTCGACGATGCCGTTGGCGTACTGCACGATGGCACCGGGGGCCGGGCATGCCGTCAGGCAGCCCGGTTCGGCGCAGTGCATGCAGCCATCCTTGCGAATCAGCCACTCGAGGTTGCCCTCCTGCGTCTCGTGTTCGCTGAAACGCATGACCGTCCACGAATTGGCGGTCAGATCGGTTGGATTGTCGTAGGTACCGTGGCACTCGCCGACATCGTCGCGCAGGTCGTTCCACTCCATGCACGCCACCTGACACGCCTTGCAGCCGATGCATTTGGAGACATCGATCAGCTTGGCCACTTCATCGACGTGACTCCGGACCTGAGGAGGCGTCGTCGTGGTGGCGGAGCGGGCGATGATGTTCTGGGAGTTGTTCATGTGCCCTCCTTAGACCTTGTCGACGCGGACGGTGAACGACTTGTATTCCGGCGTCTGAGTATTGGCATCGCCGACGAACGGCGTCAGGGCGTTGACCAGGTATCCCTTCTTGGCCACTCCGGTGAATCCCCAATGCAGCGGGATCCCCACATGGTGGACCTGCCTGTCGCCGATCATCATCGGTCGCAGCCGTTTGGTCACCACTGCCACGGCCTTGATGAAGCCCCGTTTCGACGACACCTTCACCCAGTCACCGGCCACGATGCCGATCTCGCTGGCCAGCGCTTCGCCGATCTCGACGAACTGCTGGGGCTGCACGATGGCATTGAGTTCGGCATGCTTGGTCCAGAAGTGGAAATGCTCGGTGAGCCGGTAGGTGGTCGCCGCGTGCGGGAACTCCTCGGGCTTGCCCAGCGCCTCGCGATCCTCGTCGAAAATGCGGGCGGCCGGATTGTTGCGAGCCCTTTCCTTGCCCGGATGCAGCAGGTTCTGGGGCACCGGCGACTCGAACGGTTCGTAATGTTCAGGGAACGGCCCGTCGACCATGCTCTGCCCGGCGAACAGATGGCCGACGCCCTCCGGCTGCATGATGAACGGCATCTGCCCTTGCGACGGCGGCGAGTTGGTCGGGAAGTCGGGTACGTCGGCGCCGACCCAGGCACCCTGCTCGCCATCCCACCAGATGAACGCCTTTTCAGGCCCCCAGGGCCGTCCCTGGACGTCCGCGCTCGCCCGGTTGTAGAGAATTCGCCGATTCATCGGCCAGGCCCACGCCCAACCCAGCGTGTTGCCGGTACCGTAGGGATCGGAATTGTCGCGGTTGGCCATCTGGTTGCCGGCTTCGGTCCAGCAGCCGGTGAATATCCAGCAGCCAGACGCGGTACGCCCGTCAGCGGTCAGTTCCGCGAACCCGGCGAGCTGCTCGCCGGCGCGTCGGGTGACATTACCCTGCTCGTCGGTGAGATCCTCCAGCGCACGGCCGTTGAACTCGCGGGCCAGCTCGTCCGCCTTCGGATCGGCCGGAATCCGGTAATCCCAGGTCAGGTTGAGAATCGGATCGGGAAAGACACCCCCTTCCGCCTGATAAAGCTGCTTCAGCTTGAGAAACAGCTCGCCCATGATGCGGGTATCCGGACGCGAATCCCCCGGTGGCGGTGCCGCCGCCCAGTGCCATTGCAACCAGCGGGCGCTGTTGACGATCGAGCCCTCGTCCTCGGCGAAACAGCAGGTTGGCAGACGGAACACTTCGGTGTCGATCTGGCTGGAATCGACATCGTTGTACTCGCCGTAATTCTTCCAGAACTCGCTGGTTTCGGTGTTGAGCGGATCCATCACCACCAGATACTTCAGCGAAGAGAGCGCCCTGGTCACCTTGGCCCGATTGGGGAACGACGCCAGCGGATTGAACCCCTGACAGAAATAGCCGTTGAGCTCGCCCTTGGACATGCGCTCGAATGTGTCGAGGATGTCGTAGAGCGGCCGCTCGAGCTTGGGCAGCCAGTCGAAGCACCAGTCGTTGCCTTCATTGGCCGCATCGCCGTACCACGTCTTCATCAGACTGACGTGGAATTTTTCGTAGTTCTTCCAGTAGGAGACCTGGCCCTCGACGGTCGGCTGCTTGGTGCGTTTGTCGATATAGGCGCGGTAGTCCTGCTCCTTGGCGTTGGCCAGGGTCATGTAGCCGGGCAGGAGCTGGGACAGCAGGCCCAGGTCGGTCAGGCCCTGGATGTTGGAGTGTCCGCGCAAGGCGTTGACGCCGCCGCCCGGCATGCCCATGTTGCCCAGCAACAGCTGGACCATGGCGGCCGTACGGATGATCTGGGATCCGATCGAATGCTGCGTCCACCCCAGCGCGTAGAGGATGGTCATGGTCTTGTCGGGGACCGCCATCGCCGCGATCTTCTTCCAGATCCGCTGGATGTTGTCGACCGTGATCCCGGTAATGCTCGAGACCATGTCCGGGGTGTAACGCGAATAGTGTTCCCGCAGCAACTGATAGACGCAGCGCGGATTCTGCAAGGACGCGTCGCGACGAGCGAAACCGTCGTCGCCCATCTCGTACATCCACGACTGCTTGTCGTAGCTGCGGGTCGACTCGTCATACCCGGAGAACAGACCGTCCTCGAAACCGTAGTCCTCGCGCACGATCAGCGCCGCGTCGGTGTAGTTCAGCACGTACTCGCGCTGGATCTGATCGGTCTCGATCAGATAGCTGATCAGCCCGCCGAGAAACGCGATATCGGTGCCGGTGCGGATGAACGCCTTGTCCTGCGCCACGGCGCCGGTACGAGTGAAGCGCGGGTCGATCGTGATCAACTCGGCTTTATTGTGCTCGATGGCCTCGGTGACCCAGCGAAAGCCCACAGGGTGTGCTTCGGCGGAGTTGCCACCCATCGACAGAATCAGATTGGCATTGCGGATGTCGACCCAGTGATTGGTCATGGCACCGCGACCGAATGAAGGGGCAAGACCTGCCACCGTCGGTCCGTGTCAAACGCGTGCCTGGTTGTCGAACGCCACCATGCCGAGATTGCGCACCACCTTGTGGGTGATGTAGCCGGCTTCGTTGGAAGAGCCGGAGGCCGCCAGGAAGCCGGTCGTCGTCCAGTGGTTGACCGTCTCGCCTTGCGCGGTGCGCTGGACGAAATTGGCGTCGCGATCGTCCTTCATGTGCCGGGCGATACGGTTCAGCGCCTCGTCCCAGCTGATTCGTGTCCATTCGCTGGAGCCCGCTTCACGAACTTGCGGATATTCGAGCCGCCCCTTGCTGTGAACGAAGTCGAGCAGGCCAGCGCCTTTGGGGCAGAGCGAACCACGAGACACCGGATGATCGGGATCGCCTTCGATATGGAAGACATTCTGCTCGACGTTCTTGGAGCCGTCGCCCTTGCTGTAGATCAGAATGCCACAGCCTACCGAGCAGTAGGTGCAGGTGTTGCGGGTCTCTTTGGCGTGGGTCAGCTTGAACTGGCGGATCGAGGCTTCGGCGGGTTCGGGCGCAAACCCCATCATCGCCAGGCTCGAACTCGCCAACCCCGCCCCGCCCAGTTTGAAAAACTGGCGCCGAGTGACGTTGATTGACATGTGTCATCCTCATCGGTCATTGGCGGGCACCTCTACTCTTCAACGGTCATTCTGCGGGTGCCTCGCTTTTCTTATAGCAAACGGCTAGGCAAGCTGTCGTCATCACAAGCGCGGTAATTTGTCGGTAACGACTAAAGTCGTATCACCAGAACGGCAAAACGCCCACTCCCCGGAAGGGGGAATGGGCGCTCGTTCCGCAATGACCCGACTTGGCAGTACGTTGCTACACGGCTTTGGCAGGCGTTACCTCCGGCTTCGCCTTGGCCAGCAGGAACAGCACCACGGTAATGACCGCGCCGACGATGTCGCTGATCAACCCCGGGAAAATCAACGCCAGCGCACCGACCGCCGCCAGTATTCGCCAGAACGGGTTGAGCGGGCGTCGCAGATAGCCCTCGACCGCCACGGCCAGCAGCAGCACCCCGACCACCCCGGTCACGATGACCCACAGCGTGTTCCACAGGGTCGCATCGATCATCAGCATGCTGTGCGCGAATACGAACATGTAGGGCACCACGAAGCCGGCGATCGCCAGTTTCATCGCCTGGAAACCGGTGGCGTTGGGCGAGCCGCCGCTGATACCGGCGCCCGCATAGGCGGCCAGCGCCACGGGCGGCGTCAGGTTGGCGAACAGCCCGAAGTAGAACACGAACATGTGGGCCACGAAGATCGCCGTCTCGTTGCTGCCCGCCAGCTCCCGGAACATCGGCAGATTCAGCAGAATCGGCGCGGCCATGGTGCTGGTGATGATGTAGGTCGGAATACTCGGCAGGCCCATGCCGAGCACGATCGATGCGATCATGGTCAGCACCAGCGTGACCAGCAGCTGGATCATCGGAATCGGAATCTGCTGGCCCAGCGTCACCACGGCGTCAGCCGCTTCCAGCGCGATACCGGTGAGCGTGGCAATCCCGACAATGATCCCCACTGCCCCACAGGCCACGGCAACGGGAATGGCATTGCGCACCCCGTCGTGCATGGCATCACGACAGTCGGCCACATCCATCTTCTCGGCCACCATCCCCAGCTTGGCCCGCAGCGCGTTGATGGCCACCGTCACCGCAATGATCAAGAACAGCGTCCAGCGGCTGGCCGGAAAATTGGGCAGCGCGTGTCCACCGATCAACGCCCGCAGCTGCGGCTCGAAGATCAGCAGTGCCAGAATCAGGCTGAGCCCGATCGCCACGCGGCGCGTACCGCAGATCAGTACCGTTGCCGCGATCGACCAGAATGCCGCGAAGAACGGCGCCCGCCCCTCGAACAGCAGCCATAGCAGCACGGCCATCGGTATCAGCAGGTGACCGCGCTTGAGCATGACCTCCTTGAGCGGCGTGAGCTGGGAGCGAGGAATACCCTCCAGGCCGTTGCGCATGGCGCGCAGATGTACCTGGAACAGCACGCCAAGATAGTAGAGCAGCGCCGGAATGATCCCCGCCAGAATGACCTGGGTGTAGGGAACTGCCAGCACCTCGGCCATGATGAAGGCCGCTGCGCCCATGATCGGCGGCAGGATCTGACCGCCGACGCTGGCAGCGGCTTCGACCGCTCCGGCGAAGTTCGCCTTGTAGCCGGTCTTCTTCATCAACGGAATGGTAAAGGCCCCTGTCGTCACCACATTGGCGATGGCGGAGCCGTTGATCGAACCCAGAAAGCCGCTGGCGATGACCGCCACCTTGGCCGGCCCGCCCCGGGTATGTCCGGCGATGGCCAGCGCAAGATCGTTGAACAGCTGCCCCAGTCCGGACTTGCCGAGAAAGGCACCGAACAGGATGAACAGAATGATATAGCTCGCCGAGACCCCGATCGCCGTGCCCAGCAGCCCTTCGGTGATAAACACCAGATGGGAGATGATCTGCTTGCAGGTGGCGAGGACGATCGCCTCGTTGACCTGCGGGTAGAACGAGAGCTTGGCATAGAAGCCGTAGACCAGGAACAAAGCGGCCAGAATCGTCAGGCCCCAGCCGGTGACACGCCGGGTTGCGTCCAGCACCAGCAGAATCGCCACCATGCCGACCACCATGTCGACATTGTTGATGCGTCCTGCCGAAGCGATCACGCGATCGGACACCATCAGCATGTAGACACCGATGCCGAATGCGATCAGTGCCACGATGGCGTCGCCCCATGGCACCCGGTCGCGGGCTCCCTTGCGAGTCAACGGATAGAGAATGAAGGCCAGACCCAGCAGGGTATAGAGGTGGATGCTGCGCTGGGCGACATCGACCAGCGGCCCCGAAAACGAGGTGTAGAGATGAAACAGTGCCAGCAGTACCGACACGGCCATGACGAACCGGATCACCGAGCGCGGCAGTCTGTCTCGTACCAGACTTTCGCGGTCGAATTTTTCCAGTGCCTCCTTGACCGACGGATCCTGTGAATCGTCGGCGGAGATCGTGTTTTTCTGTTCGGACATGTGCCTTCCTCGCCAAGCGGGGATCTATGACAACCAGGGTCGCACCAGTGCCGGCAAGACTTGCCACAACGGCACCCTGAGTATGGAAAAAGTCAGTATTCGGGGCGGATCGCCGCGCGACAGCGGAATGGTATGGCCCGCGAAGATCAGACGGTAATGCTCTTCCACGGCTGCCTGCACCGCCAGCGGATCGACCACGCGATCGATGCCGGTCATCACCACCCAGCCATCCTCGAGATGGGTTTCGGTACCCGCATGCGACGGAACACCCGCACCGAACGTCTTGAAGCGCGTGCCGGTGATCTCTATGGCGTCGCCCGCGGTCACCGCGAACCACTCTTCCCAATCTTCTTTCTCGACCGAATGCATCCAGCGCAGCGTAAAGGTCGTGCCCTGCCACCCCGGAAAGGCAAAACGCCACTGCGGCCCATCACGAATGACCAACCACGGTAGCGGATACGCAGCGGTGGCGACCCCCAGGATCACCACCGCTGCGATACTCAGCCAGATTTTACGCATCAAGACGATTCATCAGAACGATTTATCAGACCGATCCACCAGGGCGATCCACCAGTACGATTCATCGAGACCGTCATCATGACTGGCGCCTTGATCGGTCGGTCACGACATCCCGCTCAGGATTGCGGCTCCTTGTCCTGCGCGTTGTCATCACCGCTGGTCTCGCTCCCCTCGGCAGCGTCGATGTTGTCTTCGGGCGTCTCGGCGCTGGTCTGCTTGGACGGTTCAGCTTCGGCACCATCGGATGTCGTCGTCGACGCTTTCTCGTTGGCCGGCATCGAAGCGGTCTCTTCCGACAGATCGCTATCATCACCGGCACTAGCCGCATCGCCATCAGTTGCTGCACCCTCGGAAGAAGACAGCGTTTCGTAGAAGGCTTCGGCGCCCGGATGCACCGGTACGACCAGATTCTTGTCCATGGTGCTGGGATCGAACTGCTTGAGCGCACCCACGGAGACGCTGTCGGATTCCAGATAGTCATGGAACCGCTTGGCCAGATCCTCGGCCACATCGTCCCGCATGGAGGACGGCACGATCATGATGTTGCGGATCGCCACGGTATCCACGGCGTCACCCAGATTGTAGCGCTCGGGCGCCCCGGCCGGGATCTCGTAGTTCTCGTAGTACGGATACTTTTCCAGCAGCGTGGAGGCAACGTCGCCGCTGACCGGAACGAAGGTCACGTCGGTGCTCTGCATCAGCCCGGTGATGCTGGAGTTGGGCACGCCGGAGGTGAAGAACGCGGCATCGAGGTTGCCGTTGCTCATCTCGGTCACGCTGTCGGCATAGCCGGTATGGCTGACCTGGGCCAGATCGTCGTAGCTGAGGCCCGCCGATTCCAGCACCTTGGCAGCACTCTGTTCGACCCCGGAGCCGACCTTGCCCACGCCGACACGCTTGCCTTTCAGATCGGCAATGCTGTGGACATCGCTGTCGGCCGTGGCGACGACCTGCACCACGTTGGGATACAGGCCGGCGATGGTCTCGATATCGGCAGGCTGGCCTTCGAACTGGTTCTGGCCCTTGACGGCGTCGTAAGCCACGTCGCTCATCACGATGGCGACCTGATTCAGACCATCGTTGATGTTGTTGATGTTCTGCACGGAGGCACCGGTCGATACCACCTGTACGCCGTCGACCAGGTCGCTCTTCTCGAACACGCTCTTCAGCGCCCCGCCGATCGGATAGTAGCTGCCACCGGTGCCGCCGGTGCCGAAGATCAGATTGACGGGTTCGCCGCCGGCGGCAGCCGTGTCCTGGCTATCGGCATTATCTGCACTGCCGGCGGTGTCCGAAGACGCCGTGTCCTGAGTGCTGGAACCGGAGGACTGGGTCTCCTGTTGCGACGATGATGACTCTTGAGACTCGCTTTTGGCCTGATCATCACTGTCGTCACCGCAACCCACCAGCAGTGCGCCGGAAAGGCCCAGCGCCGCGACCAGCATTCCTGTGCGTAACATCATGGTTCACCCCGTCATTGAAACGTCATCGACCCATCTGATCGACGAAAAAGAAACCGTACAGTGGCCCAAGAGTAAGGAACGCCCGGCGGCGATACCATGCCTGAACCACTGCATACCACTAAAGTCTAAGATTTTTTGGCATCCTGCGATAACACGCGTCGTACCACGCCACCGATGGTCAGCCCCTGAACCAGGATCGAGAACAGCACGATGATGTAGGTCACCATCACGATGGTATTTCGGTAATCGCTCTCGGGCAGGCCCAGCGCCAAGGCCACCGAGATGCCACCTCGCAGCCCGCCCCAGGTCAGCACACGCGTGGTGCCGTGACGAAAATGGACCCACCGGTTCAATATGGCAATGGGTAGACCGATGGTGAGCAGGCGCGTCACCAGAATGACGACGATGATCGGGCCAGCAACGATGAGGTACGACCACTCGAAGGGAATGAGCAGCAGTTCGAGGCCGATCAGTACGAACAGCACCGCGTTGAGAATCTCGTCGATCAGTTCCCAGAAGCCGTCGACGTAGCGACGGGTGGTATCCGACATGGCATGTTCGCGGCCGCGATTGCCGATGAACAGCCCGGCAATGACCATCGAGATCGGCCCCGACACATGAAGATGCGTCGCCAGCGTATAACCGCCCAGCACCAGCGCAAGGGTGACCAGCACCTCGATCTGATACTGATCGATGCTCTTCATCATCCAGTAGGCGACATACCCCATCACCAGCCCGAGCAGAATGCCGCCGCCGGCCTCTTCCAGGAACAGCATCGCGGAGTGCGTGACCGTCAGCGCTTCGGTCGCGTTCGCCGCTCCCAGCATCATGGTGAACACCACCACCGCGACGCCGTCGTTGAACAGCGACTCGCCGACGATCTTGATCTCCATATCTTCCGGCGCGCCCGCGCTACGCATGATCCCGAGTACGGCGATCGGATCCGTCGGCGAGATCAACGCCCCGAAGACCAGGCAGTAGAGATAAGGCACCGCGATATGGAAGGTGGCGAAAAGCCACCAGGCCGCGCTACCGATCACCACGGTCGAGATCACCACGCCGACGGTCGCCAGCAGACCGATCGAGTAGCGATAACGCTTGAGCTTGTGGAAATCGACGTGCAACGCCCCGGCGAACAGCAGCAGCGACAGCATCCCGTCCATCAGCAAGGTGTTGAAGTTTATCTGCCCCAGCCAGGTCTCGGCCCAATCGGTAATCCCGTCGAAGCCAGCGTGGCTCAACGCGATCAACAACATCGAAGCCAGCAGCGAGATGCACATCACCCCGATCGTCGCCGGCAGCTTGAGGAACCGGTAGTTGAACCACGCAAACAGCGCGGTGATCGTGATGAAGACTGCTGCGATTTCCAGCATGGAATTCTTCCCTGTGCCTGCCGCGGCGAATTGTCGGTGAGCGTCCGGCCCGGAGCCTTTACGATAGAGGATCGCAGCGGGGCGGGCTTGATAAGGGTTCATTCAGCCGATCGGTGACAAAAAAAGCGGGCCCGGAAATCCGGGTCCGCTTCGTCGTCGTGTGCCGATCAGACCCTGCAGGCCGGCGCCGACATGCAGGGCTCTCCAGGGACTCGCGATTACAGACCGGCAGCGGCTCTCAGCGTCTCGGCCTTGTCCGTCTTCTCCCACGGGAAGGCGGTAAAGGTCTCGGTCTGCGTTTCGCCGTTGACGTCGGTCCAGGTGTAGCTCGATTCGAACGGTTCGCGTCCGAAGTGGCCGTAGGAGGCCGTCAGTTGATACATCGGATGGAGCAGATCGAGCATGCGCGTAATGGCGTGGGGGCGCAGGTCGAAGTGCTCGCGCACCAGCTCGATGATCCTGGTTTCGCTGACACTGGCGGTGCCGAAGGTGTTGATCGAGACCGAGGTCGGCTCGGCGACACCGATGGCGTAGGAGACCTGAATCTCGCACTTGTCGGCGAGACCGGCAGCCACGATGTTCTTGGCCACGTAGCGCCCGGCATAGGCAGCACTGCGGTCGACCTTGGACGGATCCTTGCCGGAAAACGCGCCGCCGCCGTGGCGCGCCATGCCGCCGTAGGTATCGACGATGATCTTGCGTCCGGTCAGCCCGCAATCACCCACAGGACCGCCGATCACGAACTTGCCGGTCGGGTTGATGTGGAACCGGGTCTTGTCATGTATCCACTTCGCCGGGAGGACATCACGGATGATCAGATCCTCCACCGCCTTGCGCAGATCTTCCTGGGAGATGTCTGGATCGTGCTGGGTCGACAGCACCACGGCATCCACGCCGTTGGGCTTGCCGTCGTCGTCATAGCTGAAGGTGATCTGGCTCTTGGCGTCGGGACGCAACCACGAAAGCGTACCGTTCTTGCGCAGTGCCGCCTGACGCTCGACGAGCCGGTGCGAATAGTGGATCGGCGCCGGCATGAACGATTCGGTCTCGTTGGTGGCGTAACCGAACATCAGGCCCTGATCGCCCGCGCCCTGATCTTCGGGCTTGCTGCGATCGACGCCCTGGGCGATATCGACGCTCTGCTTTCCGATCAGGTTGATCACGCCGCAGGTTTCGCCATCGAAGCCGACTTCCGAAGAGGTATAGCCAATATCGATGATCACCTTGCGCACCAGGTCTTCCAGGTCGACCCAGGCGGAGGTTGAAATTTCCCCGGCAACGATGGCGACGCCGGTCTTGACCAGCGTCTCGCAAGCCACGCGCGCCTGCTTGTCCCGCGCGATGATGGCGTCCAGCACGGCATCGGAAATCTGATCGGCGATCTTGTCCGGATGACCTTCGGACACGGATTCGGAGGTAAACAGAGAGTATTCGCTCATGGCGTACGGAGATCCCTTCGTTCACTGGTTGCGGCCCGCACGTGCGACCCGCCTGACAAAACGCAGCGCCGTCGGTCGGGAAGACGGATGAAACGACGCACGACATCGCTCTCCCGGACACGCCGGGACAGGGTACAAAAGTCTACACACAGAATGGCTAGCTGCCTATGTTTTGCCACCCGCGCGGATGATTGACCGGTGCTATCGAGGGCTAGCGGCCAGGGCTACCGGTACCGTGCACGATATCGACCAGCCGCTCGATACCCGCCGTGGCATTCTCCCGCTGCCAGGCATTGCGGCCGAAAATCACGCCCCGTGCGCCGTTATCCAGTGCATCCCGGGTGAAACACGCCAGCGCCTCGTCGTCGTTCATCGCCGACCCACCCAGGACGAGTACCGGAACCGGACAGCTCTGTACGAGGCCCTGCATGTCCCGAGGGTCGCCGGTGAACTGCGCCTTGATCAGATCGGCTCCCAGCTCGGCGCCGATCCTCGCCACCCGCGCGATGCGCTCGCCATCGAGACGACCGTCTTCGCGCCCTTGCTCACGGTGCCCCCACACCACCGCCTCGACGATCAGTGGTAGTCCGATCGCCTCGCACTGGCGGGCGGTCTCCGCTACCGCCCGGAGGTTGTCGGCTTCGCGCCCGGGGTCGTCGTAACCGGAAATCAGACACATCACTACCGCGTCCGCCCCCATCGCCTGCGCCTGGGCGGGCGTTGCGATCATGCGGTGATACTCCTCTCCCGCCAGCGTGAAGTCGCCCACCATCGGATAGTCGATCCGAAGCACCACTTTGGGCGCGCGGCTGTCGGCGAACAGGTCAGCGCAAGACTTGAGCATGCCGGGCGACAACAGCACCGCTTCCGGACCGGCCGCGACGATCGCCTCGCAGGTCCGACGCGCATCGAGCGCATGCTCCACAGGTCCCGCCAGCAGCGTACGATCGAACGCCACCATGCAGCTCGATCCGGTCTCGCGGCGAAACAGCCGTCCGGTGCGCAAGCCGCTGGCAGAAAAGACGGTCGTCATGGTGTGATCTCCTGGGCAGAGGACGTTCCCGGGTCTTCAGTGGCAGCCGCGACAGGCTCCGGCGGCTCCCCGCAAATTGGCGCGAGCGAAACGCCATGCGCCCGCAGGGCCACCTCTCGCACCGCCTCGATTTCGTCCCGGCAGCGTGATTCGGACCATTCCAGGGCCCTTCGGCAATGCGATGCGACCTCCTCGACCACGACGCCGTCCAGTTGCCCGGAGAGCGCAATCGGCAGACGACGGAACAGCACGTCCGCCAGATGCTCGACGCGCTCGAAGCGGCAGACGAAATCGATCTCCCCGACACGATAATCCGTCATCGAATTCAGCGGGCGCTGACGACAGACACCATCAGCGCTCATCCTCGCGCAGTGCCGCCCTACCGCTTCGCCTCGAGTGCCATAGCGGCTCAACAGGGTGATCGCCCGATGCCGGTCGCCGTCGCAGAGCGCGGTTACCCGCGCAAGCCAGGCCTCCCGCGATATCGCATCGCGGGGGTAATCCTTCCCGCCTCCGATCGCCAGCTCGCGGGTATCGATCTCGCGTCGGCGGCCGAGCCTGGCAAGCACGTCGTCGGCGACCTCCTCGGCAAACCCGCGAAATGTGGTCCATTTGCCGCCGACCAGCGACAGCACCGGCCAATCCTGGATGCGATCCTCGACGATGGCGTGATCTCGGCTGATCTGGCCCGGATCGGCGGCGTCGCTGCGCGGGAGCGGACGCACCCCGCTATAGCGATAACGCACCTGATCCGGTCCGATCGGCACGTCGGGGAACAGATAGCGCACCGCCTCGAGCATGTAGTCGCGTTCGGCATCCTCGCAGACGGCCTGGTCCGGATCGGGGCAACGAATGTCGGTGGCGCCGACCAGTACGTGATTCATGAACGGATAGATCAGGCAGATGCGACCATCCGGGGTGCCGAAATAGATCATCCGCCCGTCGAGCTGATCCCGAAGGATCGGCACATCGACGATCAGATGGCCGCCCTTGGTACCACCGATGTGCTGCGTTTCGCGCCCCAACCGACGGTTGATCTCATCGATCCAGGCGCCGCCGGCGTTGACGATGAGCTGGGGGCGGACCGTGAAAGCGTTGCCGTCTTCATCGTTGAAACTCACCGCTCCGCCTTCGCCACCGGTCAGGGTCACATGGTTGAGTGCCATCGCCCCGCGATGGGTCCGGCAGCCATCGTCGATCAGCTCGTAGCCGAGGCGTTCGGCCTGGCTGATCGCGGCATCGTAGTAGGTGTGAAGCGCACGAACGTCGCGGCGAATGTCCGGCAGCGATTCCCGCACCCGGCGCCCCAGCATCAGCGAATGACGCGGCATGCTGCGAAAGTGGCGACCGAAGAAGTCATAGAGCGTCAGCCCGACTTCACTGATCAGGATGCCGCGGTCGTCGATCTTCGCCGGGCGACGAAAGAACCGCTGGATCGACGGCCAGATGCCACCCCACCAGCTGTGCGTCGGCATCGCGGTGCGCAGCGGATGCACCACGTGCGGCGCGTTGCGCAGCAGCAGATTACGCTCGCGGGTCGACTGCGCCACCAGGCGGAACTCCCCGGTCTCCAGATACTTGAGGCCGCCGTGAATCAGTCGCGAAGGCGCCGCGCTGGCCCCGGCACAGAAGTCCTGCTTGTCGACGATCAGCGTATCGACACCCTGCAGCGCCAGATCGCGAAACAGGCCGGCACCGTTGATGCCGGCGCCGATGATCAGCACCGAGACCGCCGGATCGGCCCGCAGTCGTTCCAGCGTCTGCTGACGCGTCAGCGGTGGTGGATTCAGAGATTCGGTCATCGTGCGGCTCCCACCGTTGGACTGGGTTGAGGTTCGACTGCCGGCGATGCCAACGGCGGCGCGTCGGCATCGAGCGTCGCCCACAGCGGACGCAGGCACTCCACCAACCGCTGGTAACGTTCGAAGCCCCGCTGACACTCGGCCTGGCGCCGGGCCTTGGGTGTATAGCGATGGTCGATCTCGCAAAGCGGTGTAGCTGACGCAATGGCGGGGAACACCTCGGCCGCCACCCCCGCGCAGATGGCGGCACCCCAGGCGGCCGCTTCCTGGATACGGGACGTCTCCAGCGGCCGGCCGAGCGAATCGGAGAAGAGCTGCGCCAGCCGCGGCGAGTGACTGCCGCCGCCGGTGATGCGCACGCGGTCGATGGGGAAAGTCGACGCCAGCGCATCGACATGGACGCGATGATTGAACACCACGCCTTCCAGAATCGCGCGGAGTACATGGCCGCGATCATGCCAGCCCTGCAGCCCGAACAGCCCGGCGCTGGCGGGTTCGTCATAGGGTGAGCCGTAAAGGAACGGGTGATAGACCAGTCGAGACGGGCTTTGGAACGCGGCGTCCAGCGATGCTTCCATCTCGGCGAAAAAGGCACCGGTATCGCCGTCGCCGGCCCGCCCCCATTGGCGATGAAACCATTCGAGATTGCTCGAGGAAGCCGGTGAAATCGCCATGTTGAGCCATTGGCCAGGGCGCAGTCCGTTGCGCGTGGCCCAGCGCGAGTCGGGCTTCGGCGCGTCGGAGAAGACCTCGTTGATGCTGAAGGTGCCGGCTGCGATGGTCAGGGTATCCGACTCGACATTTCCCAACCCCACCGCGCTGGCCGTGACATCGTGAAGCCCCGCCGCCACCGGCGTACCGGCTTTGAGGCCGGTGGCGCGCGCAGCCGCCATGCTGACATGGCCGGCAATCTCGTCGGGCATGCGGACAGCCGGCAGCGTGTCGAAGACACTATCGATACCCAGCATCGACAGCGCCTCCCGGCTATAGCGCTGCGTGTTCACATCGGTATAGCCGGTGCTGGCCTCGGTGAAGTCGGTGGCAACCTCGCCGGTCAGCTTGAATCGCAGCCAGTCCTTGCAGGTCAGCACGTGGCCGAGCGCGGACAACCGTTCGGGTTGATGTTCCTGCATCCATGCCAGCAAGGTCACCGGCGAGAAGGCAAAAGGCATCTGTCCGATCCGCGCCAGCGCCTCGTCACGCACGCCTTCTCGACACCAGCGTTCGACGATGCCCGCCGCGCGGCTATCGAGCGAGGTGATGGCTTGGCCGAGCGGCTCGCCGTTCCGATCGAGCGGATAGAGCCCATCGCCGTGCGCCGTGACGCCGATCGCCACAATCTCGCTGCCATCCACGTTGGCAGCGGCCAGCGCAGCGCGTATCGCCTGAGCGGCACTTGCCCAGGTGGCATTCATGTCACGTTCGACCCAGTGTGCCTGAGGATGCTCGAGCCGGGACGCCTCCCGCCCGATGCCCACGACATTGCCGTCGGTATCGAAAATCACCGCTTTGGTGGAACTGGAGCCTCCGTCGAGCCCCAGCAGATAACCGCGTGACATGGCTGTCTCCCGTCAATCGCATCCCCGCACCGCCGAAAAGGTACGGAATGAACGCTTCATGCCGCCATTTCTAACACTCTTTTGTGATCGAGCGACGTTAGACGTTGGTGTTAAACATCACCGCTGACAACAGATATTATTTTAATTTCAATCAATTAAATTTTATCGCTAAAAGGTGAATCCTCTTCAAGACCAAAGTCATACGGCAAATCATCACTTTTTGATGTTATTTAATTGGCACTCGCTTCATTTATCCCAACATGTCATCGCCGAGGTAGCTCATGCCCGATTCTCGAGTGTCTCTTCCCGACAGCATGCAGGCCGTGGTCTGTCGCGGGCCCGGCGACTATCGCCTCGAACGCGCGCCGACGCCCAGGCCCGGCCAGGGCGAGCTGATGCTCAGGATCCAGGCCTGCGGCATCTGTTCGAGCGATCTCAAATGCCGCGACGGAGCCGCGATGTACTGGGGCGACGGCGACCGCTTCGCGCCTTTCGTGAAGCCGCCAATGATCGTCGGCCACGAATTCGCCGGCGAGGTGGTCGCGCTGGGCGAAGGGGCTGCCGAGCGTTTTGGCGTCTCGCTGGGCGATCGGGTGGTGCCGGAGCAGATTCTGCCCTGCCGACAGTGCTTCTATTGTCAGCGCGGCCACTACTGGATGTGCGAGGTGCACAACATCTTCGGCTTTCAGGGTGGCGTCGCCGATGGCGGCATGGCGGAATACCTGCGCGTGCCGGCCAACGCGGTGCTGCATAGGGTCGATCCTCGCCTGAGCGTCGAGGACGCCGCCTTCCTAGAGCCGCTGGCCTGCGGTATCCATGCGGTCAATCGCGCCGAGATCCAGTTCGACGATACCGTGGTGATCGCCGGCGGCGGCCCGATCGGCCTGGCCATGGTTCAGCTCGCCAGGCTCAAGACGCCCAGACAGCTGATTCTGGTCGACACTCATGACGACCGCCTGGATCTGGCTCGCGACTACGGCGCCGATCACGGCTTCAATCCGCATCGCGACGATATCGCCAAGGAGATACGTGCTCTCACCGGCGGTTACGGCTGCGAGGTCTATATCGACGCCACCGGTTCATCGAGCGGCGTAGTCCAGGGCCTGGAATCGCTACGCAAGCTGGGCCGTTTCGTCGAGTTCAGCGTGTTCAAGGAACCCACTACCGTCGACTGGTCGACGATCGGTGATCGCAAGGAGCTGGATATTCGCGGCTCGCACCTATCACCGCACACGTATCCGGTGGCGATCGACCTGCTCGCTCGCGGGTTGGTGACGACCCGCGGCATCGTCACCCATCACGTTCCGCTGGCCGATTTCGAGCGAGGCTTCGAGATCGCCGCCCAGCGCGACTCGATCAAGGTCGTGCTGACGACGGGCGCGTCATGAGCTCGCTCGAAGCCGTACCGCCTCGCACCGCGACGAGGGGCGCAACAGCACGCCGCCAGGCGATGCTGGACTACATCATTCAGGCCGGCTCGGCCCAGGTCGACGAGCTGGCCGAGCGCTTCGGCGTCAGCCGGATGACGGTACATCGCGATCTCGACGGCCTCTCCGACCAGGGCATGGTCAACAAGCAGCATGGCGGGGTCACCACTCGCTCCTCCAGCGTGTTCGAAAGCAACTTCGCGCTGCGTTCGCATATCGCCACGCGGGAAAAGCAGGCGCTGGCCCGTGCGGCGCTGGAGGAGATCGCGTCCGGCGAAGCGGTGATGCTGGACGACTCCACGACGGCTGCCGAATTGGCTTCACTGCTGCCCAGCCGTGAGCCGTTGACCGTCATCACCAATAGTCTGGAGAGCATCGAACGGCTCAAGGCCGCCAGCGGCATCAAGCTGATCACCCTGGGCGGGGATTACCAGCCGCGCTTCAACGCAACGTTCGGCCTGCTGTGCGAGCAAACGCTCGCCAACCTGCGGGCCAACGTCGCGGTGCTTTCCGCATCGGCCATCCTCGGCACCACGGCTTACGTGCAGGACCCCGCAGTGACCCAGATCAAGCGCGCACAGATGGCGGCGGCAGAGCGCCGGATACTGCTCGTCCACAGCGCCAAGTTCGGCCACGGCGCATTGCATCGGCTGGCCGACCTGGGCGAATTCGACCTGGTCCTGATCGATGCGGGCCTGACGGACGAGCATCGCCAGGTACTGGATGATGCCGAAATTCGGTATCGGTTGATCGCTATCTGATCTGATCGGCGAAACGTCATCGACTGCCCCCCAACGAAACCGCCGCGAGCCTTAGCCCGCGGCGGTCGGTCGTCCTCAACCCGGTTTCGGAGGATCACTGCTCCATGACGAACGCGGAGGTGTACTGATCGACATTGTCCGGCGTGATGAGGATGCAATCGTAGAGTTTCTTCTCGCCGCCGAGCCCGGTTTCACCTGAAGTGATGAACTTGTCTGCCATGCGTACGGCGTCTTCGGAAAAGATCGCGACCGGCTGCAGCACGGTATACGCCAATTCACCGGCCTTGATCGCATCGACCGCATCGGGCGAACCGTCGAAACCACCGACGACGATATCCTTCAGCTTGCCGGCTTCCTTGAGGGCCGCAATCGCGCCCAATGCCATCTCGTCGTTGCCGCTGATCACGCCCTGGATATCCGGGTTGGCCTGTAGCAGGCTCTGCATCTTGTTGAACCCTTGGGTGCGATCCCAGTTGGCAACGTCCTCGCCGACCTTCTTGAGATCCGGATACTGACTCAGCACGGTTTCGTAGCCGTTGGAGCGGGTCGCCGCGTTGTTGTCCGACGGAGCGCCTTTCAACTCGACGTAGTTGGCCGAGTCGCCGACCGTCTGAACCCACTGCTGGGCGCCCATTGCCGCCCCCTGCGCGTTGTTGGACACCAATTGCGCCTTGGCCAGGCCCTGCTCATTGATCTCGGCGTTGACCAGAAATACCGGAATGCCGGCATCGACGGCCTTACGCACCGCGCCGACCGATCCGTCGGCGTTGGCAGGGTCGAGAATGATCGCCTTGGCCTGGTTGGTGATCGCGGTATCGATCTGTCGACTTTCCGTGTTGGTATCGCCCTTGTGGGCACTGACATTGGCCTCGTACCCCAACTCCTCGGCGGTTTCACGGGCGATCTTGCCTTCCGTGAACCAGTAAGGGTTGGAGGTATCGTTGACGATGATCGAGATCAGCCCCTTGTCCTGCGCCATGGCACTTCCGGCGAGTAACGGCGCACTCACGGCGAGGGCTGCGATCAGCAGGCGCTTTCCTGTCTTGAACATGATGGATCACCCTTTTTTGCGGTTGTGTTGGTCTAACGTGTTGTGCTCTAGCTCGCGTTGATCGAGACGCACGGATCAATGCTGTGTTGCCGGCTTGCCGGCGGGACTTTCCGCCCCGGTCGTCACGCGTTCAGCGTCGGCGTTCGAGGCTGGAGAAGAGGGGGGCTGGGGCGTCTTTGGCTCTGGAGACGTAGGCTCGGACAATTTGCCGGCGCGTTTCTTGCGCCCGCTGTACTGAATGCTGTTGAGCAGCACCGCCAGCACGATCACGGCGCCTGTGAACACGGTCTGCCAGTAGGAAGAGACACCGATGATGACGAGGCCATCGGAGAGGAAGCCGATCACGAACGCCCCGAGCAGCGTGCCGCGCACGTTGCCACGACCACCGGTCAGTGCGGCACCGCCGATCACGACACCCGCGATGGCGGTCAGCTCGTAGGTGGTACCCGCCGTCGGGCCGGCCGACGTCAACTGAGAAGAGAGCACGAGGCCCGCGATGGCCGCGCAGATGCCAGAAAGCACGTAGACAGAGACCTGGACCCGCTTGACCGGCACGCCGGAGAGCTCGGCGGCACGCGCATTGCCGCCCGTCGAGTAGACCCAGCGCCCGAAAGGGGTGCGCGCCAGAGCCAGAATGGTGATGACCGCCACTGCTGCCAGAATCAACACGCCCACCGGTACGCCGAACAGACGGTTGAAGCCGAGCCAGTCGAAGCCGGTGTTGCCAAGCTCCGGGCTGCCACCGAGATTGTTGTAGGTCAGACCATCGGTCATCAGCAGCGCCACGCCTCGGGCGACATAGAGCAGACCCAGCGTCGCGACGAAGGCCGGTACCTTGAAGTAGGCGATCAGTACGCCATTGATGGCGCCGATGAACGCGCCGACCGCGCAGGTCAGGATCACCACCACCCACACCGGCGGATAGAGCGTGACGCCGAACATGTCGAAGGTCACGCCCTGCATCAGAAAGCCCGCGACCACCCCGCACAGTCCCAGCGTCGAGCCCACCGACAGATCGATACCGCCGGTGAGAATGACCAGCAGCATGCCGATCGACAGCAACCCGAAGATCGCCACGTGGGACGACATGGTCAGAAAATTACCGGTCGAGAAATAGACCGGTGACAGCGCCGAAAAGATGATGATGATCGCGATCAGGGCGAAAAAGGCTCGCCCCTCGAGCAGCAGGCGCCCCAGATCGAAGCCACCCCGTTGGCGCTCTGCCGCTTGGCTGTGTTTGGACATATCAAAACTCCGTTCGAGAAAAGGCGCTAACGTGTTCTTGTCAGGCGACCACGGCTTCGCCGGAGGCCGCCATGATCTGCTCCTTGGAAGCGTCGGCGCCGAATTCGGCCGCGATACGTCCGCGACTCATCACCACGATGCGGTGTGCGATGCTCAGGCATTCGCCGACTTCGGAAGTGGAGAAGATCACCGCCAGGCCCTGTCGGGATGCGCCTTCCGCCAGCAGTTTGAACACCTCGGCCTTGGCGCCGATATCGATACCGCGACTCGGCTCGTCGAGAACGACGACCCGCGGATGGGTCGCCAGCATCTTGCCGATGACCACCTTCTGCTGGTTACCACCGGAGAGCGATCCGATTTCGGCTTTGGGGCCATCCGTCTTGATATGCACGCCGGCGATCGACTCATCCACCACGCCGCGTTCCCGCGGGCCCGAGGTCAGCAACCAGCGGGTGAACGCCTTGATGCTGGCCAGCGACAGGTTCTCGCCCACCGACATGGTCTGAACCAGGCCATCGCGCTGGCGATCTTCCGGCACCAGCACCAGCCCCTTGGCGATGCGATCGGCGATACTCAGGTGCGAGACGTCCTCGCCCTCCAGCACCACCCGCCCACCGCTCAGCGGCACGCGACCGGCCACGCACTCGAGCAGCTCGGTTCGCCCCGCGCCCATCAACCCGTAGATGCAGACGATCTCGCCGGCACGCACGTCCAGCGACAGATGATCGACCACCGAGCGCTCCGGCACGGCGACATCGGCGATGCTGACGTCGTCCAGCGATAGCGCCACCTCGCCCAGGGCGTGACCGGTCGGCGGCGAGCCCAGATCGAAGTTCTCGCCGACCATGTTGCGCACGATCCACTCCAGATCGATATCCGCGCGCCTGGCGTAGGCCGTCATCACGCCGTCGCGCAGCACGACCGCGTGATCGGTGATCAGCAGCGCCTCTTCCAGATGGTGAGAGATATAGACGATCGACACCCCGCGACTCTTGAGATCGCGGATCACCCGGAACAGCACTTCGACTTCGGTCGCCGACAGCGCCGAGGTCGGCTCGTCCATGATCAGAATGCGCGAATTGACCGATAGCGCGCGGGCGATCTCGACGATCTGCTGCTGGCCCAGGCGCAAATCCTCGACCGGGGTCAACGGATCGATCGGCTCGTCGAGTTCTTCCATCAACGCACGGGTCTGACGCGCCTCCTCGGCGTAGTCGATACCCATCGCCCCCTTCAGCTCGCGCCCCATGAAGATGTTGTCGCGAACGCTGAGGTTGGGCGCCAGGCTGAGTTCCTGATGGATGATCGATATCCCCAGGCGCTGGGCGTCGGTGGTCGAGGCGAAGCGCACCGGCTCGCCTTCCAGCAGGATCTCGCCGGAGGTCGGCTGCATCACACCGGAGAGGATTTTCATCAACGTCGACTTGCCGGCGCCGTTCTCGCCGAACAGCGTGGTCACCTGACCGCGATAGACGTCGAAGTTGACGGTCTTGAGCGCATGCACGCTACCGAACGACTTGGCGACATCCCGCGCCGACAGCACGATGTCGTCGGCGGGTTCGCTGGCAGGCGCAGGCTGGATGGGAGATGAGGGCATCATTCCACCTCCAGACTGACGGGCGTCACCAGCCAGTTCTTGGGATTGATCAACTTGAACACGCCGGTCACGCCGACGCTCTTGCCGCTCAGATTGGCAGTATCGATATCCGCCAGCACCGCCTGCTTCATGGCGTCATTGATCGACGCTCCCGCATTCTGATACTCGATCTGGTTGGTGAACTCGCCGAACGATATCTCGCCGGTAGCATCGCGCAGGTCGGTGCCGTTGATCGCCGGGCCGGTCTGCACGCGAATGGTGATGTCGTCGGACACGCCGTCCACCGTGACCGGATAGATGCCGGAACGGGCCTCGCCGAAAGTGCCGGTGAACGTGACCGGCACCACCGGCCCGAAGCCTTCACCAATGCCGTACTTCTGTCCCGCCGCAGTGGAGTCATCGAGAACGGCCGATGCCAGCTCACTGGCCTCGACCGCACGCTCTTCGACGCTGGCCTGGATGTCGGGAAAATGCTCGCCACCGTAGGTGTCCGCCGAGAAGCCACCCTCGAGCGCCGCCTCCGAGCCGATCTCGACCACCTTGGTATCCCAGGCCATTATGGCCAGCACTACGACCACGCAGGCACCGATGATCAGACGTCCCTTCAGCTTGTTCGGCGCCGCTGGCCGACTGGCAACTGCTGCACTCATGAAAAGCGTCCTCTTTTGCAAACCTGTCGGCTCAAGGGATCAGCACGATCTTCAAGGACTTCGAACCGCTCTTCATCAGCTCGAACCCTTCCTCGTACTTCTCCAGCGGCAGCTTGTGAGTCACCACCCCTTCGGTCGGGAAATCGCCGTTGCGGATCCCCTCGATGACCAGCGGATAACAGTACGGGCCGAGGTGGGAGCCCAGCACGTCGAGCTCCTTGCGGTCGGAGATGATGCTCCAGTCGACGCTGACCGGATCCTTGAACACGCTGAACTCGACGAAGCGCCCCAGCTTGCGAATCATCGACAGCCCCTGCTCGACCGACTTGGGATGCCCGGTCGCCTCGATATAGACGTCGCAGCCGTAGCCCTCGGTCATCTCCTTGATGATCGAGACCACGTCGTCGCGCCTGGGGTTGAGGGTCAGGTCGGCGCCGAACTTCTTGGCCAGCTCCAGACGCTCGTCGAACAGGTCGAGCACGATCAATTTCTCCGCGCCCGCTTTCTTGGCTGCGCCGACCATGCCGAGCCCCAGCGTGCCGGCACCGGAAAGCACCACCACATCGCCCAGCTCGATTCTGGCGCGCTGCACCGCATGCAGCGAGCAGGCATAAGGCTCGATCAGGATCGCCTTCTCCAGCGGCAGCTCCTCGGGGACGTGATAGTTGATCGCCTCCTTGGTGAACTTCATGTACTCGGCCATGCCGCCGTTGACGTTGTTCTGGAAGCCGTAGAGATCGTGCTTCTCGCACATCCAATACTGGCCGCGACCGCAGAAACGACAGTTCCAGCACGGCACGATCTGCTCGGAGATCACGCGGTCGCCGACCGCATATCCCTCGACCTCGGCGCCAACCTTGACCACCCGCCCGATGAACTCGTGCCCCGGGATCATCGGCGCCTTGATATAGGCGGGCTGCGTCTCGTCGCCCCAGAAACTCGGCGCGCCGTCGTAGGACTTGATATCCCCCGCGCAGATGCCACATCCCTCGACCTTGACCAGGATCTCCTTGGCGTCGATCTCGGGGACCGGCACTTCCTCGTAGCGATAATCGTTGGGCGCATAGGCGACCACCGCCTTCATCGTCTTGGGAATATCGCCAGCGGGGCTTGGCTGCGTGGATGCCGCGGTGGACTCGCTCATGAATGGCCTCCCGTAAAAACACATGATCAAACTTCGGTCATATGTTTTTAGCCCCAATCCCCTCAAGACATCAATAGACAAACTTCTAAGACTTTAGCCATAGCATTTTTTTATTTTTTAAATTCAAAAGCTTATAGAAAAAATTAAGGATCGGTTGAGACTAAAGTCATTGGTTGTTTTTTATACGCCTCAAGACGAAATTGATGCCGCAAGACGACCTAAAGAACAGATTGATGATCATATGATCAATACCAATAAAAAAGGCGCCGAATTGGCGCCTTGGACAGCAGGACATCGGCTCAACGGTGACTCTGTTCGTAGGCCTCGATCCGATCCACCTTGGGTTGAGATCGACCACCCGACTCGAACTCGCTGCCAAGGAAAGCCTCGACAATCGTCTTGGCCAATTCGATGCCGATCACGCGCGCCCCCATGGTGACGATCTGGGCATCATTGCTCTTGCGCGCACGCTCGGCCGAGTAGGTGTCGTGGGCCTGCGCGGCACGAATGCCCGGCACCTTGTTGGCGGAAATCGCCACGCCGATACCGGTGCCACACATCAGGATCCCGCGATCATGGCGACCCTCTGCAACGGCTTCCGCGACCTTGATCGCGATATCCGGATAGAGCACGGGCTTCGCATCGTGAGTGCCGAAATCCTCGACTTCGTGCCCCAGCGACCTGACGTGCTCGATCATGGCCTCCTTCATGTCATACGCCGCTTCATCACACCCCAGCGCCACTCGCCACTTCTGTGCCATCACTCACCTCCCGTGCTGTCAATGGCGTCGATAGCCGACCGACACATCATAGCCATACACCGCTCATATGAACAACATTCCTTCATATGAGCAAAAGGTCGCGACCGGAAGCGCCAAAAAACGAGGCTAGACGACGGTAAAAGCCACTCACCCCGGGGAATCCGACTCCTTACCGAGTGCTATTGGCCCTTGACCATCGCCACCAAAGTCTCATATCGCGCGGTTCTGCTCTCGTTATGATGATCTCTTGAAGCCCTTCATATCCAAATGCGCACCACAAGATCATTTTTTCATCGGCTGAAGCGATCGGATCCTCATCAACCGTCCAGGCCGATATCCACCCAACCGCCCGGAGCGTCGGCCATGACACGCCTCTACAACGATCCTGTAAATTTCGTCGACGAAGCCACCGAAGGATTTGTCGCTGCCCATGCCCAACGTGTCTGCCAGGTGCCCGGCGGGGTGATCCGCAGTACCCGCAGCGAACCCAATACCGTCGCCGTGGTCATCGGTGGCGGGTCGGGCCACTATCCGGCTTTCGCTGGGCTGGTCGGCCAGGGTCTGGCCCACGGCGCGGTGATGGGCAACCTGTTCGCCTCCCCGTCGGCCCAGCAGGTCTACAACGTCTGCAAGGCCGCCAACAACGGTGCTGGCGTCCTGCTCAGCTTCGGCAATTACGCCGGTGACGTGCTCCACTTCGGTCAGGCACGGGAACGCCTGATTCGCGAAGGCATTCCCTGCGAGATCGTCGCCGTCATCGACGACGTTTCCAGCGCCAGTCAGGATGAAATTCACAAGCGGCGCGGCATCGCCGGCGACTTGACCGTGTTCAAGATTGCGGCGGCGGCCGCGGAGGCGGGCTATTCGCTCGAAGAGGTCGTTCGTGTCTCGCGCGCCGCCAATTTCCGCACGCGCTCGATGGGCGTCGCGTTCGATGGCTGTACCTTGCCGGGCGCGAAGGATGCGCTGTTCCATGTGCCTTCGGGCAAGATGGCGGTTGGCCTGGGTATTCACGGCGAACCGGGCATCAGCGAGCAGGAGGTGCCCTCCGCCGATGCCCTGGCGGAACTGCTTGTCTCGCATCTGCTCGAGGAGATTCCCGACGGCATCGACAGCGCCAGAGGCGCCAGGGTCTCGGTGCTGCTCAACGGCCTGGGTTCGATCAAGTACGAAGAGCTGTTCGTGGTCTATCGCCGGGTTCACCAACTCCTCGGCGATGCCGGACTTGAAATCGTCGAGCCGGAAGTGGGTGAACTGGTGACCAGTCTCGACATGGCAGGCGCCTCGTTGACGCTGTTCTGGCTCGATGACGAACTGGAGCGTCTATGGCAGGCGCCGGCGGATGCCCCTGCCTACCGCAAGGGTAGTCTCGAGGCTGCGCCCCCCGTCGATCGCTCCCAGCTCGACATCCCCGATGTCGATGCCATCCCCCCGGCGAGCGAGGTGTCGATTGCCGCCGCCCGACGCGTCTATCAGGCCTTGAGCGCGACGCGCAAGATCATCGACCAGAACGTCGAAGAACTCGGCCGTCTGGATGCCATCGCCGGCGACGGCGACCACGGCATCGGCATGCAGCGCGGTGTCGTCGCCGCCGAACTGGCTGCCGAGGACGCCGTCAGCCGCAACGCGGGCGCCGGCACTCTGCTACGCTTGGCCGCAGAGGCGTGGGCAGACCGCGCCGGTGGAACCTCCGGCGCCATCTGGGGTGTCATGCTCAACGCGCTGAGCGTGACCCTCGGAGATGAAGACGAGCCGACGCCGGCGCACTACGCAAGCGGCATCAGCAAGGCCCGGGACGACGTCATGACGTTCGGCAAGGCCAAGCTGGGCGACAAGACCCTGGTCGATGCGCTGGTGCCATTCAGTGAGACGCTGGAACGCGCCCTCGCCGCCGGAGACGATTTTTCGGACGCGTGGCGCAAGGCCGTCGACGCGGCCGCCAATGCCGCCCAGGCCACGGCCGAGCTGAAGCCAAAATTGGGGCGCGCGCGCCCGCTGGCGGAGAAGAGTCTGGGCACACCCGACCCGGGCGCCGTCTCGCTGTCGATGATCGTCGCCGCCGTCCAGGGCGTCATCGATCGGCAATGAGCCGCGCGGCAACAGACTTGGCGACAATGCGCCGGACAGGGCCGCCTGGGCCCATACCGAGTGAATGATCCACACGAGAACATCATGGCAAAACGTTCCGTTACGCTGGGCATCAGCTTCAAGATGTACTTCGGCTATGCCCAGACGGTGGACTGGTGTCGCCAGATCGCCGATAACCTCGCCCATCACCCTGCCGTCCTGGACGGCAGGGTGTCGCTGTTCGTGCTGCCGAGTTTCCCCGCGCTGCCCCCGGTACTCGCCTGCTTTGCCGACACGCCCATTGGCGTCGGGGGGCAAAACCTGTATCAGTCGCCTAACGGTGCTTATACTGGCGAAGTGAGTGGGGCCATGCTGGCTGAAATGGGCTGCCGCTTCGTGGAGATCGGCCATGCCGAACGGCGACGCCTGTTCGGTGAGGATGACGCCATCATCGCCGCCAAGACGCGGGTCGCATTGTCGCATCGTCTGGTGCCGGTGCTCTGTATCGGCGAAGCGGATCGCGGCGATCCGGCCGACGCCGTTGCCGAATGTCGCGGACAGATCGATTCGGCCCTGGCACTGGCGACAGCGGCGCAGCGACAGCAGCCCGTGGTGATTGCCTACGAGCCACACTGGGCGATCGGTGCCGCACAACCGGCGTCGCTTGCGCATATTGCAGCGGTCTGCCGAGGGTTGCGCCAGTATCTGGGGGCGCAATCGCAGGCCAGCGTGATCTATGGCGGCAGCGCCGGTCCGGACCTGTTGACGCGACTGGCCGGCCAGGTCGACGGGCTGTTCCTGGGACGGTTTGCCCATGACCCGGCCGCGTTCGAGGCGATCGTGAACGAAGCTTCGGAACTCGCGTCCAACTAATCATTCACCTCGGACGAGACAATCGCATCGAATCGAGTGATCGCATCCAGCCAGACACATGCGTCACGATGCATGCCAGATCACGTCTCGCGCCATCATCCATATACGATCTAGGGGATCCGAAAGCCAATGCCATCTCGTCGTCAGCTAGCCAACGCCATCCGTGCGCTTTCCATGGACGCGGTACAGAAGGCCAACTCCGGCCACCCCGGTATGCCGATGGGCATGGCGGATATCGCGGAAGTGCTGTGGAACGATCATCTCAAGCACAACCCGACCAACCCGGATTGGGAAGATCGCGACCGCTTCATTCTCTCCAACGGTCACGGTTCGATGCTGCACTACTCGCTGCTTCATCTGACCGGATACGACCTGCCGATGAAGGAGCTCGAGAACTTCCGTCAGTTGGGTTCGAAAACCCCCGGTCATCCGGAACACGGCTACACCGCCGGCATCGAAACCACCACCGGTCCGCTGGGTCAGGGGCTGGCCAACGGTGTCGGCATGGCCATCGCCGAGCGCACGCTGGCCGCGCAGTTCAATCGTGACGGCCACGAGATCGTCGACCACCGCGTCTGGGTCTTCGCGGGCGACGGCTGCCTGATGGAAGGCATCAGCCACGAGGCGTGCTCGCTGGCCGGCACGCTCGGTCTCGGCAATCTGGTCGTGTTCTACGACGACAACGGCATCTCGATCGATGGCGAAGTCGAAGGCTGGTTCACCGACGATACCGGCAAGCGTTTCGAAGCCTATCACTGGCACGTGATCCGCGATGTCGACGGCCACGATGCGGAACAGATCAGCGCCGCCATCGAAGAAGCCAAGCGCGTGACCGACAAGCCGTCGCTGATCATGTGCAAGACGGTCATCGGCTTCGGCTCGCCCAACAAGGCCGGCAAGGAAGAGAGCCACGGTGCCGCTCTGGGCGAAGACGAAGTCGCCGCGGCGCGCAAGCAACTCGACTGGGAATACCCGGCCTTCGAGATCCCCGACGAGTACTATCAGGCATGGGACGCGCGCGACAAGGGCCGGAAGCTCGAAGCCGAATACGACGAGAAGCTGGCCGCCTACGAGAAGGCGCATCCGGAACTCGCCAAGGAGCTCAAGCGCCGCTACAACGGCGAACTGCCGGCCACCTTCGACGGTGACGCCCTGATCAAGGCCGCTCAGGAGAAGTCCGAGACCACCGCCTCCCGCAAGGCGTCGCTGGGCGTGCTCAATGAACTGGGCCCGGATCTGCCCGAACTGTTCGGCGGCAGCGCCGACCTGGCACCGTCCAACCTGACGCTGTGGAAAGGCGCCAAGGCGATCACCAAGGACGACTTCAACGGCGGCTATCTGCACTACGGCGTGCGCGAATTCGGCATGGGAGCGATTGCCAACGGGATCGCCACCCATGGTGGTTTCATTCCTTATGACGCCACCTTCCTGGTGTTCATGGAGTACATGCACAATGCCGTGCGCATGTCGGCGCTATCGCACACCCGGATCCTCCATGTCTTCACTCACGACTCCATCGGCCTGGGCGAAGACGGCCCGACACACCAGCCTATCGAGCAACTGGCGGATCTGCGTAACCTGCCGGGCCTGGCGACCTGGCGTCCGTGCGATGCCACCGAAACCACGGCGGCCTGGGTCGAGGGGCTGAAGCGGGAGAAAGGGCCGACGGCGCTGATCTTCTCGCGTCAGGACCTACCGGCGCAGTCACGTGACGAATCTCAGTTGAAGAACATCCGTCGCGGCGGCTACGTGCTGAAAGATGCCGAAGGTGGCAAGCCTGAACTGATCCTGATCGCCACCGGATCCGAGGTGGGCCTGGCGATGGATGCCGCCAAGGAGCTCGAAGGCAAGGGCAAGCGAGTCCGCGTGGTTTCCATGCCCTGCACCAGCGCTTTCGATGAGCAGGACGAGAGCTATCGCGAGTCCGTGCTGCCCAGTGCAGTCCGCTCGCGTCTGGCGGTAGAAGCGGCCATTCCGTCGACCTGGTACAAGTACGTCGGTCTCGACGGCGACGTCATCGGCATGACCACCTACGGCGAGTCAGGCAAGGCCGGCGATCTGTTCAAGCACTTCGGCTTCACCGTCGACAACGTCGTCGCTCGCGCCGAGAAGCTGCTGGGTTGACCTTCGAGGCTCGGATGGGCTGACCATCGACGCCCGACGCAGGCACTCATCGAAACGCCCGGCCCTGGCCGGGCGTTTTTCGTTGGCGGATTCGTTGCCAGCCGGGGCGAGCGCCGCAACGATCCGGATGGGTCGGAAAAGCCATCGAGCGATGGTCAGGCAAAACCTAGTCGGGTTTGTCGTCGACCCGCGTCGCTTCATCCAGGCGCAGAATGGTATGGGCGTTAGTGACGCTGGTCGCGAGCGTATCGATGACGCCCGTGCGTAGCGCCCCGAGAATGCCGGCCGCCTTGGTGTTCTCGGCGGCGATGGCGATGACATCGGGAATACGCGCGAGGTCAGTGATGGTCAGGCCGATGACGCGGCCCTGCATCGGTGTCATCGACGGCCGGCCGTAGATGTCGATGAAGTCGTAGCCCATCATGTCGCCGACGGTGCCGGAAAGCCGCGCCTCGGCGGTCTCCTGCGGCGTGAACCAGCCCATCCGCACCATGTTGCTGTTTTCGCTGAGATCGCCGATGCCGATCAGGGCGAGATCGGCGCGTCGGGCTCGGTCCAGCGTCTGGCGAATGGTCGGATTTTCGTACATCGCGTCGCGCAGCTCGAGATTCTGCACCAGTGCCGGCGCATAGAGCGTCTCGCTGTCGCCGCCGAACTTGATCGCCAGGCGCCGGCAGATATGGTCGGGATTCATGTACTCCCCGGCCCGCACCGATCCTCCGATGGCGCAAACGAAGGAACACTGGCGCTGGCCCTGCTCGAACACGTTGTCCGCCACGGCTCCGACATTGCGGCCCATACCGACGGCGACGATCGCCCCTTCGCTCAACTGGCGGGAGAGATGATCGGCCACCAGGCTCGCCACGTTGGCTCGCTGACCGTCGGAATCGGCATGATCGAGCGCGATCAGGGCGCGCTTGATGCCGAAACGCCGCTTGAGCGCCTGTTCGATTTCCGCACTGACGGCGGGATGCTGACGCACCCTGACGTCGACGATACCTTCTGCCTGCGCACGCTTGAGCAACCGCCCCGCCTTGACGCGAGAGATCCCCAGCCGATTGGCGATGACCTCCTGCGTTTCCCCCTCGGTGTAATAGAGAGTGGCAATTTCCGTCATCAGGGCGATATCGGCGTTTTCGTTGCGCTCGTTCATGCACGCTTCCATGTTTTGAGAAAATCGAATTCTGAAAGGTCGAATCCGGCTCGGCTCGGCCGCCCAACGATACCACAAGCGCCCTCGACTCCGGCTTTCTCGCGGGCCAGGAACGGCGTAGACTATTGGCGGATTGCGGTTCGCCGCAGTCGGTTCTCAGGGCGGGGTGAAAGTCCCCACCGGCGGTGATGATGCGGCGTGGAAAGACGCCAGCATCTCAGCCCGCGAGCGCTCGAAGGCATCGCCTTCGAGGTCAGCAGATTCGGTGTCATTCCGAAGCCGACGGTGATAGTCCGGATGAAAGAGAACGGTTCCCCTTGCTAGGATTTGAAAACCTAATGACGATCCGGCCGGTTCATCCGTCGCTATCGATGTTTCACCATTGATCGACGCTTACCCGCCAGCTCCGACCTCAAGCGGATCCGCAGCCCTGATTCTGGTTAACCAACGTTCAGGAAACGACCATGAATCAGTCCTATCCGCCACAGCTCTCCCCCCAGACGCTGTCGCAACGCATCGCCTTCATCCGCGCCGACTGGCACGGTGATATCGTCGGCAATTGCCACGCCGCCTTCCTGGAAGCCGTCTCCGAACGCGGCTTCTCCGCCGATCAGGTCGACACCTTCACCGTTCCCGGCGTGTTCGAGATCCCGCTGCAGGCCAAGCTGCTGGCGAAGAGCGGCCGCTACGCGGCGATCGTCGCCTCAGGGTTCGTCGTCGACGGCGGCATCTACCGTCATGACTTCGTCTCCACCGCCGTGATCGACGCGCTGATGGCGCTGCAATTGGAGCAGGAAGTGCCGGTGCTCTCCGCCGTGCTGACACCGCATCACTTCCACGAACACGAGGCGCATACCGCGTTCTTCCGGCAGCACTTCCTGACCAAGGGGCGCGAAGCGGCCGAGGCGTGTCTGACGACGATGGAGAATCTCAATCAGGTGCGGAAGCTTAGCGCCGACTGATCCGGCCCGCGGGGCCTGTGAATCAAGAACACGCCAACAAAGGGCGTGGAAAAAAAAAGCCCCGCNNGATGGCGGGGCTTTTGCATGACTAACGACGGTTCAGCTCTCGATTTCAGGCTGGCGCCGGTTGCGGATGTTGAGATAGATCGCGAAGGCCAGTGATACCGCAATCAAGACCCACAGGAACATGGCGATCGGGCTCTTGGTGAAGAAGATCGAATAGTTGCCGTAGGACTCGAGACTCTTCACGAAGTAGACCTCTGCCGACTTGCCAAGAATGAAGCCGATGATCAGTGGCACGGTTTCCAGACCGATCTTGTGCGCGACCCAACCAAAGACGCCGAAGAGCAACAGTGTCCACACATCGAACATGATGCCGTAATTGATCGCATACGCCCCGACCACGCACATCATGATGATCAGCGGGTAGAGAATGTACTTGGGAACTTCAATCACCTTGGCAATATGCCGAATCGCAAAGTACATGATGCCGAACATCAGCACGTTGGCGATGACCAGAGCAATGATGATCAGATACCAGGTATCCATGTTATTGCCGATGAACAGCGGTCCGACCTGGATGCCCTGCAGCGTGAACGCCCCGATCAGGATCGCGGTGGTGGAATCTCCCGGGATGCCCAGCGAGAGCAGCGGTACCAGCGCGCCCCCTGTCAGAGCATTGTTGGATGCCTCCGAGGATACGATGCCCTGCGGTGCGCCCTTGCCCATTTGCGAGGAGTCACGCGAAAAGTTCTTCTCCTGGCTGTAAGCCAGTACCGACGCCGCACTGCCGCCGACGCCCGGCAGCATGCCGACGAAGGTGCCGATCCCCGAAGATCGAACCAAATTGGTCAACTGACCCTTGAACACGCCGAAAGAGAATTTCTTGCCGCCCTTGAGTGAGATCCGGCCGTGTTCACTGTCGCCCTTGAACCCGGTCTCGGCATCGAGCAGCACCGTGGTCAGACCGAAGATACCGATCAGCACCGGCAGCAGCGAGAAGCCGTCGATCAGGTAGTACTCCATGAAGTCGAACATCAGACGGGTCTCGCCGTTACCGCCCTCCATGATCGAGTAGGTACCGATCAGACTCAGCCAGACGCCCAGCACGCCGCTGAAAATACCCATCAGCAAGTTCGAACAGAGCGAGGCGATGACGGTCAGCGCCAGCAAAATGATCAGGAATTTCTCGACGTTCGAGAACTTGATCGCGAAATCCGCCAGTACCGGAGCAAAGAAGAAAAGAACGGCCGCACTGAAAAGCCCACCGAAGATCGAGGCGACGATGCCGGTCTTGAGTGCGCGTTCGCCCTCGCCCTTTTGGGCCATGGGATAGCCATCGAACGTGGTACAGATCGACGAAGGCGTACCGGGAATATTGAGCAGCACCGCCGGCACCATACCGCCGGAGATCCCGCCGACATAGAGACCTAGCAGCAGCGCAACGCCATTCTCGAGACCGAAGGCGTAGGTCAGAGGCAGGCAGACAGCGACGGCCATGGTCGCGGTCATACCGGGAATGGCACCGAAAATGATGCCGATCAATGTTCCCGCGGCGATCAGCCCGAAGAACATCGGTGTTAGGTGAGACAGGATATCCATGAGGCGAGTCTCCGATGGTCAGGGCAGCGTGATGCGAAACAGTTGCGCGAGCACATACCACGCAATCGCGGGTGCAATCAGTGCGTTCAACACAATGATCACCACCAGCCGCCGCGACAACTGGCCAACGTACAAAAGCGATAACAGGAACACGAAAACGATAGAGCAGATCAGGAAGCTGTATCCCGTATTGGGAAAGACATCGCTCAACACGCCCATCATGTAGAAGTAGACGGTCGTCAGCGCCAGCGTGCCGAAGAATCGCTTGCGATCGAAATCGCCCTCGCGCCCGGCCAGCACGCGACCCGCATGTTTCAAGCCCGGCACCAGCAAGCGGTAACGAGTCAGCAGAATCGCAGCCAGCAGGATGAGCAGTATCCAAGTGACGATTCGGGGGAAAAAGAGATGCGATTGATCGAAGTCGATAGTCACATCGAATAGCGACAACCATTGGCTTTCCATGGAAAGCGGCTCCTGCGCCGGGGCGTCGCCGGCAGTATCTTTGGTGGAAACGAACCGTGCCGGCCAGCGAACGCCGGCCGGCACGCCGCAGGATCAACCCTTGAGGTTGTTGATGATGTTTTCGTACTTGCCGTTCTTCTGCTGAATCCACTCCGAAGCCTCGGTCGACGGCTTGAAGTCCGGCACGAGGAACGTGCGCTTGAGCTGCTGCTGGAGTTCGTCTTCCTCGAAGACCTGAGCCAGGGTGTCGTCGATGCAATCGATCGCCGCCTGATCCATGTCTTTGTTGTAGAGGAAGAAGAACTCCTTATCGAAGGTGAAGCTCTCGTCGGAGTCCGCACTCATGGGAATGTCGACGTTGGCGTACTTCATGAGCTGCTCGCGAGTCGTATCGCCCATGCCCTCTTCATTGGTCTGGGCGATGGTTTCCTCGGGCGAGGTGAGCCAGACGAAGCGCATCGCTTTCTGGTCATCTTCCGGCAGGTTGGTGTATTGCTCATTGGCCTGCACCGAGCCGTTGATGACGTCCACCGCACCGTCGAACAGCAGCTGGTTCTTGTCAGCCTGCGAGCCGGTGTTGACCGCAACGATGTTACCTTCCTTGCCCGGATGCTCGAGGCGAACCGCGTTCTTGAGCGCGGAAAAACCGAGCTCGGAAACGCCGCCGGGCTGGATGGCGACACGAATCTTCTTGTCGTTGCCGGCTGCTGCGATGATGTCGTCCATCGACTGATAGGGCGAGTCCTTCGGCACCAGATACGCGTTGCCCGGGTTGATGGCGAACGTCGGACCGACCTTGTAGCTCTCGAAGATGTCGGGATAGCCGTTCACACCATAGAGGTTGCCGAGATAGCTGCCATCGTGGAACACCATGATGGTGTTGCCGCGGCGGTCACGCTCGAGGGCGCGGAAGGCGCCCATTACGCCCACGGCGTCGACCTTGGCATTGATGTCGAGCTTCTTGGCGAGCTGGTCGACGACGATGCTGGACGCCTGATAGGTATCACCACCGGTCGAAGTCGAACCGATCACGACGCGCAGGTTACCCGGAATAGGACAATCTTCAGCGGCTTGCGCCGTTGCCGATACGCCGATGGCGGCACTGGCCAGCATTGCCAGGCAGGTCTTGCTCCAAATCGCTTTCATGATGCGTCTCCCTCATGTTCCGTTGTCACCATTCGACGCACGGCTCGCCGTGTCATCCAACCGGTGGGAATCAAATGATAGCGTTATCATCGAACACGTCTTGCACGGTAGAGAAAGCGACTTTGTCAGACAATTCAACTTAAGTATCCCGACCAAAGTCGCATAAGACTGGCTATGACAACTTGCTGATATCGGGACAAAAAAAGAGCCCGGCCAAAGCCGGGCTCTTGCCACTGACAACCAACGTCTAACGCCGGGTCATCATGTTCAGGCGATCGTCACGTCCTTGGAGAGGTAGACGTCCTGAACGGCGTTGAGCAGTTCGATACCTTCCTTCAGCGGCTTCTGGAACGCCTTGCGTCCGGAGATCAGACCCATGCCACCGGCACGCTTGTTGATGACGGCGGTGCGGACGGCTTCGCCCAGATCGGAATGGCCTTTGGAGCCACCGCCGGAGTTGATCAGCCCGGCACGTCCCATGAACGAGTTGGCCACCTGATAGCGCGCCAGGTCGATCGGATGATCGCTGGTCAGCTCGCTGTAGACCTTGTCGTGGGTGTGACCGAAACCGATCGCCTTGTAGCCGCCGTTGTTCTCCGGCAGCTTCTGCTTGACGATATCCGCCTTGATGGTCGCCGCCAGATGCACCGCCTGGCTGGTGAGGTCGGAGGAGACGTGATAGTCGGTGCCGTCCTTCTTGAACTCCGGATTGCGCAGGTACGACCACAGCACGGTGACCATGCCCAGCTCATGAGCGCGCTCGAAAGCCTCGCTGACTTCCTGGATCTGGCGGCGGCTATCTTCGGAGCCGAAATAGATGGTGGCGCCGACCGCGATGCAACCCATGTCGTGGGCCTGCTCGATCTGCGCGAACATCGTCTGTTCGTACATCGCCGGCAGCGTCAGGCTTTCGTTGTGGTTGAGCTTGAGCATCATCGGGATCTTGTGGGCATAGCGTCGCGCCACCGACGACAGCACGCCGAGCGTCGAACAGACGCTGTTGCATCCACCCTGCAGGGCCAGCTCGACGATGTTCTTGGGATCGAAGTACATCGGGTTGGGCGCAAAGGAGGCGCCGGCCGAGTGCTCGATGCCCTGGTCGACCGGCAGGATGCTGAGATAGCCGGTGCCACCCAGACGGCCGTTGTTGAACAGCGTCTGCAGGTTGCGCAGCACGTGCGGGCTGCGGTCATTGTCGGAGAACACGCGGTCGACGAAGTCGGGACCAGGCAGATACAGATCCTCTTTCTTGAAGCCCGTGCAGGTGTAGTTGAGAAGGCTGTCGGCTTCATCGCCCAGCAGCTTGGCAATATCGGTCATGTTGCTTGTCCTCTGTCCTCAAGATGGGTCATCGGGGAATCTCGACCTGAGCCGCTTCCCTCTCTTAACCATGGATGGCTACCGAAGATGGCTATCCCGCTCTGCCAAGGAAGACAAATCGATAGTGCCTGTCCCGGCGTCACCATAACGCGCACTACCAGGAAAGGCAGGTATCAGCCCGATGGCGTCGCACGACCGGTCCCACCGAACCCGATCACGCGCTGGTTTACTGAACAACATCTGCCGCCGTTTCACACCGCGCCGCCCGTTCCGACACCCCTCTTCGTCGCGGCGATCATCGACTGACAACGAAATCATCGCCAAGAATAAGCGACAATGCGCCGCAGATCACGTCCGTGCATCATTTCTGCATCGCTCGTCTCTTCTGCCCGACGCCCTGACGGGGGCTATCCCAGATTGTCACGTTTCGTATCCTGGCGACGGCTGAAAATCGTCATGGGAAAGTCTTGAGCCGTTGGCCATGGCCCTGTCTCGAGCATCACTGCGGCCGGGTAACGCCGGGCATTTGATATGATGGCTCTCTTTTCAGCGACCGAGACTTCCGTGATGTCCGTTCTGCGCGGCTTCCTGTGGCTGCTCGCCTTCCTGCAGCTGGGGCAAACCCTGGTGCGGCTGTTCCACATTCCGATGCCCAGCGGCGTGATCGGGATGCTGCTGCTGACCTTGTGGTTCAGTTTTCGCGGTCGCATGAACCGGGATGTCGTCCAGATCAGCCAACCGCTGATCGCCATGCTGGCGCTACTGATCATGCCCGGTGTGGTCGAGATATTCTTTGTCGCCGATCAATTTGCGGATCAATGGACGGCGATTCTGACCGCCCTGATCGTCGGCACGTTGCTCAGCGTGCTGTCGAGCCTGTTGCTGATGCGTCGCTATCTGGCTCATGACGACTTGTCTCACAACGATTTGCCTCGCAACGACACGCCTCGCAACGACGATCCTTCCAGCCCTGTCGGAACCGTTGACCATGAATGAGTGGCTCGATCGCCTTTCACAGTTGCCACAGCAGTGGTTCGAGTCGCCGATCGCCGCCATCGCGCTGACGCTTGGCGCCTATTTCTTCGGCGTTCGCCTGTTCAAGCTGTTGCACCGCCCCACCTGGTGCCCGCCGATGCTGATCGCGGCGATCGGGATTGCCACGGTGATTGCCCTGCTCCCCATCGGCATCGACGACTACAACCGCGGCGCCAGTTGGCTGATGCTGTTGCTGGGGCCCGCCACCGTGGCGCTGGCCGTGCCGCTGTATCAGCAGCTACCGCAGATTCGTGCCCTGTGGAAACCGATTCTGATGACACTGCCGCTGTCGGCGACCCTGGCTGCCTGCTACGCGGTATTGATAGCGGCGATCATGGGCGCGCCGCAGGACGTGCTCGCGTCACTGGCACCGAAGTCGGTGACCTCTCCCATCGCGCTCAGTCTGGCCGAAGAGCTGGGTGGCTCACGGGCACTGCTGATGGGGGCTCTGCTGACGACGGGGGTCACCGCCATTTTCGGGGTGGAATGGTTGAGCCGAATGCTAAGAATCCGCGACCCCCGACTGATCGGCCTGGCGCTGGGCATCAATGGGCATGCCCTCGGCACGGTGCGCGCGTTCGAGATCAGCGGTGTCGCCGGCGCTTTTGCCTCGCTGGGCATGAGTCTGACCGGCGCCTTCACCGCCATCGTGCTGCCGCTCGTCTGGCATCTTTTCTACTGAACGTCGCTTGTTGGCTACTGGGCAGCGCGCGTTTTACCCGAATCAGCGCTTGATACATGTGGTGCCGATGCCTGACAGCGACGCAGATCCCGCTACGCTGTTAGCAGTCGTCGAATTCCTCGACGTCCTTGGTCAGGTCCGTGCAAAGGAGAGCCACGATGACGATAGCCAGTGACAGCGGTCAGGGAGACCCGACGCTGGTGCTGATGCACTTTTTCGGCAGCTCCCATCATGAGTGGGAAGCGGTCCTGCCACTTCTCGACGAGCGATACCGGGCGATCACGCTGGACATGCCAGGATTCGGCCGTGCCAGCGAGGTGACGGGATTCGACGTCGCCTCGATGACACGACACGTCGAACAGTGCATCGAATCTGCCGAACTCGACAACGTCATTCTGGTGGGGCACTCGTTTTCCGGTCGCATCGCCATGACGGTCGCCGCCAATCGGCCGGCGTGGCTGCGGGCGCTGATTCTGATCGCCCCGTCGCCGCCGGGCCCACAGTCGATCGGCGACGAGGAGCATCGATTCCAGCTCGACTTCGATTTCAGCGAAGCCCAGGCTCGTCAGTTCATCGACGGCGCCAGCGAAGTCTCGCTCGCCCCCACGCTTTACCAGCAGGCGGTGGAGGACGCGGTCAACGCCAACCCGGCGGCGTGGCGCGCCTGGCCGACGACGACCTACTCCGAGGATTGGCGCGAGGCCGTCGGCAAACTCCCCTACCCGGCCTGGGTGCTGGTCGGCGACAAGGATCCATCGCTACCGCCGGATTCGCAGCGCAAGGAAGTGATGCCGCACCTGCCCCAGGGCAAGCTCGAGGTGTTCCCCGGCTACGGCCATCTGCTGCCGATGGAGATGCCGGAAACGCTGGCGGAACAGCTCAACGCAATCTCCGCCCAATGGAGCGCCAGCCGCTGAGCGACAAGGACGTTGCTGTGGAGAACACGGCTATAGGGAACGTGGCGGGATCAGTGGACGAATGGCGCCGGCGCCCGCCCGGTCAACGCGACACATAGTGCGAGCGGCCATGGCAATGGCGTGCGCTCCAGCACCGTCTCTGCGCTGGCAGCGGGCGATGCACCGAGCTTCCGGCAAAGCTCGATGAGTCGTTCCGTCGCCTCCGTCGACGCAGCCAGCGAGTCGCCGGTCGTTTCCACTGACGGAACGGTCGTGTCGAGGCGCGTCTCGACAGCCGTCGGCACGCAGACATGCCCGCCCCACTCGACCAGACGCTCAGCAAAGACCAGTCCAGCCGCCCCCGTGTAGAGGCAGCCATCTATGTGTACGCGAGTCACATCGAGCAGTTCGACTGCGCCCTGCAGTCGCGCCAGTCGCACCACGATACGCATGGCGACCTGGGCTGCCGGGCCTGCGTCACCGGCAAGACAGCGCCGATCCGCCGGCGACAGTGCAAAGCCGTCATTCGCCGCCGTCGTTGGCGCTGGCTCATGCCCGAGCGCCCCACCGGCCGTCACGCTGGCCAAGCCCGCCAGACGCGGGCCGCTGATCACCAGCTGCCGGCCACGATGGAGTGTGATGAGATGCGCCGCCTGCGCCAGGGCAAAGCGCGCGGGGTCCAGCACCACGATCGGCACCGAGAGCGACAGTACCTCCTCGGCGACGATGGCAGCCAGCGCGATGATGCCATCGGCCCGGTCGAGCACGATCAACGCCGGCGCCTGCCCGGCGTAAATCGCCTCCAGCAGCACCGCGCCGCCGATATCGGAACCCTGATCGTGGGGAATGACCAGTGCCCGCCCGACCAGGGACTCGCCACACAGCGGGTGGTGTGGATCGATGATTTCGCCCCGGCTGGGGTCCACCCCGCCCCATAGACCGAGCGGCGTAGAGCTGGCCATGACGACACCGCTGCCCTCGCCTTCGACCAGGCATTCATTGGCGGAGAGATAGAACGATAGCGACTCGAGACGGCGCGTCATCACGATCGAGCCCCCGAATGCGCCATCAAACGCTGAAACTTCGGTATCGCATTCGGGACCATAGCCATCTGCAACACCACTCAAGGCAAGAAACTTCCTCTCAAACTATGGGGCGGTGCTCCTTTCGTCCAGCCTTTCCGTCCAGCGGTTTCCTCTATTCGGCTGAGATTTGTCCTCACCGATCGGTGCCCGGTTCAGGCTCGGCTCGTCATGATCGAATGCGTTAAGATGTCGATCTCGAACCGTCTCCTCAACATCGGGTTATCAGATTCGCCCATGACCTACCGCGTCGCCATCAACGGCTACGGCCGTATCGGCCAGAGCGTGCTGCGTGCGCTGATCGAACGCCCCGATCTCCCGCTGGAAATCGTGGCGATCAACGAGCTCTCCGACCAGGAGACGATCGCCTACCTCACGCGCTACGACACCACCCACGGGCGGTTTCCCGGTCACGTCGAAGCGCGCGACGGCTGCCTGATCGTCAACGGTAGATCCATTCGTATTCTCAACGCCGCCGAGCCGGAGGCACTGCCGTGGGAGGCGCTTGGCATCGATCTGCTGCTGGAGTGCTCCGGCAGCTTCAAGGATCGCGCCACCGCCGAGCGACATCTGCAGGCCGGCGCGGCGCGGCTGCTGTTCTCCCAGCCGGCGGAAGCGGACGTCGATGCCACCGTGGTCTACGGCGTCAACCAGAGCGCGATCACCCGCGACATGCGCGTTCTTTCGGCAGCCTCCTGCACGACCAACTGCCTGGTGCCGATCCTCGACGTGCTGGAAGATGCCTTCGGGGTTTCTCACGGCGTTACCACCACCATCCACTCGGCCATGAACGACCAGCCGGTGATCGACGCCTACCACAACAGCGATCTGCGCCTGACGCGTTCGGCGATGCATTCGATCATCCCGGTGGACTCCGGCCTGGCTCGCGGCATCGGCCGCCTGATGCCGCATCTGGCCGACCGCTTCGAATGTCTTCACGTTCGCGTGCCGACCATCAACGTCTCGGCCATGGACCTGTCGATCTCGCTCGAACGCGATACCGACGCCGCCGCCGTCAACGCCTGCCTGGAAGCCGCCAGCCGCGAACGTTATCTGGGCCTGCTCGGCGTGACCTACGAGCCGATGGCCTCGGTCGACTTCAACCACGATCCGCGCTCGGGTATCGTGGATGCCACTCAGACACGCGTGGCCGGTGGCCGCCTGCTCAAGCTGCTGTGCTGGTTCGACAACGAATGGGGCTTCGCCAACCGGATGCTCGACGTCGCTCACCACTGGCTCGGACTGTCATCTTCCGTCTCCGAACCCGTCACTTCTCTTCAGCGTAAGGAAAGGATTTCATGACCGTACTCAAGATGTCTGAACTGGATCTCTCCGGAAAACGCGTCCTGATCCGCGAGGATCTCAACGTGCCCGTCAAGGGCGGCAAGGTCACCAGCGACGCCCGTATCCGCGCCTGCCTGCCGACCATCCAGGCCGCGCTCGATGCCGGTGCCAGCGTCATGCTGATGAGCCATCTGGGCCGGCCGACCGAAGGCGAACCGGCAGACGAGTTCACGCTGGCCCCGGTGGCCGAGCACCTTTCCGACCTGCTGGGCAAGCCGGTACGGCTGGAGAAGGACTATCTCGATGGCAAGGTCGAGATCGCCGACGGGGAAGTCGTGCTGCTCGAGAACGTGCGCTACAACAAGGGCGAGAAGAAGGACGACGACGCGCTGGCCAAGGCCTACGCGGCGCTCTGCGATATCTACGTGATGGACGCCTTCGGTACCGCCCACCGCGCCCAGGCTTCCACCCATGGCGTGATCCGGTTCGCGCCACAGTCCTGCGCCGGGCCGCTGCTGGCCAACGAACTCGACGCCCTGGAAAAGGCGCTCAGCGCACCCAAGCGCCCGATGGCCGCCATCGTCGGTGGCTCCAAGGTGTCGACCAAACTCGACGTACTCTATTCGCTGTCGGAGAAATGCGATCAGTTGATCGTCGGTGGCGGCATTGCCAACACCTTCATCGCCGCGGCCGGTTACGGCGTGGGCAAATCGCTCTATGAGGCGGATCTGGTCGACAAGGCCAAGGAGCTGATGGCCAAGGTCAAGATTCCGCTACCCACCGACGTCGTCGTCGCCACCGAGTTTTCCGAATCCGCCACGGCAACGGTCAAACCGGTGGATCAGGTCGGCGATGACGAGATGATCCTGGATATCGGCCCGGACACCGCCAAGCATCTGGCCAGCCTGCTGGAAAACGCCGGCACGATCCTGTGGAACGGCCCGGTCGGCGTGTTCGAGATCGATCAGTTCGGCAAGGGCACCGAAGTGCTGTCGAAGGCGATTGCCGCAAGCCCGGGATTCTCCATCGCCGGCGGCGGCGACACCCTGGCCGCGATCGACAAGTACGGCATCGCCGATCAGGTCTCCTATATCTCCACCGGCGGCGGCGCCTTCCTCGAATATGTCGAGGGCAAGACTCTGCCCGCCGTAGCGGCACTGGAGAAAGCGGGATCGGACAAAGCCGCTGGCTGATCAGGCCAACGGCTTGCGTTCACGTTCGAGGAGCTCGCGTGTCAAGGGAGGCGCGGCGTCACCCCGGTCCTCGAATCCCGATCATGCCGGCCACCTCTCTTCGGCGTGGCCGGCATTGGGCATTCTGCTGGCCGGCGCCCTCTGGGGCTTCTACTGGTTCCCCATTCGCCGGCTCGAAGCGCTCCAGCTCGGGGGCGTCTGGGGGTCGTTGATCATCGCCGCCACGGCGTGCGTGTTGCTCTCTCCCTGGGCCATTGCCCAGCGCCGCCGTCTCGCCCGCTCATCCGGGCTGGGGATCGCCTCGGTCACCCTGGGCGGCGCAGCCTTCATGCTCTATTCCGTCGGCCTGGTTCACGGCCAGGTCGCCGTGGTCATTCTGCTGTTCTACCTGACGCCGATCTGGAGCACGCTGATCGAACGGCTGTGGTGGCGCTGGCCGCTGACCGGACGGCGTATCGCGGTCATCATTGTCGGTGTAGCCGGGCTGGGACTGGTGCTCGGCGCCAACGGTTCACCGCTGCCCCATGGCATCGGCGACTGGCTGGGGCTGGCTTCCGGCCTGCTGTGGGCAATTGCCTCCAGCGGCATGCGTTCCCATAACACGCTCGGCCCCGGGGAAGGCAGTTTCCTGTTCGCCGTCGGCGCCCTGGTCGCCGCGGCACTACTGGCGCCGTTCCTCTCGGCCTGGCCCGGACTCCCGCCGGCGGAGAACGGGTGGCAGGTTATCGCCTGGATCCTGGCCGCCGCCGGCCTGTGGTGGTCAGCATCGTTGGCGATTCTGGTATGGGCAGCGAGGTATCTGTCGCCGGCGCGCCTCGGCATCCTGATGATGAGCGAGGTGCTGGTTGGCGTCTTCTCCGCGGCGCTGCTGGCTGATGAACCGCTGGCGCCAATCCAGATTGTCGGTGCCGTTCTGGTGATTGCCGCCGCGGTCCTGGAAGTGCTGCCTGCGAGAGCAAGCGGCTGAACGCCTCCATTGCGGGTCGTCCAGCAACGAAAAAGCCGGCCCCATAGGGCCGGCTGATTCATCATTCGTGGCGGAGAGGGAGGGATTTGAACCCTCGATACCCGCGAAGGTATGCCGCATTTCGAGTGCGGTGCATTCGACCACTCTGCCACCTCTCCTTGGCGAGACTCGCGCCGAACCGAATGACCTGCGCTCGAGGCGCCGGATTCCGGCTCACGATCATCCCGCGGCGCAAAAATAGCAGAAAAAAATCGGAACGTTAACGTTACGGGCTAAATATTCGATCTCTGCAATGTTTGCGAGTCAATCCGCCGCCTGCGTCTCGTCCTGACCGCTTTCCGCCAACGCGTGCTTCACTACCCCCTGCTGCTTCATGCGAGCGAGAAAATCCTCGACGTAGCGAATGACGGCGTCCGAAGCCTGCGCCTTGGGCACCGCCATGCACTGCTCGATGGCGGTGAAGCGCCCTGGCAGAACACGATAACCGGGATTCGACGCGGCATAGGCCGCGAGTGGCTGACGCACACCGGCGGCGGCATCCAGTTGGCTCTCGACGAACAGCTCGATCGCCGCGGCGGAGGTCGCCGCGCGAACCAGACTTGCGTGCTTCAGCGCACGTGTCAGGTAGAGGTCGTAAGCCGCCCCCTTGCCCACCGCGATCCGAATACCATCCTGGTCCAGCTCTTCGACTGCCTGAAACGGCGCGGTTTCCGGCACCAGGTAGGTGCCTTCGATGATGACATAAGGAGCGGTGAAGTGGATTTTCTCGGCTCGCACCGGATCACGGGCGAGAAAGCCGATTCGCCAGGCGTCATCGTCGATGGCCGCGAACACGTCTCCGGCGCCGTCGAAGGTAGTGAATTCGGGCTCGACCCCGAGTTCCGCCGCCAGCGCCCGCGCCAGCACTGCCGAGACACCGGCCGGCTCGCCATCCTCGCCTCGCTGCGCGAGTACGATATTTCCGTAGTTGATGGCGACACGCAGTCGCCCGTGCGGTGCCAGCGATTCGATGACCGCGGATTTTTCATCGTTCATGTAACTTTCCTCAGAGAGAAAGCGAGTCAGGATAATAGCTGATCGAACTCGTCAATCCTGGGTTTTGGCTCTGGCCGCCTGCATCCGGCGACGCAGGATCGGGCCTACGATGACCGGCAGCAGCAGGCCGATGATCGCCACCGCCCACAGGCCGATGGAGAGACCGCTGCTCCACAGGACCGACCAGTCGCCATCGGAGATCTGCATCGCGTGACGCAGGTTTTTCTCCATCTCCGGCCCCAGCAGCAGGCCGAGAATGACCGGCACCAGCGGAATCTCCAGCTTGCGCAGAATGTAGCCACCGACGCCGAAGGCGATCATGAAGTAGAGATCGAAGGTCGAGTGGCTGATCGAGTAGATGCCCACGAACGCGACCATGGTCACGATCGGCAGCAGATACATCGGCGGCACCGACAGGATCTTCACGAACACCCCGACCAGCGGAATGTTGAGCAGCAGCAGCATGAAGTTACCCACCAGCAGCGCGGCGATCACGCCCCACACCAGTTCGGCGTTCTGGGTGAACATCAGCGGCCCGGGGGTGATGTTGAGCGAGACCAGCATCGCCAGCAGAACCGCCGTGGTGCCGCTGCCCGGTACCCCGAGGGTCAGCATGGGAACCAGCGCACCGCTGGAAGCGCCGTTGTTGCCGGACTCCGGCGCCGCCACGCCACGCGGATCGCCTTCACCGAAGTAGCCTTTCTTGCCAACGATCTTCTTTTCCAGCGTGTAGGTGATGAAACTGCCCAGTGACGCGCCCGCGCCCGGCAACACGCCGGCGATGAAGCCCACCAGCCCGCCGCGGATCGTGGTCGGCAGGATCGACACGATCTCGCGCCACTTGAGCTTGAGCGGGTTGACCTTGATCATCTCGCGGCCGGCACCGGCCTTCTCTTCGATGAAGAACAGCAGTTCCGAGACCGCGAACAGACCGACGATGGCGATGATGAAATCGACACCCTCGTAGAGTTCCAGCACGTTGAAGGTATAACGCTGCGTACCGGTGGAGAGATCGATGCCCACGGTAGCGATGATCAGACCGATCGCCGCGGCCATCAGCGTCTTCATCGGATTCTTGCCGGTAATGCCACCCAGCGTGGCAAACGCCAGCACGAACAGTGCGAAGTACTCGGCCGGGCCGAACGTCAGCGCGAAGCGGGCCAGCAACGGCGCCAGCAGGATCAGGCCGATGGTCGCGATCAGACTCCCCATGAACGAGGCAATTGCCGAGATCGCCAGCGCTTCGGCAGCCTTGCCCTTGCGGGCCATCGGATAACCGTCGAGACAGGTCATCATTGCCGGCTCGTCGCCGGGAATGTTCAACAGAATCGACGAGATTCGCCCGCCGTACATCGCCCCGGCGTAGACCGCCGTCAGCATGATCAGCGCGGTTTCCGGCTTGAGGCCCAGCGTGAACGCCAGCGGAATCAGGATAGCCACGCCGTTGGCGGGGCCGAGACCCGGCAGCGCGCCGATCAACGTACCGATGAAACAGCCCATCAGGGCAAACATCAGATTCTCGGGCTGCAGCGCCACGCCGAAGCCGATCGACAGATAATGCAACGTCTCCATCAGTTGATCTCCAGCAGGCCGAGCGGAAGCGGCAGTTCCAACCCATAAGTGAACAGCACGAATACCACCGCGCCGCTGATCAGGCCCGTGAGATACGCTTTCACCGGCTTCGCGCCCATACGCCAGCACAGCGTACCGACGGCGAGCATGGTCGAAATGATGAAGCCGAGCGGCTCCAGCAGCAGTGCGTAGGCGATCAGCACCACGACGGCGATACCCAACTCCAGAAAGGTCGTGGCGACCGGCCAGGGGTTGTCCGCGTCAGGTTTGACGATCATGTAGAGACTGCAGACAGCCAGAATGACGGCCAACAGCTTGGGGAAGGTCTCCGGCCCAACGGCTTCCGATCCCCCGAAGGGGACCGGAAACTGGGTGGCGCCGTAGTAGTAGGCTACGGCGATCACCAGCATGACCAGGCCGAAGACACGGTCATTGAACTTGCTCATTGCTGAAGCAGACCCAGCTCGACGGAGAGTTCATGAATGTCCTTGACCTGCTGAGCCATGAATTCGTCGAACTCTTCGCCACTGTAGTGGAATGGCATCAGGCCATTGTTCTTCATGACCTGCTGCCATTCATCGCTTTCGTAGAGTTTATTGACGGCATCGATCCAATACTGCTTGGCATCATCATCGATACCTGCCGGCATATAGAAACCACGCCAGTTAGGACCGATAGCATCCACCCCTTGCTCTTTGGCAGTGGGGATTTTTGAAAACTCCCCCGGCAAACGTTCAGGTGACAGCACTGCCAGAATGCGGATATCTCCGGATTCCCAGAACCCACGCGCTTCCGAAACGTCGCCAGTAAAGGCATTCACGTGACCACCAACGACCTGAGTCAGCGCGCTACCGCCATTGTTGTAGGAGAGATAGGGAATCTCTCGCAGGGTCTTGATACCGGCGGCCTTGGCCGCGATCAGTACCTTGAGGTGATCCCAGCCACCGTTGGCGCTAGCACCGGCGAACTTGACAGATTTGGGGTCTTCCTTGATCGCTTCCATCAGGTCATTGAGATCCTGATACGGCGAGTCCTTGGGTACCGCGATGACACCATAGTCGGAACCGACAGTGGCGATCCAGTTGACCATATCCATGTTCATACCGGGGAACTGATTCTGGGCCAGGCGGGTGGGGACCGCCGTAGACGCCGCGATCAACAGGTTGTCGTCGCTGGCACGCTTGCTCACGACATGCGCGAACGCTACGCCCCCACCCGCGCCCGGCATATTGATCGTTTGCACGTTACCTGGCACTAAATTTAGGTCGGATAGCACGCGCCCCGCCGTTCGGCAGGTAAAGTCCCAGCCGCCGCCCGGGTCCGAAGGCGCGATGCATTCGGTACCGGATGAAGGCTCGTAAGCCATAGCAGGAATGGCCGTTGCGGAAAGGGCCGAGGCGACAGCCACGGCGAGTAGCGTTCTAGTCATGAATCATCCTCACTCAAGCGGAGCTACTAGGTTGCCGGCGTTGATCCAATTTACCGGTATACACGCCATTCAAAGACGTTGGAGCAAGCCTAAGGGGGCGTCAGGGCAGGGAGAATTCTCGAATGGGAAACGTCGTGTTATCGACAGGGACATTGAGATTATACTGTTGATATTAATGGTTTTTTAAAATCATCCCCATGCCCGGATGTAGACCTATGTCTAGCATTGCCGGCGTTTCCATCAAGGGTGAAATTGCCTCGCGACCAGGCAGACAGCCGCTCATGAAGACTTGCCTGCCTGCTTCTTATGAAGGCTTGGGGTTTTACTCTTGAATCAGGCGCGTGGTTTGCCGCAGCGCGTCGATCTGGTCATCGAGGAACGTTTCGAACGCTTGGCCGGTGATATGGAACGGCATGAGTCCGTTACGCTGCATGATCTCCTGCCAATGGTCGCTCGCGTACACTTGATCGATCGCATCGATCCAGAACGTCTTATCTGCATCGCTCAAGCCCGCCGGGGCATAGAAACCACGCCAGTTGGGCGCCACGACATCAATGCCCTGCTCTTTTGCGGTCGGTATGGTTTCCAACGGCGCTGGCAGACGCTCGTCGGACAGGACAGCCAACACTCGTAATTGACCGGCTTCTCGAAAAGCGTTGATCTCGGAGATATCACCCACCACGACGTCGAGATGGCCACCGAGCACTTGGGTAATGGCGCTGGCGCCGTTGTTGAAATCGAGATAGACGACTTCACGGATTGGCTCGAGGCCGCCTTGGGACAGGACTCGCAGCAGGTTGATCTGATCCCAACCCAGCACACCGCTACCCCCGGCGAACTTAACCGATTTGACGTTGCCTTTGAGCGCATCGAGGAGTTGCGATAAAGACGCGATCGACGAATCTTCCCGCACGGCGAGAACCGCGTAATCGGCGCCCAGCGTGCCAAGCCAAGTGACGTCATCGACACTCATGCCAGGGTATTGATCCTGCGCCAGGCGCGTCGCGTTCGATGACGAGGCTGCCACCACCGTACCGTCATTGCCCTGACGTTTGCTGACCACGTGAGCAAACGCGACGCCACCTGCGGCACCGGCCATATTGATCGTTTGCATGGACTGATCGGTTACGCCAGCTTCACGCAAACTGACGGCGAATTGCCGACAGGTAAAATCCCAACCGCCACCCGGGTCGGCAGGTGCGAGACATTCCAGACGATTTTGCGGTGACTCAGCACCGAGACACCAGGGCGATACGAAGACGGCGAGACACGCCGCCGCGCTCCAACGGGTTGCTGGCATGATGATTCTCCTGATTATTATCGTGGTTGGTGCGTCGATACCCGAGCCGTCACCGGCAGTTCGTACTGCCGGTGACGAGCGGACCTCATCGGCGCCTAGTCTTCGCGAAAGGCCAGGCACACAGGACTAGGCGTCGACAATCGATGGATGGGGGCGATGTCGAAGCTGGAAAGTACGGAGATATCGAAGCTAACGACCTCGTCGCTGTCTTCGTTGGCGACGTGCAGTAATCCCGGACCGGTATCGAAACCGAGAAACCGCGGTGTTCTGCCGCCGGAGGAGAATGTTTTCAGATGGGTCAGCTCGCCATTACTCGGCTCAACCTCATAGAGCGCGATGCTGTCCTCTCCGCGGTTTGAAGCCAGCACGTAGCGCCCCGTCGGATCGACGGCGACGCCGGCGGCGCGATTGTCTTGCGTGAAATGCATGGAGACACTGGGCAGGACCTGCCTTGGCGTCATGTCTGCCGTCTCGGCATGCATGTCATAGGTCACAAGCGTCGAGTCCAGCTCATTGACCACGTAGGCCAATGGTCGGGTCGGATGAAAATCGATGTGACGCGGCCCCGAGCCTTCACGAGCCGGGACTCTGCGAACACCTTCGCTGCCCAGCCGACCCCGCTGGGCATCGAAGGGAAAGACAAATAGGCAATCCAGTCCCTTGTCGGGTACGACGACGTGACGGCCATCCGGCGTAAACGGATTCGCGTGAGGCTTGGGGAACGGCTGCTCGATCCGATGCGGACCGACCTGGCCGAACAGTTCGATGAGATCGACCACACCCTTTAGATGACCATTGCTCTCCAGCGCGATCACCGCAACCGAACTCGAAATGTGGTTCGAAACCACGATGAATTGCTCACTGGGGTCCAGCGCCAGATGCACCGGGTTGGCGCCACCGGTACTCACGCGATTCAGAAAAGCCAGCTCGCCACTGACGGGATGCACCGAAAACACGCTGATGTCGCTGCGATCACCGTGGATGCAATAGAGACGATCTCCGGCCCGATTCAGCAAGAGATAGGACGGGTTGGTCAGCCCCTCGACGCACTGGACGTGCTCCCACGCCTGACCATGCTCGTCGACGCGGTAGACCTCGATACCTTTGCCTCGCGCCTGACGCCGTTTCGTGGTGCGACAACCGATATAGGCCAACATGTTAGGGCTCTCCTGCGACAGTCTGCGAGCTGGATCGGGCTTTTGGGGGTGGCTCGGAGGAGTGACTCGACTCTGACACGTTGACCGTCTTGCGCACCACATAAGGCAAGATCCCGCCATGGATGAGATATGCCAATTCCTGAGATGAATCGATGCTGAGTTTGAGTTCGACAGTGTCAGTTCCCGTTGCCCTATGCAGCCACATGACAACCGGGTTCTCGCCGACCGCCAGTTCGGTGGCAACCTCGAAGTCGATCGTCTCGTCACCGGTCAGTCCGAGTGATCTCGCGGTTACCTCCGATGGCAACAGTAGCGGCAGCACGCCCATGCCGATCAAATTGCTGCGATGAATGCGCTCGAAACTGCGTGCAACGACAGCGCGCACGCCCATCAACGCTTGAGCCTTCGCCGCCCAGTCCCGGCTGGAACCCGCGCCATAATTGATACCGGCAAAGACGACCAGAGGAACGCCTGCCTCGACATAACTCCCAAATGCTTCGAACAACGGCACTGGTTCGCCGCCATCCAACGGCTTGGCCCATACCCCTTCACCCACCTGAGTGCCTGGAAGTTGATTGGCCACCCGGCGATTGGTGTAGGCTCCGCGCAGCATCACCTCGTGGTTGCTGCGTCGCGTGGAATACTGGTTGAGATCTCCTTCGGCTTCGCCCATCTTCAGCAGATATTCGCCGGCCAGACTTTCGGTAGGAATCGCCCCGGCGGGAGAGATATGGTCGGTGGTGACGTTGTCGCCAAGCTGCATAATCACGCGCGCGTCGGCAACCGCCAGCGAGCTTCGAGCATGCTTGGGGACGTTGTCCAGATAAGCGGGGCGGCGCAGATAGGTCGACGTTTCCCGCCATGGAAAGCGCAAACTGCCTTCAGCATCCATGTGTTGCCAATGCTCGCTGCCGGTCCATAGGCTGGCGTTGCGGGCCGTGAAATCCTCCGGACGCACCACGGCCTGGATCATCGCCTCGACCTCTTCATCGCTTGGCATCAGCTCGTGCAGATAGACCGGGGCACCATCGCCATCATGCGTCAGGGGCTCGTGAGTGATGTCGCGATTGATATCGCCAGCGACAGCGAATGCGACGACCAGCGCCGGCGACATCAAATAGCCCGAGGAAACCCGCGGATTGACGCGCCCCTGAAAGTTACGGTTGCCCGACAGCACCGCGACGCCGTCGAGCCCTGCGTCGACACGGGCCTCGACTTCACGGATCAGGTTGCCCGAATTGCCGATGCAAGTCATGCAGCCGATCCCCGTCAGCCCGAACCCCAGCGCATCGAAATCGGCCTGCAGCCCGGCCGTGTTCAGATAGTCGATGACCACGCGGGAGCCGGGAGAGAGTGATGACTTCACCCAGGGTTTCCGCGTCAAGCCTCGCTTACGTGCGTTGCGCGCCACTAGCCCGGCCTGAATCATTTCCGCGGGATTGGCCGTATTGGTACAACTGGTGATGGCCGCAATCACCACCGCGCCATGATCCAGCGAATCGAGCCACTCAGGGGCTTGGGTCTGATCGCTACGACTCGTCGCTAGCAACGCCGGAACCGCGCCCGACGGGCGCCCCAGGTCGCGGTAGGAACTCGACAGCGCACTCAATGCATGGCGCTGATGCGGCTGATGCGGCCCGGCAACGCTGGGCTCGATCCGAGAAAGATCAATCGCAAGCCGGGTATCGAACTTAGGCTCGGGATCGTCGGATTGCCGCCACAGCCCCTGGGCGCCTAGATAGGCCGCGATACGTTCGCGCAGCGCTTCGTCACGTCCACTGAGTGTCAGATATTCCATGCTGATGTCGTCGAACGGGAAGAACATGACGGTGGCGCCATATTCCGGCGCCATGTTGGCGACCGTTCCCCGTGCGGCGAGACTCAACGAATCGAGTCCCGGACCATGGAATTCGACGAACTTGCCGACCACGCCCTCCGCTCGCAACAGCTCGGCGATATGCAGGGCCAGATCCATGGCCGTCACCGAAGGCGAAAGCGCTCCCGTCAAACGGATACCCACCACCTCCGGCAGGCTCAGCGTGACCGGCTCACCGAGTAGCGCCGCCTGCCCTTCCAGTCCACCTACCCCCCAAGCCAACACGCCTAGCGCATTGATCATCGGCGTGTGGCTGTCGGTCGCCACCATGTTGTCCGGATGAATCCAGTCGGGCTCGCCGCCTTCTCCAGGCGTGGTCCAGACCACGGTGGCCAACGACTCCATGTTGACCTGATGAATGATGCCCGTGCCCGGCGGGACTACGCGGAAATTGTCGAGGCTACGCTCCGCCCATTTCAGAAAACGATAACGCTCCGCGTTACGATGAAAATCGATATCGAGGTTGCGCGCGAAGGCATCAGGCTCGTCGAAATGTTCGACAATGACCGAGTGATCGATCGCCAGCACCGCCGGAATGGCCGGGTTGATTCGTCTGGCGTCCCCACCCATTTCGGCGACGGTGTCGCGCATACCGGCAAAATCGGCCAGCGCCGGCAGACAGGTGGTGTCGTGAAACATCAGCCGATTGGGAAAATAGCTGACTTCGCCTTCCTCGCTCACGCCGGTCAGAAACGCCTTGAAGTTCGGCAACGCCTGCGGCGTTCTGCGGGCGACGTTCTCCAGCAAAATTCGCAGCGAATAAGGCATCCGCGAGAGTTGCTCGGCCTCGACGATATCGGACAATGCCAGGTAGCGGTATGTCTTGCCGGCCACATTCAGCGTGCGCGGCGCTATCTCTTCTGGGGTGGGAAACATCTGCCATGATCTCCTTGGGTGCCAGGCGGCATCGCGATCATGGGAAATTACTGCATCTCCTCTGGAGGCAATATTGAAACCTCACTAAGAGAGCGTTCTCCGTCCGAGAACGACGCGCTAATGCTTCAACGCACACCAAGTAAAGTCACATTTCAGGCAAGCGGAGATGCTCGACGAAAGCCTTCGCCGTTGCCGGCAGCGTCGCGAAATCCCGCATGCCTATCTGCAGATCCCGCTTGGCCCAAGGCTCGTCCAGCCTGAGCCCGACGATGGGAATGGACTGCGCATAGATGTTGATGACGTGACGCGGCAGAATCGCGACGCCCAGGCGCCCTGCCACGAGCTGACACATGCAGTCGAAACTGCTGACCCGAATGCGCACCTTCAGCGACAGATTCAGTTTGGCAGCTTCCTGCATGGTCAACGCATACAGGGCACTTTCGGCATGAGAGGCAATAAACTCATATCGCGTCACCTCGCTGAACCGCACGACTTCACGCTCCGCCAGGGCATGATCGACGGCGACGGCCAAGGCGAGTTCGTCGCTACGATAGGGAATCGTTTCCAGGTCGGGAGCCGGCGTGCGGCTGGCGAAAACGCCGAGATCCGCGCGCCCATCGCTGACTGCTCTGACGATCGCCGCGCCCACCCGCTCCTCGATATCGAACTTGATACCGGGATAAAGTGACGTGAACGTTTCAATACTCTCAGGCAGGAACTGTGCCAGAGCGGATGTCGTCGCATGCAGGCGAATCTGCCCTTTGATACCGGACGAATAGTCGCCAAGCTCCTGCTCCATTAGTTGCAGTGTCTCGAAGACTTGACGCGTGTAGGTCAGCATCGACTGTCCGGCAGGCGTCAGCTCGACTCCTCGGGCAAAACGCGTGAAGAGCGGCGCGCCAACGCGATGTTCGAGCTCCGCGATTCGCTTGCTGATGGCAGAGACCGCCAAATGAGCCCTTTTCGAGGCTCGGGTCAGGCTCTTTTCCTCAGCAACTGCGAGAAAGATGTTAAGAGAGATGAGATCGAAGCGCATAGCGAATTACCGGAACATCGGGAGGCTCCACTATAGCAGCCGGACTCGTCAGGCCCAGGCTAGAACTGCCAACGACGATATTGGGGCTCGCTTCAGCGTCGTGAGTCGACGACAAAGGAAAAGCCCCGCCAGAGCGGGGCCGTCGAATACTTGCAGCACTATCCTGGGTGTCCGTATCAGGAGGCCTTGGCCGGCAGAAACTTCGCCTTGAGCTTACCCGCGAACATCGGCACTAATACCACCAGCGCGGCGGCGATCCACAGCCCGATAGAAAGGCCGGACTGGAACAGGATGGCGACGTCGCCGCCGCTGATCGACAGCGCCCGGCGCAGGTTCTCTTCCATCAGCCCGCCGAGCACGAAACCGAGCACTACCGGCGCCAGCGAGAAGCCGAACTTGCGCAGCAGATACCCGAACACGCCGATGACCAGCATCAGGTAGATCGCCATCAGATCGGAGTGAAGCTGGTAGACGCCGACAAAGGCGAGGATCGCCACGCTCGGCACCAGGATCCAGCGCGGCACCTGCAGCACGCGGGCGAACACGCCGGCCAGCGGCAGGTTCAATAGCAGCAGCATGACGTTGCCGATATAGAGCGAGGCGATCAGACCGCCCACCACCACCGGTTGTTCGCGGAACATCATCGGGCCGGGATTGATGTTGTAGAGCATCAGCGCGCCCAACAGGATCGCCGTGGTGCCCGAGCCGGGAATGCCCAACGTCAGCATCGGCACGAAAGAGCCGGCGGCGGAGGCGTTGTTGGCGGCTTCCGGCGCGGCCAGACCGCGCATGTCCCCGGTGCCGAACGTATTGTCGCGGTCACTGATGCGTTTTTCGGTGGTGTAGGCCACGGCGCTGGCGACCGAGGCGCCGGTGCCCGGCAGCACGCCGATGACGAAACCGATCACGCTGGAACGCAGGATCGCCCACTTGCAGTACATCACTTCGCTCATCTTGACCATGACCCGGCCGATCGGCGCCATTTCGCCGTCCTGGTCATGGCGGAAGGCGTGCTCGAGCATCAGCAGAATCTCGCTGACTGCGAACAGGCCGATGATCATCACCACGAAATCGATGCCGTCGTAGAGCTCGGGCATGTCGAAGGTGAAGCGCAGCACGCCGGTGCCGGAGTCGACGCCGACGGTGGAGATCAGCACGCCGAGCACGGCGCCGATCAGGGTCTTGAGCGGATCCTTGCCCATCATCGCGGACATCGAGGCGAAGGCGAAGATCATCAGCGCGAAGAATTCCGCGGGCCCGAACTTGACCGCGACGACCGCCAGCAGCGGCGCGAACAGGGTCAAACCGACGATCGCCACTGTGGCACCGATGAACGAGCTGACCGCCGACAGGCCCAGCGCCGGCCCGGCCAGGCCCTTCTTGGCCAGCGGATGGCCGTCCAGCGTGGTCATCACCGCACCGGCATCGCCGGGCACGTTGAGCAGGATGCTCGACATCCGCCCGCCGTACTCGGAGCCGGTGTAGATACCCGCCAGCAGGATGAGCGCAGATTCGGCCGGCAGACCCAGCGTGTAGGCCAGCGGCATCAGAATGGCGATGCCGTTGATCGGCCCGATGCCCGGCAGCGCGCCGAATAGCGTGCCCAGCAGCGCGCCCAGGAATGCCAGCCCCAAATTGAGCGGCGTCAGGGCGACACCGAAGCCCTGGATCAGAAAATCGAACATTCAGTTGGCTCCCAGCAACGGCTCGATCCAACTACCGGTCGGCAGCGAGATTCCCAGCCCATAGGTGAATAGCAGGTAGCTGCCGAGCGCCAGCAGCAAACCGCCGACGACCGCCTTCACCGGCGTGGCGCCAAACAGCCAGGCGATGACGATGCTGACCAGCGCGGTCGTCACCAGGAAACCGAGATTGATGAACAGCGCCGCGTAGGCGCCCAGTACCGCCATGGTGAAGACCAGGCGAAGCAGCAGCGCCCCCGTCGGCCAATCGCCGCTGGCACCGGGGCGAACGAACAGCACGATCGCCAGCACCGCCAGCAGGCCCGCCAACATCAGCGGGACGGCCTTCGGCCCCAGCGGGTCGTAGCTGAAAGGCACCTGCAGCTGCCAGGCCTGGACGGCGACGAACGCCGCCAGACCGAGCAACAGCAAACTCAGGATTCGGTCGGCGGCGAGTTTCATTGGGTCAGACCCACTTCCTTGGCGAGCTGCTCGAAGTCAGCGACCTGGTGCTTGACGTACTGGTGGAAGTCGTCACCGAACTTGGCCATCGGGAACAGTCCGCGACCTTCGCGCAGCTTCTTGAAGCTGTCGGTGTCATTCAGTTCGCGCAGACGATCAGCCCACTGCTTATAGGCTTCATCGCTGACATTGGGGCCCATGTAGTAACCGCGCCAGATCGGCCATTCGACGTCGTAACCCTGCTCCTTGGCGGTAGGGATATCGGCGTAGGGCCCGCCCATGCGCTCTTCGGACAGCGCCGCCAGAATGCGGATTTCGCCGCTGTCGAGCTGCGGCTTGAGCTCGGCCAGATCACCGGTGAAGACCTGAATGTGTTCGCCCAGCAGTGCCGCCAGCGCCTCGCCGCCGCCCTCGAAAGAGACGTAACGCAGCTTGCGCGGGTCGACATCGTCGGCCTTGGCCAGCAGCGCGGCTTTCATCCAGTCCTGGCTACCGATCGTGCCGCCGGCGCCGATCACCACGCTGGAGGGATCCTTCTTCATCGCCTTCATCAGCTCGTCGAGGTTGTTCCACGGCGCGTCCTTGCGAACCACCACGGCCCCATAGTCGACACCCAGCGCGCCCAGCCAGCGTACGTCGTCGACCTTGTGCTGCTGACCGAACTTGCCCAGCGCCAGATTGAGTGCGGCGCCGGTGCTGGCGGCCACGATCAGGTTGGGATCGTCGTCGCGCACGCCGGTCAAATGGTTATAGGCCACGGCACCGATCCCGCCGGGCATGTAGCTGACCATCATCGGCTCGTCGATCAGCTTGGCCTCCTGCAGGCCATTGGCCGCCAGACGACAGGTCAGATCGTAACCGCCGCCCGGCTTGGCCGGTGCGATACATTCGGGGGGCTTGGCCTGGGCCTGGACGGCGCCGGCCAGCAGCGCGCCGCCGGTCACGACGGCGACCAGCCAGCGAGGAATGATTCGAGAGTTTGGCATGCTGTGCGTCTCCTACCTGGGTTGTTATGCTCGCAAAGCTCATGGCGGGCACCGGACTCGGGCCGGCTTTGCCTACCGACAGCGCGATGCTAGAGCGCTAACCTTTCATCAACCTGTCATCTAAACCTTTGTCGTATAGGACATTAGTCGCATAGGACAAGAGCTCGATGACGCCGAGACACTGCCATGCACCTGCTCGTGATCGAGGATGACCCGCTGCTGTCGCGCTCGCTGACCCAGGCGATGACCCGCCACGGTTACACCGTCGATGCCCTGGCTCGCGTCGACGATGCCATCCAGGCGCTGCGCCAGGGCCGTTTCGATCTGGTCCTGCTCGATCTCGGCCTGCCCGATGGCAGCGGTCTCGGCGTGCTCGAATGGTTACGTGCCCACGCCGACCCCACGCCGGTGATGATCTTGACGGCACGGGACGCCCTCGAGGATCGCGTGCGCGGGCTGGACCTCGGCGCCGACGACTATCTTGCCAAGCCGTTCTCGATCACCGAGCTGGAAGCGCGGGTTCGCGCCCTGCTGCGTCGCAGCCAGCAGCGGCTCGATAACAGCGTGCGTTTCGGTGCGCTGGTGCTGGATACCCGCTCGGCCAGCGCCTGGTTGAACGACACTTCGCTGGACCTGCCAAGGCGGGAATTCAGCCTGCTGGAAGCGCTGATGCTCAATGCCGGACGAATCGTTCAGCGCGAGGCGCTGGAAAACCGGCTATTCGGCTTCGACGCGGTGGGCGCCAATGCTCTGGACGTCTACGTCAGCCGGCTGCGCAAGCGTCTAGCGGGGTCCGGCCTGTCGATCCGCACGCTGCGCGGCCTGGGCTATCGGCTCGAAGCCTCGCGGGAGACGTTCGACGAGGCGCGGCACGAGTGATTTCACCGCACACCTCGCTCAAGCGCCGTCTGACGCTCTGGCTGATCGTCATCGTCGCCGGCCTCGGCACGCTGTTGCTGATCGAGGCCTACACCAGCGCTCGCAAGGCAGCGGACCGGGCCATGGATGGCCAGCTCGAGGCCGCCAGTCTGACCATTGCCGAGTCGCTGCAGTGGCCGGAAGGGAAGCCGACCCTGGAAATGCCGGCCTCGGCGCTGCAGATCCTCGCCACCCGCTGGCAGGAGCGGGTGTTCTACTGGCTGCAGGCGGATAACGGGGTCTCGATGACACAAAACGCCGATCTGCCCATCACCGACGCGATGCTGGAACAGGCCCGCCATCAGCCGGTCTATCTCGATGCCGTCTACGATGGCCGCCCGATTCGTCTCAGTGGTCGCGAGGTGGATTCCGCCGGCTGGGACACCCAGGAGCCGGTGCAGCTGTGGGTGGGTCATACCCGGCGCGGCCGCGACCTGCTGGCGCAGGAGCTGTTTCGCAAGAGTGCCACCCGCTTCGCCGCGATGGTGCTGATCACCGCGGCGCTGGTGGCCATCGCCATGCGCACCATGCTGGCGCCGCTGCGTCGTCTCCGTCAGGCGCTGCGCAGTCGGCGCGCCGATGACATCAGCCCGTTGACCCTCGGCGTGCCCCGCGAGATGCAGGAGCTGGTCGAAACCCTCAACCGGCTATTCGCCGATCAGCGCGATCAGCGCGATGCCCTGCTGCGCTTCATCGCCGACGCCTCGCATCAGCTCAAGACGCCGCTCGCCGGACTCCAGAGCACCAGTGAGCTGGCGCTGACCAGCCGTGACCCGGACAGCTGGTATCAGGCGTTGAATACCGTCCACGACAGCGCCGAGCGCACCAGCCGCCTGGCCGGCCAGATGCTGAGCCTGACCCGACTGCAACATCTGGGCCCCGGGCACGAGCGTGAACCGCTGGCACTGGATCAACTGCTGCGGGAAGTCGCCGTCGACTGGGCCGATCGTCAGGACAGCCGCGAGCATGACCTCGGGCTGGCCATCGACCTGCCCACACCGATCTGGGTCGAAGGAGAACGCTGGGCGCTGCACGAACTGCTCAACAACCTGATCGACAACGCCTGTCGCTATACGCCGCCCGGCAGCGAAATCACGCTGAGGCTCAGCAACGATGAAGATGAGGACCCCAACGGCGCCGCCGAGCGGGTGACGCTGGCCATCGAGGACGATGGCCCCGGCGTCGATACCGAATCACTCGCCCGTCTGACTCAGCCTTTCGAGCGCGGAAGACGCCAGGATACCCGCGGCTCCGGGCTCGGCCTGGCCATCGCCGATTCCATCGGGTTACGCCATGGCAGCCGGTTGACGGTCACCAACCGCGAGCCTCGAGGACTCAAGGTTTCTCTGACATTGCCGCGCTGTCGGCCACCCGAGGGGAGCGTGACATGAACAGACGCCTTCACGTTGGCCTGGGTTCATGCCTGTGGCTATGGCTCGTTGTCGGCGGCGTTGACATAGCCCAGGCGGACGAAAAGCTGCTCATCGAAGCCGCGCTGGATCGTCAGATCGTCGAACCGGTGCTGGCCGCCTTCGCCGTCGAGAATCCGCAGATCGATCTCGACTATCGCGACCGCTCGACACTGGAGGTCGACCAGCGCGCCCGGGATCACGATTCGCCGCCGGACGTGGTGATCAGCTCGGCGATGCCGTGGCAACTGGCGCTCAGCAACGAAGGCATCGCCCAGCCGCTAGAGGCGCCGGAGGTCGATCAATGGCCGGCCTGGGCGAAATGGCGCAACGAAGTCTTCGGCTTCACATTCGAACCCGTGGTGATGGCCTATCGCCTCGAACTGGCCTCGCACATGCCGCCGCCGGAGACCCACCGCGACCTGCTCGATCTGCTGACCCACTATCGCCAGTGGCTCGACGGCCGCGTGGTCAGCTATTCGCCGCGCGACAGCGGGGTCGGCTACACCCTGCTTCAACAGGACGCCCGCTACACGCCGCGAATGTGGGATCTGATCGCCGCCATGGGCGCCGCCGACGTGCAGCTCGAAACCACCACCCAGCGCATGCTTGAAGGGCTCAGCGACGGCCGCTACTGGCTCGGCTACAACCTGCTGGGCTCCTATGCACTGCTCTGGGCCCAGACCCATCCCGACATCATCGTCCAGGTCCCCAACGACTACTCACTGGTGCTGATGCGCATGGCATTCATCCATCGCGACGCGCCACATCCGGCGGCGGCCAAGCGTTTCGTCCGCTTTCTGCTCAGCCGACGCGGCCAGCATATCCTGGCCGGCCAGACTCCGCTGTTCAGCGTCCGCGACGACGTGATCGGCCCCTACACCGCCCAGCGGCTGCGCGATCAGGTCGGCGATCATCTCTACCCGATTCCGATCAATGCCACGCTGCTCGCCTTCGTCGATCCGCTGCGCCGGCAGGCGTTCCTACGCCGCTGGGATCGGGAGATTCAGATCCTGTCGGAATGAAAGCTGGCGGAATCAGAGATGTCGGAATAAGAGATGTCGGCATCAAAGACGTCGGAAGGGAAGCTAACGAGCACGCGGGCATTACGGTTCAGGTTTGAACCTGTGTCTCTTCATTCAATGACGTAAGATACGGCGCCGCCAACGTGTCGATGCCACACCCTGTCGACACGCCTGGATATAAAGACACCGACGACCGAGAGTTCCGGATGAGCGTAGACGCAACGACCACCACACCAGCCCACTCGACAAGCCAGGCCCGACGCGCCGCCATCGGCAGCTTCGTGGGTGCCGTGGTCGACTGGTACGACTTCCTGCTCTACGGCATCGTCGCCGCGCTGGTCTTCAATTCGCAGTTCTTTCCCAATGTCAGCCCGGCGGCCGGCACGCTGGCGGCGCTGGCAACCTTCGGCGTCGGCTTTCTGTTTCGCCCGCTGGGCGGGCTGGTTTTCGGTCATTACGGCGATCGACTGGGTCGCAAGCGCATGCTGATCCTGACGGTGATCCTGATGGGCGGCGCGACGGCGCTGATCGGCCTGCTGCCGACCTATGCCCAGATCGGCGTGTGGGCGCCAATTCTGCTGGTGACGCTGCGGGCGATCCAGGGGTTTGCCGTCGGCGGCGAATGGGGTGGCGCGGCGTTGATGGCCGTGGAAAGTGCACCCAAAGGCCGACGCGCGTTCTACTCCAGCGGCGTGCAGGTGGGTTACGGCGTGGGCCTGATCCTGGCCACCGGCAGCATTTCGCTGCTCAGCTACTGGCTGAGCGATGCCGACTTCACGGCCTGGGGCTGGCGCCTGCCGTTTCTGTTCAGCGTGGTGCTGGTGCTGGTGGCGCTGAAGATCCGTTCCAGCCTGGAGGAGTCACCGGAGTTCGTCGAAGCGGTCGAACGCAATGACCAGAAGCCGGCCAGGCCACCGATCATCGAGGCGCTCAAACGCCATCCCGGCGCCTTCGGGACCATCATCGCCATGCGTCTGGCCGAACTGTTCACGATGTACATCGTGACCACTTTCGCGTTGAGCTACTCCACCGGCTATCTCGATCTGTCGCGGGATCTGTTTCTGCATATCGGGCTGCTGGTCGGCGCGATCAGCTGCGTCACCATCCCGTTGTTCGCGTTCCTGGCGGATACACTGGGGCGTCGGCGCGTCTACATCACCGGCGCCATCGTCGGCGTGCTGGCCGCCTTCCCGTTCTTCATGGCGCTGCAGGCCGGTTCGATCCTGTGGATCGTGATCTTCGCCGTGGCGCTCGCCAACCTCGCTCACGACATGGTAGTCAGCGTACAGCAGCCGATTTTCGCCGAGCTGTTCGGCACCGCCTACCGTTACAGCGGAGCCGGCGTCGGCTATCAGGTCGCCAGCGTGATCGGCGGCGGCTTCACCCCGTTCATTGCCGCCGCCCTGGTCGATCTCTATGACGGCAGCTGGACTCCCGTCGCGATCTATCTGGCCGCCGGCTGCCTGATTTCTGCCGTGGGCGCCACCTGGATGCTGAGAAGACGATAGCAGTACGGCGATCGATCGTCCGTTGCTCGGGCAGCACGGTCTTTTCAAACGACATTATTTGCGACCAATGTCGCACATCTTCGCCATAGACGAAGCCCCGCTTTGCCAAACGATAATGGCCATCCGTCGCCACGGATGGCTATAGTTCCCTCGCTCGCCGCCTGTGGCATTTTTCGGTCTATTGCGCCGAATTCGTCCTGCCATCGCGCACGCTACCGAGGTACCTCCATGAAGAAAAATATCAGTGAGCCGGTCAGGAAACCGCTGGTCTGGATCGGCTTCGTCGTGCTTTTTGCCCTGATCAATCCCTGGTATTTCCCCGCCGGTTCCTGGTCGCCGCTGGTCTTCGGCGTTCCCTACTGGGCGCTGATCATCCTGCTCGCCTCGCTTGCCTTGTCGATCTTCATTACCTGGGTAGTGATGACCCAGTGGGAAACCGGCGCCGACGAAGACGAGGAGCTGTGACGATGGAAGTGGAACTGGCCTTCAGCGGGTGGTCCGGCATCCTGGTGTTGATGCTCTACGGCGGCCTGATGCTGGCCGTGGGCGTCTATGCCTTCCTGCGCAACCGTGGTGTTCGCGAGAGTCTCGACGAGTACTATCTGGGCGGGCGCGGCCTCGGCGTCATGGTGCTTTTCTTCACCTTTTTCGCCACCCAATACAGCGGCAACACCGTGGTCGGCTACCCGCCAACGGCCTATCGCCTCGGCTATCAGTATCTGGTCTCGGTGCCGTTCTTCATCATGATCATCATGGTCTATCTGCTGTTCGCGCCCAGGCTCTATGCGTTGGGCCGGCGCTTCAACCTGCTGACGCCGGTGGACTGGATCGATCTTCGCTTCCGCTCGAAGAAGGTCACGATCCTGGCCGCGATCCTGATGCTTTACGGGCTGGGCAACTATCTGCTCGAACAGTTCGTCGCCATCGGTCAGGGCGTCTCCGGCCTGACCGGCGGCACGATCCCCTATCAGGTCGGCGTGGTGTTCTTCATCGTGATCATGGTCGCCTACAGCTGGCTGGGCGGAATGCGTTCGGTGGCCTACACCGACACGATCCAGGGCATCGCCCTGCTGTTCGGCGTGTTCACCCTGCTGATCGGCTCGCTGATCTATCTGGGCGGGCTGCCCACAGCGGCCGAGACGATGATCGCCGAGGCCCCGCAGAAACTCGGCGCGCCGACCGGAGGAAGCCTCACTACCTGGTTCTGCCTGCTGGTGCTGGTCGGCATCGGCGCAGCGATCTATCCGCATGCCTTCCAGCGAATTTTCGCTGCACGTAGCGAAAGGACGCTCAAGCGCTCCTTCATCCGCATGGCCTATATGCCGTTTCTGACTGCCGGTGTGGTGTTCATGGTCGGGATCATCGGCATCTCCGCCTTCCCCGACCTGACCACCGCGGAATCCGAACAGCTGGTCGGCATGATGGCCAACGCGCTCGCCAACCAGAATGCCTTTTTCTACTGGGCGATGGTGCTGCTGTTCGGCGGCGTGATCGCGGCGATCGTATCGACCGCCGACTCGGTACTGCTGACGTTCTCGTCGATCGTCTCCAACGACCTCTACGGACGTTACATCGCGCCGAACGCCGAGGAATCACGCAAGATCCTGGTGGGCAAGCTGGTCGGGGTCGCCGCGGTCGTGGTGCTGGTGCTGATCGCCTGGTATCCGCCGGGCACGCTCTATCAGATCTTCGTGCTCAAGTTCGAAGTCTTGATCCAGACCGCACCGGCGCTGATCCTCGGTCTCTACTGGAGTCGGCTCAATACGCAGGCGGTGTTCATCGGCATGCTCGCCGGCACCGTGCTCGCCGCCGCCTTCACCTTCGCTGGTTTGCGCCCGCTGGGCGTCTACAGCGGCCTGTGGGGGTTATTGCTGAATCTGGTGCTGTGCGTCGGTGGAAGCCTGGTCAGTCAGGTAACGGAAGCGCATCGACAGCGGGCGGTCGAGGTCATTGGCTGGCAGCGATGAGCGAGGTGGATCGTCGACAGCGGGATGGCGATCACAGCCAGAACAGCGGCTCGTGGTCGGCATCCCGAACATGCCGTTCGAGCCAGCGCTGATAGCGCCCCCCTGCTCTCTTCAATAGCCGATGGAGCCGCCGCTTCATTATCGATGGTTTACTCCAGGGCTTCATAGGGCAACCCCACGTAGTTCTCGGCGATGGTGGTCAGCCCTGCCTCGGAGCCAGTGACATAGTCCAATTCGGCTTGCTGCATGCGGGCGCCGAAATCCTCTTCCTCGGAGAACTTGTGGAGAACCGAAGTCATCCACCACGAGAAGCGCTCGGCCTTCCAGACGCGCTTGAGGCAGGTCCGGGAGTAACGTGGCACCAGGTCGGTTCGGCCTTCGCGATACACCTTGAGCATCAGCCGGTACAGCGTATTGACGTCGCTGGCCGCCAGGTTGATTCCCTTGGCGCCCGTCGGCGGCACGATATGTGCGGCATCGCCGACCAGGAACAGGCGGCCATATTGCATGGGCTCGACCACGAAGCTGCGCAACGGCGCGATGCTCTTTTCCAGTGAGGACCCCGTCACCAGATTGGCGGCAACGTCCTCGGGGAGACGACGCCGGAGTTCATCCCAGAAGCGCTCGTCGGACCAGTCCTCGACCTTCTCTTCCAGCGGTACCTGCACGTAATAGCGACTGCGCGTCCGGGAGCGCATGCTGCATAGGGCGAATCCCCGCTCGTGGCGGGCATAGATCAGCTCGTCGGAAATGGGCGGTGTGTCGGACAGCAGACCCAGCCAGCCAAACGGATAGCTGCGTTCGAAGGTCTTCAGCCGGTCTTCGGGAATCGACTGGCGCGAGACGCCGTGGAATCCGTCGCAGCCCGCGATATAGTCACAATCTAGCCGCCGTGTTGCGCCGTCATGCTCGAACGTCACATAGGGCGCATCGCTGTCGAGGTCGTGGGGCCGTACGTTATTCACTTCATAGAGCGTCTTTCCGCTCTCGGCCTCGCGCGCTTCCATCAGGTCACGCGTCACTTCGGTCTGGCCATAGACCATGACCCGCTTGCCGCCGGTATGCGCCGCCAGGTCGATACGCACTCGGCGATTGTCGAAGGCCAGCTCGACGCCATCGTGCGGCAAGCCTTCTTCGTCCATGCGGCGGTCGACACCGGCTTCGCGCAGCAAATCGACCATGCCCTGCTCGAGCACGCCGGCACGAATGCGGCTCAAGACGTATTCGCCGCTGCGCCGCTCGAGGATAACGTTGTCGATCCCCGCGCGCTGCAGCAATTGCCCCAACAGCAGCCCCGATGGCCCGGCCCCGATGATTGCGACTTCGGTTTTGATGGTGATCTCCTCTTATTCGGCTCTGAGCGTTGCTCAGTCATCGGGTTGCATTTTTCACCGATAAAAAGCCACGAATAAGACACAAACCTCGGATGAATTTATACTTTTCCAAGATCGGCAAGTAACTTTGGTCGAAGCACCGACTTTCGTCGCACAGGGAGAAAGGCATGACGACACGGCGACAGGGTGTCATCCCGGTCTTCCAACTCTATGGCGAGACGCATCAATGGCCGACACCGGACTTGCTGCACTGTGAGTCCATCGCCGAACGTAGCCGTCTGCATGACTGGCATATCCGCCCGCACCGCCATGGCGATCTGGTGCATGTCCTGCATATCGCCCATGGTGAGGTCCGCTTGACCTTCGATGACGACGTGCAGCGCGTCCAGGGGCCACTGCTGATCGTCGTCCCCGCTATGAAGGTGCATGCGTTTCGCTTTTCGCACGATGTCGATGGCCACATCATCACCCTGGCGATGCCGCTGGCGGCCCATATCGCCGACACGTTGCATCCCCAGGGCCAGGTGCTGGCGCGTGCGGGTTTTTATCCATTGGCCGAACAGGCCGAACGCGCCCCCATCGCCACGCTCGTTGCCCAGCTCGATGCCGAGTACCGCCTGCCGGCCGAAGGGCGCGATGCCTTGCTCGAGGCCTTGCTCAAAAGCCTTCTGGTCCTCGCCTCACGGCGTGCCACGCGGCGTCAAATTCGACACTTACGCCATCATGAACGCGGCGAAGCGCATCTCGCCCGCTTTCAGCAACTCATCGAAGCCCACTACCATCAGCAGCCCAGCATTCCCGAACTTGCCGAGCATCTGGGCATCAGCAGCGCGCACCTCAGCGCGGTCTGCCAACGGCTCGCGGGACGCAGCGCCCAGCAACTGCTGCATGAACGGGTACTTCTCGAGGCCAAGCGTCACTTGACCTATACCAACATGACCATCGGCCAGGTTGCCGAACGGCTGGGGTTCACGGAACCGGCCTATTTCACACGCTTCTTCAAACGCAGTGTCAAGCTGACGCCGACGGCGTTTCGTCAGCGTGGCGGGAGATGAACAAGCAGTTGAGACCTCAACTCTCCGCTGGACGTGGTGGAAGCCAGCATTTGCAACACCGCCTGAGAGTGCTGCTGGCTAGAACCTCCGACAGTCGTTACCGACGATCAGGTAACGCCTGTAAGGTGAAACGGTCACGCTCAGAAGTCGAAAAATACCGTCTCGCCCTCACCCTGGAGGCGAATGTCGAAGCGGTAGCGAGGCTTGTCTTTGCCCTCTTCTCGCGTGGCAATCAGCGTCCGGCGCCGTGTGGGCGACTCGACCGCATTGAGCACCGGGCAAGCCGCGTTGGCGTCGACCTCGTCATCGAAATACAGGCGCGTATGCAACTGGATATTGATGCCACGAGCGAATATGGCGAGCGTGACATGTGGCGCCATCAGGCGACCGTCGCGACACGCGACCTGGCCCGGTTTGACGGTGTGAAAGCACCACTCGCCGTCGTGCTCCGCCGTTGTCGCGGTGCGTCCGAAACTGTTGAAGGGCGCACGCAGATCGAACTCGTACTGATAGTTGCCATGGGCATCGGCCTGCCAGGCTTCCAGCAAGGCGTCACGCACCAGGTCGCCGTTACCGTCGATGACGCGACCCACCAGCTCGATGGCCTCGCCATCGGCTTCGGGTGAGGCGAGCCGGTTCCAGATTTCTTCCCCGCGCGGCGGCAAGCCGGCAATATCCAGGGCCAGGCCGATATGCACGTAAGGCCCTGCCGTCTGTGACGCGGTTTCACGCAGCATGTTTGCAGCGCAAGGCTGTGAGTTCGGCTGTTGCATGGTTTACCCCTGATTCTCGAAATAGGTTTGCAGTTCACCACGGACCACCAGGTCGAAACGGTAGGCCAGGCAATCCATCGAGCGGCTGCGCGCCATGTCGAGACGACCGGTCATCGTCTCCACGGCTTCGGGATCGCGCAGGGTTTGTACGATGGGACACAGCGGAATCAGCGGGTCGCCCTCAAAATACATCTGCGTAATCAGCCGTGTGGAAATCGACGGGCCCATCACCGAGACGTGGATATGCGCCGGACGCCAGCTATTGATGTCGTTGGGCCAGGGGTAAGGGCCGGGCTTGACAGTGCGAAAGCGATACCAGCCCTCGCCGTCACTCAGGCAACGCCCCACGCCGCCGAAATTGGGATCGAGCGGCGCCAGGTAGCCGTCCTTCTTGTGGCGGTAACGCCCACCGGCATTGGCCTGCCACATTTCCACCAGGGTATTGGGCACCGGCTTGCCGAACTGATCGACGACGCGGCCGAACATGATGATCCGTTCACCGATGGGCAACCCGGCCTGTCCGGCGCGCGCAGGATCTTCACGATAGTTGAGCAGCAGGTCATTGTCGTGGAGGCCCATGCGCAGGCGCGAGAAATCCGGGCCGCCGAGTTCGGAGACGCTGGGCACCTGCATGCTGACGTAGGCTTGATTGGGGGAGCGCGCCACCGAGGTCTTGTAGCCCGGCGCATAGGCCGGGGGGTGCCAGTTACGGTCGCGCTCGACGAAGCGCTTGTTATCGTTGCTGGGCATGTCATTCTCCAACTCTTAAAGCGTGTTTGAACTGGTTAGCCGGACAACCTGATCCCGGCGGTACACGAGCTTGCTTCCTGGAATCCGGCAGCTTCACGGCGTCAACCAGAAGAGACTCAGCGCCGGAAAGATGATCAGCAGCGCCAGGCGCACGAAGTCCGAGACGATGAACGGCGCCACGCCGCGAAATATCTCACCCAACCCCACATGCGGGGCCATCGCCTTGATCACGAACACGTTCATGCCTACCGGCGGGGTGATCAGGCCGAGCTCCACGGTGAGCACGGTGACGATGCCGAACCAGATCGGGTCTATGCCCAGCGCCTGGATGATCGGATAGACCACCGGCACGGTGATCACCAGCATGGCGATCGAATCCATGAACATGCCCAGCACGAAATACAGCAGCAGGATGCACAGCAGAACCACTATCGGCGACAACGAGAGGCCGAAAATGAAGTCGCTGATCGAGAATGATATCCGGGACACCGAGATGAAATAGCCCAGCGTATCGGCGCCCACCAGCATGAAAAATACCACTGTCGATAGCGCCAGGGTCTCCTGTACCGCGGCCCATAGCTCTCTGCCACGCAGTCCCTTGAGAAGGGCATAGAGTAACGTGACGAAAGCCCCGACGCTGGCGCCTTCGGTTGGCGTGAACAGCCCGAAGTAGATGCCCAGAATGATCACCAGGAACACGCCAAAAAACGGCAGCAGTCCGGCCAGCGAGGCGAACTTCTCGAGCCACGAGGTGCGTTCGCCCGACGCCGCCAGCGAGGGCCTGAGGTGCACCACCACGGTCACCGTCAGGGCGTAGAATAACAGCCCCATCAGCCCGGGAATCAGCCCGGCCATGAACATGTCGCCCACCGACTGCTCGGTCAGAATGGCGTAGATCAACAGCGCGATGCTCGGCGGGATCATGATCCCCAGCGTGCCGCCTGCGGCCAGCGCCCCGGTGGCCAGGCCGCGGTTGTAACCATGACGCTCCATTTCCGGCAGCGCGACGCGGGTCATGGTGCTGGCGGTGGCCAGTGACGATCCGGAAATCGCCGAGAAGATCCCGCACGAGCCCACCGCGGCGATCGCCAGGCCGCCCTTCCAGCCCCCGCAGATCACCCGTACGGAATTGAACAGCTTGCCGGCCATGCCGGAATGCGCCGCCAGCACCCCCATCAGAATGAACATCGGGATCGCGCTGAAGCTGTAGTTCGACAGCACCTCGACCGGCACCGACTTTACCATCGACAGCGCCGCGCCCCAGGAGATCACCTGAGCAAAGCCGCCGACGCCGACGATCAGCATGCACAATGCCACTGGAACGCGCAGCACCATCAGTACCAGCAGCAACCCGAGGCCCAGGGCGCCGATCATTTCACTACTCATTCGACGCTCTCCACTTGGTGGGCAAATATCGCCCCGAGCGCGGCGTGGAGCAGGCAACGCACGCTGAGCAATACACACAACCCCGAAGCGATGGCATAGATCGGCGCCATCGGCAGGCGCAGGTCCTGGGTAGTCTCGCCGTGAGAGGCAGCGCTGGCCGCCGCATCCCATAACCCAAACGCCAAAACCAGCCCCAGTACCACGAAGCCCAGCAGGTAAACGCCGGCGATGCGCGCCTTGAGGGAATCGCGCAAACCATGGCTGAAGGCTTCCACCACCACTTGGCTCTTCTCGACATTGGCGGCCATCGCCGCCAACAGCGCGAACAGCATCAGGTAGCTGACCAGCTCCACGCTACCCACCACGCTCAGCGAGAGGGCCCCGTCGCTCAAGCGGTAGAGATAACGCAACGCCACGTCGACCACCGTGACACCCAACAGGCCGATCAGGGCGAGGCCGGCGATGAGCCGCGAAAAGACTTCCAGCCAACGGCTGAACCGCAAAAGCGCATGCATGAATCGGGCTCCGAATTTATTGCGCGCAGGCCCGGCTTGCATCCTGCGCGGCCTGGTAGACGTCACGCGCCTGATCGCGACCACGCGATTCGAGATCGCTCAAATAGCCGTCGATGCCATCCTCGAGCGGCTTCTGCCAAACGGGGTCGTCAAGCGGGTTGTCGACCACGCGAATGGTATCGCCGGCCTCTTCGGCCTGCTGCTTACCCGCCCTGTCTTCAGCAGCAAACACCCGACCGGCCTTGTCCGCCCATTTCATTCCCGAGTTGTCGTCGATCACTTGCTGCTGCTCAGGGGTCAGCGACTCGTAGGTGTTCTTGTTCATGGTGGCGACGAAGATCAGCGTGTAGAACGGCACCTGGGTGTGATAACGGGATAGCTCGTTGAGACGGAAACCTTTCATGCCCTCCCAGGGAAAGCTCAGGCCGTCGATCACGCCACGCTGCATCGAGGTGTAGATATCCGGCGCGGGCATGCCCACCGGCTGAGCGCCCATGTTCTCGAGAATGTCTCCGGCGACCGCGGTGGGTCGGCGGATGCGCAGGCCTTCGAGGTCCGCCGGCTTCTGCACGTCGGTTTCCTTGGTATGGATATAGCCCGGCCCGGTGGTGAACATGAACAGCACATGGGAATCGTCATACTCGCCGCTGATCTGGCCGTCGTCGTAAAGCGTCTGCAACACGCAGGCACCCTGCGGAGCCGACTCGGCGACACCCGGCAGCTCGACGATCTGGCTGAGCGGGAAGCGACCGTTGGTATAGCCCTGGGCGGTAATGCCGATATCGGCAATGCCATTGACCGCGGCATCGTAGGTCTCGTCGGCCTGGCTCAAGGTCTGCGAGGGGAAGTTCTGGACCTTCAGCGAGCCGCCCTACTCCTCTTCGATGGTCTTGGCCCATTTCTCGAAGATCTGCTGGTTGATGGCCGAACCACCTGGCCAGAAATGCGACATGCGAAGCGTGGTGTCGGCTTGGGCGGCAGCGGCCGCTCCAGCTACCGAGAGTGCGAGAACGGTGCGAGCGAAGATGCGGTTCATGGTCGAGTCCCTGTTATCCGGCGGTTTTTCAATATCGACTGATATCTTTGCGGGCCAGCCGCACTTCGTCCATTAGACGAACGTTAGTTCGTCTTGCGAACTCGGCGAGAACTGATGCTCTCACTCGCTCTCCTCTCCCCACCCCAGCTGCTTGGCCAGAGAGAAGGCGTGATTGGCTGCCGGAACGCCGGCGTAGATGGCCACGTGCATCAGTACCTGGCGAAGTTCGGCTTCACTCAGACCGAGGCGCTTGGCAGTCTTGAGATGCAGCACCAGTTCTTCCCGACCCAGCGCGGCCAGAATGCCAGTGGTGATCATGCTGCGTTCTCGCCGGCTCAGGTCGTTGTTACTCCACAACTCGCCCCAGGCCAGCCGCGTGATCATCTGCTGGAAAGGCGCATCCAGGCTGGTGGCATTCTCCGTCGAGCGAGCGACGTGCTCCTCGCCGAGCACCTGCTTGCGAGTCTCAAGCCCGGTCGAGTAATCGACGCCGCGCTCGCCGACATCGCCAAGCTCCACCGCCAATGTCGCCAGTAGCAAAGCCGCGAATCGTTCGGGCGCCTCCACCGAAGGCACGTGCCCGACGCCGTCGAATATCTCCAGCGGCGCGCCGTCGCACTCTGCAGCCAATGCCTCGAGCGTCGCCGGCGGCGTTGCCGCATCCTCGCTGCCACCGAACAAGCGGATCGGCACATGCTTGCCGCTCAGGCGCCCGACGAAGGTGTCCCGACCCAGCATCTCGCACAGCCGGGCGTAGGACTCGGCGTCGCCGCACCCCATCTGAATGCACCAGCCGTCCTTGAGCGCCGGCTCGGCTTTGATCCGTGTCGGCGCGAACCAGCGTGGCACGATCTCACCGGCCATCGCTGCCAACCCTTCGTCACGGACGCGCCGCGCTCGGGTGTTCCACAGTTCCGGGCTGCCGATCACGGCGCCGGTATTGGTCAGGGTGGCCGACAGCAGGCGTTCGCCATGCGCGGCGATCATCTGCTGACCGATGACGCCACCGATCGAGGTGCCGACGAAGTGGAAGCGCTCCACACCGGCGAGCTGCACCAGGTCCAGTACTTCGCCGGCCAGCCGCGCCGGCGTTATCGCGCCGCCGTTCGCAGGCCAGGCCTGGCTGGCACCGTGGCCCGGCAGGTCCCAGGTCAGCACGCGATAGTGCGGCAGCAGTTGCGGCAATAGGTCGTCCCATACCGCCTGGGTCATCCCGAGTGGATGAGCCAGAACCACCAGCGGGTTGGCCTCGGCACCCAGCAACCGGTAGGCAACGGTACGCGCTTCAATGTTGGCAAAAGGCATGTCGCGGTCCTCGAGAAGTCAGTGTTTCCTGTCAGGCGAAAGTCGCCAGCGCGACGAAGGTGCCGGCAATCGCCACGCCGGATATCACCAGCCAGATCAACAAGTAGCCCATGATGTCACGCGCTGACAGCCCGGCAACGCCCAGCAGCGGCAGCGCCCAGAAGGGCTGGATCTGGTTGGTCCAGCCATCGCCCCAGGTAAATGCCATGATCGTGCGAGCGGGATCGGCACCGATAGCGGCCGCGGCCTGCATCATGATCGGCCCCTGGATAGCCCACTGGCCGCCGCCGGAGGGTATGAAGAAGTTCACCGCCCCGGCGGAAAGAAACGTCCACAGCGGGAATGTCTCCGGTGTCGCCAATGAGATGATCATTTCCGAGAACTGGGTCACCAGGTCGGCATGGGTCATCATTCCGGCGATTCCGGCATAGAGCGGAAACTGCACGATGATGCCGCGCGCCGCGCCGACAGCCTTTTCGACAGCACTGAGATAGGCCGCCGGACTGTTATGCAGCAACAGGCCGAGCGCCAGGAAGATCAGGATCACGGTATTGAGGTTGAGACTGAATCCCTGAGCGATCATCTGACCGACCAGATAGACCGCGGCCAACAGGCCCATGAATAGTGTCGGCAGGCGGCTATTCTCGATGCGATCCGAGAAGCTGCCATCGTGACGAGCATCCGATTCATTCCCCTCGTCATCGGCATCCGACGTTTCCAGGCGCACGATCTTGTCGGGCTGTTTCTGCAGCACGAAAAACAGCACCAGCAATCCCAGCAGCGCCAGGGTGAGCACGATGTTCCAGCTCGAATAGAGCGTCTCGGAGACCGGGACGATGCCAATGGCATCCTCCATGAAGTGCCCCGGCGTGGCGATGACCAGCGGAATCGAGGAAGACGGACCCCGCACCAGCTCGCCACCGTAAGCGGCGGCAACCAGCAACGGGAAGTGAATCGCGACCCGGCGCCCCATCTCGCGGGCCAGAATCGCCCCCGCGACCATACCGAAGCCCCAGTTGAGGTAGTAACAGACAAAGCTGACCACGATCGTCAGCACCAGCGCCTGACGAGGCGTACTGGCCTGCCGGGTCAATCCGCTCAGCAACTGCTGCATCACCGGCGTCAGCGCCAGCACATAGCCGGTCAACAGCACCAGCACCATCTGCATGCCGAACTTGAACAGCGACGAGAAACCGTCGCCCCAGTAACCGGCCATCGCCATCGGCGACTGGCCCCCCAGCGTCATGCCGAGAACGAAGACGATAGCGGTGAGAATCACCGCCAACACGAACGCGCTGGGCAGATAACGCTGCACGATATGCACGGAAAAACGGGTAACCGCTTCCATCGAAAATCCTTCCCTAAATCGAGCTATCGACGTCGATCACACCCGCTCGAGAACGGTGGCGATCCCCTGTCCGACGCCAATACACATGGTGCAAAGCGCGAAGCGACCGCCTTTCTGCTGCAGTTCGTGCATGGCGCTGGTGATGATGCGACCGCCCGACATGCCGAGCGGGTGCCCTAGCGCAATCGCGCCGCCATTGGGGTTGACGCGCGGGTCGTTGTCATCGAGACCGAGTTCGCGAAGACACGCCAGCGACTGGGAGGCGAAGGCTTCGTTCAGTTCGATGTGATCGAGCTGATCGAGCGTCATGCCCAGGCGCTTGAGCAACTTCTGCGAGGCGGGCACCGGGCCGATACCCATGATGCGGGGCTCGACGCCGGCGGTGGCCATGCCGTGAATTCGCACCATCGGCACCAGGTTGTAACGCTTCACCGCCGCCTCGCTGGCAACGATCATCGCTACCGCACCGTCGTTGACACCGGAGGCGTTGCCGGCGGTGACGGTGCCGGCAACGCTGGAACCGGCGGCACGAAATGGGGTTGGTAGTGTGGCGAGCTTCTCCAGGCTGGTCGCTCGCGGGTGTTCGTCAGTATCGAAGATCAGCGCTTCCTGCTTGCGCCGGGGAATTTCGATCGGCTCGATCTCCAGCGCCAGGCGGCCGCTGTCCTGGGCGCGCTTGGTCTTGCGCTGAGAATCAAAGGCGAACTGATCCTGATCGTCCCGCGAGATATTGAACTGTTCCGCAACGTTTTCCGCCGTTTCCGGCATCGAATCGACGCCGTACTGCGCTTTCAGCAGCGGATTGATAAACCGCCAGCCAATGGTGGTGTCTTCCAGGACCTGGGTGCGCGAGAAGGCGGTCTCGGCCTTGCCGACCACGAGCGGTGCCCGCGACATCGACTCGACCCCGCCGGCCAGCATCAGATTCGCCTCGCCGGCGCGAATCGCCCGCGCCGCGGTGCCGATGGCATCCATGCTCGAACCGCACAGGCGATTGATGGTCGAACCCGGCACGTTGGTGGGCAACCCAGCCAGCAGCAACGCCATGCGCGCGACGTTGCGATTATCTTCGCCTGCCTGATTGGCGCAGCCCATGATCACGTCATCGATAGCGGCGGGATCGAGATCCGGCGCCTGGCGTAACACGGCCTCGAAGATGCGCGCCGCCATGTCGTCGGGCCGCAGCGATGACAGCGCACCGCCGAACTTGCCGACGGCGGTGCGGCGCGGGTGGCACAGATAGACGTCGTTCATGAATTGGCACCCTTGTCCGCTTGATCGTCTGCCTGGTCGTCGGCGCGTCCACCAGCCTGATCGCCCGCATGGTGACGGTCGGTACGCGCCTTGAGCTCACGCAGAACCGTCAGTTCGGTGTCATCCGGTTCCGGTGTCGACTCAAGCGTCGCGGCGAAACGAATCTCCCAACCGGTCGCCTCCTGCACCTGCTGGCGAGTGACCCCGGGATGCAGCGAGACCACTACCAGCTCCTTGGTCTCGGGGTCCGGCTTCATCACGCAGAGATCGCTGATCACGCGGGTTGGCCCACGGCCGATGTTGGGCACACCGTTGCGCGCGGTTCCGTCGCGGCCGAAGCCGACCGTCGTAACGAAATCCACCGCTTCGACAAAGGTGCGTGTCGAGTGCTTGACCGTAATGAACACTTCCCGAGCACAGGTCGCGATCTCTGGCGCCCCGCCGCCGCCCGGCAGCCGCACCTTGGGCTCGCGATAGTCGCCGATCAGTGTGGTGTTGAGGTTGCAGTAACGGTCGATCTGCGCCGTGCCGAGAAAGCCGACATCGACGTGACCGCCCTGCAGCCAGTAGCGAAACATTTCGGGCACCGAGACCGTGGTCAGCGCGGTCTCGCATAGCTCGCCATCACCAATCGACAGCGGCAGCACATCGGGCCGGGTCTGCAAGGTGCCGGATTCGTAGATCAACACCACTTCCGGGGCGTGCGTCAGGCGCGCGAGATTGGACGCCTCGCTGGGCAGACCGATGCCCACGAAACAGGTAGAGCCATTGCTCAGCGCCCGGGCGGCGGTCACGGTCATCATTTCGGCGGCGGTATAGGGTCGAGTGACAGTCGTATCGCTCATGCATCGTCTCCCTGACTGAAGACATGGTCCTGAAGCCACGTATCGAAGGCTTGGCGATCGCGGGCGATGGCGTCCCAGGCCTTGTAGAAGGCGTTGTCCCGCGGATAGTAGCCGTGGGCGTAGGATGGATAGGCACCGCGTTCTGCTACCACGATGGCATCGATCGCCCAGCCTGGAATCACGCAGGCATTGGGGCCGGCGGCGAGATCATCGACGATCTCCTCGACCGTGACGATGCTACGCTCGGCCGCCAGCACGACTTCCTTCTGTACACCGACGATGCCCTCGACCAGCACGTTGCCCTGGCGATCGGCCCGCTGCGCGTGAACGATGCCCACGTCCGGCCGCACCGACGGCACTGCCGCCAGGCGCTCGCCGCTGAACGGACACTCGATGAACCGGATCTGAGGGTTGACCTTGGGTAGATCGCTGCCGACATAGCCGCGCAGCACCGCAAGCGGTAGCCCGGCCGCGCCGGCTTCGAACGCGCAGGCCATGGCCGCATGGCTGTGTTCGAATATCTCGATTGGATGGGGATAGCCCTTCTCGACCGCGTCGCGTAGCCGATGCAGCGAGCCGACACCGGGATTGCCCCCCCAGGAGAAGATCAACCGCTTGGCGCAACCGGCACCGATCATCTGGTCGTAGAGTAGATCCGGCGTCATCCGGATCAGCGTGAGATCACGCCTGCGCTGGCGGATCACTTCATGACCGGCGGCAAAGGGAATCAGATGGGTAAACCCTTCCATGGCAAGGGTCGCACCATCCTCGACGTAACGCGCAACAGCGTCGCGCAGAGAGAGAAATTCAGCCATGTGCGTTCGACTCTCGATAGTGTTCGCTAAACGAACACTGGTTTGTGATACGAACAAAGCTATCGTCTCGATACCCTGTGGTCAAACAGGGAAAAATCGGAAAATCTCATCGCCATGACGCTTTGAAAAAGACAATAAAAACCAAGTAATCAGTTGCTTAGTTGTTATCCAGCAGTCACCAAACGGGCGCTCCCGCCGGAAAAATTACGACCAATGTATAAGGGGTAGCAGGAATTTTTTGAGTGCATCGATGCCCTCTGTCATTACCCGGACACGGTCTACTGGAGGCAAGCGGGGGCGCAGGCAGCCCTGCTCCTGGCAACGGGACCGGCATCATTCGTGGCACAGGGTCAAGACCAGACAGGATCTGAGATCGATGAACATCCCCCGAAGTCGAGCCGATAGGAGACGAACCGATGGAAGCGAATCGTTGGAGAGTCGAATCAAAGGACAAACGACTCGCCCGAGCGCAATACCCCGACGCAATGTCGGGATACCGGATTCGAGCGCTATCGAGCGGATCGTGTCGTCATGACGCTAAGCCATGTTCCTGGTCACAGTTCTCGAGTCATGATTCTCAGGTCAATGATTCTCAGCAATTACAGCCCCAGCAAATGAGGAAGCCCGGTCACCACGACGGGCACGAAGGCGACGATCAACAACACCACGACCTGGACCAGAAACATGGGCAGGATGCGTCTTGTCATCCGCATCATCCCGACATTGGCAATGGAGTCGGCGACGAACAGACAGAGCCCCATGGGCGGGGTAATGAGACCGATCATCAGGTTGAAGATCACCACGATGCCAAAATGGACTGGGTCGATGCCCAGGCTCACGGCGATCGGGTGCAGGATCGGTACCAGCACCAGCATGGCGGCGATACCTTCGAGAAACAGCCCAACCACCAGCAACAGCAGGATCACGGCAACCAGGAATGTCCATGGCGTCGAGATGAACGACAGCGTCCAGTCGGTCAGCAGGTTGGGAATGCGATTGTAAGTCAGTAGCCAGTTGGCCGCGCCGACGGCACCGATGATGATCATGATGACGGCACTGTCGACCATGGTGCGCGAAAAGATCGCCGGCAGAGAGCGCCAGTGGATCTTACGGAAGATGAAGATCCCGACGACCAGCGCATAGGCCACGGCGAAAGCCGCCGCCTCGGTCGGCGTCACCACACCGAGCAGAATCGAGCCAATGACGAACACCGGCATCAACAGGGGAATGATGCCATCGATCAGGATCGTGACCTTCTGCTCGCGGGGCATCTCCACCGGGCGCTTCTGGTAGTGGCTGGCAAACAGCACGACATACAGCGACAGAAACAGTGCCAGCAGAATGCCGGGTACCACGCCCGCCAAGAACAGCGCCGGCACCGAAACGCCACTGACGATCAGGGCGTAGATGATCACCGGGATACTGGGTGGAATGATCGGGCCGATCACCGATGATGCTGCGGTCAACGCCGCGGCGAAGTCTCGCGGATAGCCCTCTTTCTCCATCTCCGGGATGAAAACCCGCCCCAGGGCGGAAGTATCCGCCACTGCCGAGCCCGACAAGCCTGCGAACATCACCGATGCCCAGATATTGACGTGGGCTAGGCCGCCCTTGACGCGTCCGATGACGACCTTTGAGAACGCGATGATACGCATGGTGATACCGCTTTCGTTCATCAGCTCGCCAGCCAGGATGAACAGCGGTATCGCCAGCAGTGAAAAGGAGTTCATGCCGCCAAAGAGCTGTGTAGTGACGCCCTGCAGGCTATAGGGAAAGCCTGCCGTGCCCATGAAATAGAACAGTGCCGCGAGAATGGCGAAGGCAACCGGCACGCCGATCACGAGTGCGATCAGCAAGATGGCATAGACCATGTCACACACCTCCCTTGGACATGGATGACTCGACAGCCGGCTGACGCCATGCCTGAACACGATCGATCAGGCGCAAGATGCCGGCCAGCCACAGCAGCACGCCGCCCAGAATCATGGCGAACTGATAGGGCGCCATGGTCTTGAGCGCTTGAAACATCGGCAACCCGGTGAGTGCCGTCACGTTATCGGCCAATCCGGTCATACCGGATATCCGCATACCTCCCCGGCTTTCCAGAAAGCGTTCCCCGGACAGGACGATCAGCGCACCAAGCACGATGACCGAGAGATCGACCAGGGCAAGGAGTCCCTCTCTGGCCTTGAGCGGCAGGAAATCCACGAGCAGTCCCAGACGCACATGACGATCCTGCAGATAGGCCAGTGCCACGCCGAACATGACCCCGTAGATTCCCAGGAAAATCGGCAACTGCCCGCCCCACGCCAACGAGCTGCCGACAAAGTATCGCAGCACGGCATTGGCGAAAATAATCACGAACAACAGCGCCATGCAGAGCCCCGCACCGCCTGCAAGCAACATCTCAACGCCGGAATGGAAGCGGCTATAGAATCGACTCATAGATGTATCCTGAGGTATCCAGATAGGGGACTAGATTCGGTTTTTCCAGACGGGGGCTTCGAGGCTGAATTTTGAGGCTGGGTTTCCAGACCGGGCCTCGAGACGAACTCTTCGAAACAGGCTCTGGGAGACAGACCCGCCGCCCCGACGGGTCTCCCCGCCGGGCCATCCCTTTACTGTGACTGAGTTTGGGACCGGACCTGGTCGACATTCTCCTGCAGCTTGTCGATCCAGTTGGCCTCGTCGCCGAGATCGCTTTTCAGCCACTCGATGACCGGCGGCTGAGCCGCATCGCGGAACTGGTCCATCTCGTCAGGCGTCGGAGTGTAAACCTCCATACCGGCTTCCTGGACGGCCTTGAGCCCCTTGGCAGCGGTGAACTCCTGGATGGAGCGCCCCATGTTGCCGGCCAGCTTACCGGCCTCCTCGACGATCGCCTGGTCCTCGGGAGAAAGCGACTGGAAATACTGGTCGTTGATCAACAGGAAGTCGGTCGCGTAGATGTGTCGATCCAACGTCATGTACTGCTGCAGTTCGTACAGGTTGTTGTTGTAGATGGTGCTGACCGGATTCTCCTGACCATCCACGACGCCGGTGGAGAGCGCAGTCGGCGTCTCGGACCACGGAATCGGCGCAGGTTCCCCACCCAACCCCTTGACCATCTCGACGTAGAGCGGGATGTCCTGAACACGAAACTTCAGCCCTTTCATGTCAGCAGGAGTCTTGATCGGGTGATCGCTGTTGGTGAAATTGCGAAAGCCGGTCTCGCCGTATGCCAGAGTGCGCAAGCCCGTTTGTTCCAGACAATGCTTCGCCAGCTCGTCACCAAACTGACCATCGAGCACCTTCCAGGCCTGAGGGGCAGTATCGAACATGTAAGGAATATCAAGAACGCCCGCCGCCGGGCAGATCTTGGACATCGCGCCCGAGACCATCACGACCTGAGTCATACCGTCCATCGCCTGCTGAACGGTTTCGTCCTCATCACCCAGCGCGCCAGCGGGGTAGAGCTCGACGGTGAGATCATCGCTCTTGGCCTCGACTGCCGCCTTGAACATGGCGGCCGCGGCGCCCTTCTTGGAGTTTTGCCAGTCATCGGGGTCGACGTGCGCAAAACGAATGGTTTCGGCCTGCGCCAGCGCCGTCACGCTCATCAATCCACCGACCGTGGCCACTTTCCAGACCGACGCTTTCCAGATCGCCATTGACATCGTACTACCCCTCCGAGACTGTCATTTTCGTCATGCGCCGAATCGGTCGCCGCACAAGTCGAACGTTGCGCAAAATCAAATGCCGCATAACGAACATAGGTTTGTGATACGAACTAAAGCTATCGAGCTGCTAAAGCGAGGTCAAATGCCTACAAAAACGGCCCGCCATGGGCCGTTCTGATTCAAGATATATTTTATCAATTTAAATCATAACGTTATTGAAAATCAGGGCGTGAGAGCAACCGATCCACCTGAACGCCACTACTACCAATGTATAGGTCAATGGCCAGTGCGGAGTGCACGGTATCGACGTCGAGACGACCAGCAACGTCAGGTTCTTCGAGCAGCACTCCAGCGTAATCGCGACGTTCCTGCCGCGCCTTTTCACTGGCTCGTTGTGCCAGATTCCGTGCCCTGCCGCTATCCATGATGCGCGACAGCAGACGCGTCGCCGGCTCAGTCATGACCACCCCGCCACTAACATGCAGATTACGGGTCATCGCCTCTTCATGGACTTCCAGTCCTTCGATCAGCGGCACCATCGATTCCAGCGCCCCTTCCAGGCTGATCACGGCGTCCAACAGCGGCGCCCACTCGGCATGCCACTCTCCCAGCCCCCGTTCCAGCGGCTGCGCCCCGGCATTGAGAATCACGCCGTGATGCGCGTGAATCTGTCGCGCCGCAGCACGAATGCGAGCGCAGGCGACCGGGTTACGTTTGTGCGGCATCGACGAGGAACCGCCCACACCGGGCGCGGCAGGCTCGCTGAGCTCGCCGATTTCACTCTGACACAGCAGCGCGATGTCCAGCGCCGTCTTCTCCGCTGCAACCGCCACGGCATCCACGGCGCCGATCAGTTCCAGAACCGGTTGGCGGTCGGTATGCCAGGGCAACATGGGCTCGGCCAGCGCCAGAATTCGCGCGAGATCGGCCATGACCGTCATTCCGCTCGCGTCCAGTCCGGAATGAACTCCCACCGCACCGCCGAACTGCACGTAGAGCCCCGTGTCCACAACCCTCTGCAATCGACGTTCCGCCTGAACCATCCCCCACGCCCACTGCGCGACTTTGACGCCGAAGGTGATCGGCAGCGCCTGTTGCATCAGGGTCCGGCCAATCATCGGCGTATCGCGATGACGTCGCATCAGTTCACCCTGCGCCCGCCGCAGTTTCGCCAGATGCGTGAGGCAGGCCTCCAGGCGTGGTTTCAACAGCAGCATCAGCGCGGTATCGACAATGTCCTGACTGGTGGCGCCGTGATGAAAGGCCGACCTAAGCCTCTCCGGCAACATCGCCTTGGCCTGTTTGACGAAAGGAATGGCGACATTGCCGCCCTTGCCGACATCATCCGCCAGCGCCTCGAGATCAAACGCTTCGGGGCGAAGCGCGCTGGCCAGCGCCTCGGCGGTGCCCGCGGTCAAAACGCCCTCGCTCTCTTCAGCCTGGGCCAACGCCAGTTCCACCTGGCATAGCGCGGCGACGACACATTCGGCACGCAGGGCGTCGATCCCCGTACGGCTCATGAAAGGATGACGAAAGAAGTGATCGAACATGTAGAGTTCCTGTCCCGACAACGTTTGGCATCTGACGCGATGTGACGTCCAGCCTGGTGGTCACGGGCTCGGTCGTCACGAAGAGGATCAACACACCGGTTATCGAGCGAGCGTTTGCCGATAGTGATCGAACAACGTTGCGGCCTGCGCGTCGACACTGGCATGCGTCTTCGCGTCGTCGCAGAAGAACTTGAAGGCATCGATCCCCTGAAAGACGAACAGGCTGACCCCGCTGATGACCTGTGCTCCCGAATCATGAGCGGCAGCGATCAGCTCGGTCACGGCAGGGACGTAGACGGCATCGAACAGCCACTGATCGGCACGGATGCCGTCAGCGGGAAACGGGCATCCAGGGCTCTTCTCATGGCCGATCGGCGTGCAGTTGACCAGGCCATCGCACTCGGACATGGCAGCCTCCAGTGCTGCTGAATCAGCCGCCGATGCCAGCACGCTGGCGTTGAATCCGGCCTCGTTGAGCTGGTCCGCGAGCTTTCCCGCCTTGGCGGTATCCAGATCCACCAGCCGGACCTCTTCGGCTCCGAGTTTACCCAGGCCGAAGGCGACGGCCTTGCCGACGCCGCCGGTCCCCATCAGCAGCACACGGCCCGGCGAACGCGTTCCCACCGTAGCGCGATAGCCGCTGATGAAGCCGGTGAAATCGGTGTTCTCGGCGCGAATGCCGTCGGCTTCGAAGACCAGCGTATTGGCAGCCCCGACCAGCGCTGCACCTTCTCCGTGCCGATCCGCCAGTGCCAGTGCCGATTCTTTATAGGGATACGTCACATTGATGCCACGATAGCCCGAGGCACGAATCTCGGTGACGGCCGATGCCAGTGACTCGATCGGCTCCACCAGCGTATCGAACAGATCGTAGGTGACGGAGAGCTGCGTGAAACGCCCCAACCGGGTGTGGAGATCGGGTGAACTCGAGTGAAGAATTCCCTTGCCAATCAAACCCAGGCGCATGCGTCTTCCCTCTTGTGGCACATCTCGTAGCGGCACGTTGTCATTCCTTCTGTGACAGCCGATCATTGCACGCCGGTTAACGGTCAGGGCTTCTGACCGGCCTGCGCAGCCAGGCGAATCCCCGCGTTGGCGGCACCGAACTGCGAATAGCCATTGCGGCGCTCTACCACTTCGAAGAAGAAGCGCCCCATGAACGTCCGGGTGTAAGCGTGGAAGAACTCACCGTCCTCGTTACGATCGTAGAGCACGTTACGTTCGCGCATCGCTTCCAGCAGCGATTCATCGAGATCGTAGCGGGAAGCCAGATCCTCATAATAGTTTGCCGGGATTTTGAGCATGGGCAGCCCCCGCGCCTGCATCGTCTCAAGCGTCGTGAAGATATCGGGAGTGGCGAACGCGATCTGCTGGACGCCCCCCTGATGCTCGGACAGGAAACGTCCCGACATCGTCTCGTGTGCGCGAGAGGCATTGAGAGGAATCCGAATGGAGCCTTCGGGGCTGGTCATCGTCTGGCTGATCACCATACCTCGTGGGTCGGCAATCTCGTTTTCACTGCCGGCGGTGAAACCGAGCACCGTACGATAGAAGAGCTGCCAGCCCAGCAGCTGGGTCGGTGGCAATACGTAGGAGAGATGGTCGACGTTGACCAGTCCCGCTTCCGGCTTCTCGTCATCGTCGAACAGCACAAAGTCCGTCGTCCATTGTTGCACTCGGGCCTGGGTTTCATCGACCAGATAGATCAGGCTCCCTTCGATACCGCGCAGCGCGGGGATTTCCATCTCGCCGTCGCCCACGGGCCCCTGGAATCTGGGCGCCCGATAAGCACTGGCTCTTGTTGTTGCCGCTTCCAGATCATCGACCCGGAAACCGACGGCGCAAACGGAAGTGCCGTGAAGCAGACGGAAGGTGTGAGCAAAACTGTCGGTCTCGAAGTTGAGCACCAGGTGGATGTCACCCTGCCGCCAGAGCTCGACGTTCTTGGAGCGATGACGGCCGATATGACGAAAACCCAGAGACGACAGCAGCTCACCCAGCGGTGCCGCACTCTCTTCATCGAGAGTGAATTCAATGAAGTGCACGCCATCGTAGGTCGTCTGCGGGGGCACCGGCCGAGACCAGGGCGCATCCTCCACCAGTTGCTCCAACCAGATCAGTGAACGCAAACCATCCTTGGCGTTGGCATCGGCGGGCGCTGCGCGGAAGACGTCGCTGAAGATTTCCAACGACAATGGCCCCGCATAGCCAGTTCGCGCCAGTGACTGCATGAAAGTGTCCAGCGGTAGACGTCCCTGGCCCGGGAAGCAGCGAAAATGGCGGCTCCACTGAAGCACGTCCATATCCATCAGCGGCGCGTCTGCAATCTGTACGAAGGCGATCTTGTCGGCGGGAATCGCCGCCATGGTTTCGAGTTCGAGATTCAGCGACAGAATGTGGAAGCTATCCAGCACCACGCCCAACGCAGGGTGGTCAGCGCGTTTGACCACCTCCCAGGCATCGCGATAGTCACTAATGTAGCGCCCCCAGGCGAGCGCCTCGAAGCCGATTCTGAGCCCCTGCTCGGCGGCGATCTCGGCCAGTTCGCGAAGGTCGGCGGCAGCCTGATCGAGGTCATCGATGCACTGTGGCGATACGTTGCTGCAGATCAGCATGAAATCGGTACCGAGCTCGCGCATCAACGCGAACTTGCGCCTGGCGCGCTCGAAATTACGCCCGCGCTGCGGCTCGGGCATCGCCTCGAAATCCCGAAACGGCTGGAAGGCGACGATTTCGAGACCAAGCCTGACGCAAAGCTCGCGAACGTCAGCCGGAGAGCCGTCGAAGGAGAGCAGATCGTTTTCGAAAATCTCCACGCCATCGAAGCCGGCTCGCGCAATGGCTTCCAATTTGCTGTGCAGATCCCCGCTCAGACAGACGGTGGCGATGGCTCGCATGATGGCCTCCATGACCTCACTGTTGACAATAGCCGCTGACAGTCGGGACAGGCATGTCGGTGAGACAGATAGACTCGGCGCCCGATTGTTCGAATAGCGTCAATAAGTTCGCATTATGAACTTTCACTATCGACGAGTGTCAAGTTTCCCCCGAAAATCCGCCGCCGCTATTCGCTGAAATTCAGGTAAAACGCAGCAACCGCGCGACCTGAGGCCTAACCACGACTTTGGTCTCATCCGCATCGAATCTATAACCGGCTGGCTATCACTCTCCTGTCCTTCCCCCCGCCCTTTTCCTGCCAACGGTGCTTAAACTTTTCATTGGCGAATCATTTCAGAACAGAAGTTCGGCTTTCGAACTTTTCTTTTACCCCTTAAGCTCGTGAACATCGCTTCGATAGACAGTAAGGAATTTCCAGGCATGCCCAGCAAGGATGAAATGCTCAACCCTGACGACCGCGACTTCGTCACCGCGCTGGCCAGCGGGCTCGAGGTAATACTCGCGTTCGATCAGCAGTCACCACGGATGACGCTCAGCGAGGTCGCCGCCAAGACGGGAATGAACCGTGCACGTGCACGGCGATTCCTATTGACGCTGCATGCGCTGGGCTACGTGCGCAAACAGCATCGCTCGTTCGAACTGGCGCCCAAGGCGCTCCAGTTGGGTTATGCCTTTCTCTCCTCCAACGGTTATCGCAGCGTCATTCAACAGCACCTCGAAGACATCACCGATGCCACGGGCGAATCTTCGTCGATGGGCGTACTCGATGGTGACGAGGTGACTTATATCGCGCGTTCGGCGGCCCATCACCGCTTGATGTCCATTTCGTTGTCGATCGGCACGCGTCTGCCAGCGGCGTATACCTCCATGGGTCGAATCCTGCTGGCGCAGTTGCCGGACGCGGAGCGCGCCGCCTATCTCGAGCAGGTCACTCTCTCGCGGCACACCGAACACAGCATCACCGACAAGGCAAAGCTGGCGGCCCACCTCGTCGAGATTCGCGAACAGGGTTACTGTATTGTGGACCAGGAACTGGACTCGGGGCTCCGCTCGCTGGCAATCCCAGCCTTCGACGCCAATGGCGAGCTGTTGGGCGCCATCAACATCAGCACCAATGCGGCACGCATCGACATACCGACATTGACGAAAGACTTCCTGCCGTTGCTTCGGGAGAAGGCAAAACTGATCGCGCAGCAGGTCAATTGAAGGGCTTGCCATGCGCGTTGCGAACACGCGACAGATAACAAGAAAACATCCAACGCCAGCCAGAGGATCCGTGACATAGAGCGAGAGTTGCCTGCGTGAATACCATCTTCGGCGCCATCATTCCCATCTTCATCCTGCTGGGCATCGGCTACCTGGCCGTGCTCAAACGTGTCGTCGACAAGGCCCATATCCAGGGGATGGGCCGATACGTGATCAATATCGCCCTCCCCGCGCTGGTCGTCCAGGCGCTGCTGGAACGTCCGCTGGACGATGTCTTCAACGTCTCTTATCTGCTGACCTACGGTCTCGGATCGGGCCTGGCCTTCGCCGCGATGTACCTATGGATGACTTGGCGCAGCGATCTGCCGCTGGAACGCCGGGCGATGTACGCGCTCGGCACTTCGGCCTCCAACAGCGGCTTCATCGGCTATCCGGTGGCGGTGCTGGTGATCGGCCCCACGGCGAGCATCGCCATGGCGCTCAACATGCTGATCGAGAATCTGCTGGTGATCCCCACAGCGCTGGTCCTGGCGGAGTTCGCGCGCCAGCCCGACAACGGCTTCTGGGCCACGCTCAAGCCAGTGGCACTGCGCATCCTGCGTCACCCGCTGATCATCGCCATCGCCGTGGGGACGCTGCTGGCCGCGCTGGACCTGCATCCACCGGAACCCATCGCCCGGGTGCTGCAGATGCTGGCGGCATCGTCGTCGCCGGTGGCGCTGTTCGTGATCGGCGGGACGCTGTGTGGCCTGCGAGTGAGAGGCATGGTCGGAGAAGTCGCGCAGATCGCGCTGGCCAAGCTGCTGCTGCATCCGCTCTGCGTACTGCTGATGATCCTGCTGATACCCGGCCTTTCGCCGGCATTCGCGACCGCAGCCATTATTTTTGCCTGCGCGCCGATGCTGAGCATGTACCCGCTGCTCGGCCAGCGTTACGGCTTCGCCGAGCTCGGCACCGCTGCGCTGGTGATGGCGACGGTGCTCTCCGCGGTAACGCTGGCGCTGGGGATCTGGCTGAGCCATCTGTGGTTGATGTAGAACGCGCCAGACTCTTTATTTTTCCATTCTTTTATTTTTCCATTCTTCTATCTTTCGATGCCAGCAGCGACTCCAGGGCGTGCTTGCCCTGAAGTGCGGCCATTCCCGTCGGCATGACCGAGAGCGAGTCGCTGAAAATCTCAAGCGACAGTGGCCCGGCGTAACCGGTTCGGTTCAGTGCCGCCAGAAAGCGCTCCAGAGGTAGCTCACCGTCGCCGGGAAACGCCCGCCGGTGGCGGCTCAGCGACTGCAGATCCTGCCCCCGCGGCCAGGGCGAGTCGGCGAGCTGCACCAGACCGATGCTGTCACCGGGAATCGTGGCGAGGGTGTCCAGCTCCAGCTCCCGAGCCAGGACATGATAGCTGTCCAGCACGAGGGAGAGCGCCGTATGATCCACCTGCCGGACGATCTCCCAGGCGTCGCGGTAGTCGAAGACATGACGCCCCCACGCCAGCGCCTCGTAACCCACTCGCATCTCCCGCTCGGCGGCCAGCATTGCCAGATCGTTCAGGGTCTCGGCGGCGCGTAAAGGATCGCTAGAGGCGTCCTCCCGAGTGTTGCTGCAGGCCAGCAGGAAGTCACCGCCGAGATCGGCCAGCGCATCGAATTGACGGTTGGCGTCGTCGAGCATCTTCCGATGCAGAGCGGGCGGTAGCGCCTCGGCGTCCCGAAACGGTTGTAGCGCCACCACGGTCAGGCCAAGCTCGCGGCAACGATCGCCCACGGCTCGCGGCGACAAGCCACTCGACTGCAGGTCGTCGACGAATATCTCCACGCCCTCGAATCCGGCTCGTGCGATCGCCTCCAGCCTGTTCCTCATCTCGCCACTCAGGCAGAGCGTCGCCATCGAAATCTTCGTCACCGGTTTCACCCCCGTTCCTCCCGACCAATGTGCGCCATCGCACTGTTTGCCCAAATCTTTAGCCTAGAAGAAAACGATCACGAGGCCATGCATTCGATACCTCGATACATCATCTACGCTGACCGCATGGTCGTCGATCGGATCCGCGCGGGCCTGGAGCGACAACGACAGATACCGACCTTGGCCAGGGAGGCCGATGCTTTATGTCAGGATCACTGAAGGGAACGCTCTTTATCACGTTGGCAGCGATGTTCTGGGGGATATCCGGCGGCCTGGCGAGCCTGCTAATGCAACAGGGCTGGGACCCTTACCTGATATCGTTCTATCGCGGCGCGATCGGCCTTGCCTGCATGCTGGCCTGGTTCGTCGTCCATCCCTTGCGCAACCTGCGTTTCGACTGGCGACTCGCCGCCTGGTCGGTCGTCGCGGGTTTAGGCGTGGCAGGCAACTTCACCTTCTATTTTCTGAGCATTTCGAACGCCAATGTGGCGATTGCCGCCACCTTGATGTACACCGCACCGCTGTTCGTTTTTCTGGTGTCGTTCGCCTGTGGCCTGGAGAAACCGACACTGGGCAAATGGGCCTCGATCGCCGCAGTGATGGTCGGTATCGTGCTGTTGACCGATATCCTGCGCAGCGGCACGGGCCAGGTCTCGGTCTGGGGAATCGCCTGCGGCCTGCTGTCGGGGCTGTCCTATGCACTTTTCATCTTCGGCTTTCGCTACGCCAGGGCACAGGGGCCGGCACAGGCCGTGCTGTCGATCGCTTTCCTTGTCCTGACGCTACTGTTGCTGGCGTTCGTCGACTTCGAACAGATGCAGAAAGTGCCATTCACCGACGATGCCTACGGTTTCCTGTTGCTGGGGTTGTTCGGCGCGGGTATCTCCTTTTACCTCTACTTGCCCGGGCTGAGGCGAACTTCGCCCTCGGCGGCTTCGATGGTCGCCATGGTGGAGCCTGTCACGGCATCGCTGTTCGGCTTCGTCGTGCTGGGGCAGACGCTCGCTCCGCTGCAGCTGGCGGGCATGGCGATCATTCTGATTACCATTACCTTATTGAGCCTGCAGCGCTGACGCCGAAAGAGATGGACCAGCGGTCGGATCACGCGCTGGTATACTGCCGCCTCGCTCGTCCCTGGATTCGTCGCGATGTCCTCTTCGGTTGCCGTTCTTCCCTGGCGTTTGGGGGTTTCACTGCTGGCCTTGCTGGGCGCGCTCGGCTGGCTGTTGCTGGGTAGCGCCGACGGCTCGGTGCTGCAGGCCGGTATCGTGGTGGTCCTGTGCATCGGCCTGTGGGCCACCGGTTGGCTGCCGCAATGGCTGACCGCACTGATCTTCTTCACCCTGTGTACCGTGGCCAAGGTCGCGCCGGCGTCGACGGCGTTCGCCGGGTTCGAATCGGCGGCGACCTGGCTGGTGTTCTCGGGCATGGTGATCGGCGCCGCGATCAATTACACCGGCCTGGGCGAGCGCGTTGCCGCCAGAGTCGGGCCTCATCTCGCGTCAGGTTATCCACAGGCGGTCGTCGGCGTGGGCCTGCTGGGATTGATCGCCTCGTTCTTCATGCCGTCGGCGATGGGCCGGATCGTGCTGCTGGTGCCGATCCTGCTGATGCTGGCCGATCGGTTCGGCTACGCCGAAGACGATCCCGGGCGTACCGGCGTGCTGCTCAGCGGCATCATGTCGAGCTTTTTGCCCACTTTCACGATCCTGCCGGCCAACGTGCCCAACAACGTATTGATGGGGGCCAGCGAAGCAGTGCTCGGCTTCTCGCCCAGCTATGGCGAATATCTGCTGTTGCACTTTCCGATCCTGGGACTGCTCAAGTGGCTGCTGATCATGGGATTGATCCTGTGGCAGTTCCGCGCTGCCGCGCCATCGCCGTTCTCGACGGAGCCGCCCTCGAAGCTTGGCCGCGGTGGCGCCATGATGGGGGCACTGCTGGCCTTCGCCGTGTTGATGTGGATGACCGATGCCTGGCACGGCATTTCGCCGGCCTGGATCGGCATGGTGGTGGCGCTGGCTTGCCTGTTCCCCGGCAGCGGCCTGCTGCCGGCCCGGCCACTGCAGCAGATGAATCTCGAGCCGTTCATCTACGTGGCCGGCATCGTCAGCCTGGGCGCCCTGGCGCATCAGAGCGGATTGGGCGAGGCGATCGCCGGCCGGCTGCTCGCGGTGCTGCCACTATCGCCGGATGCGACCGTCGGCAACTTCGCCTGGCTCTCGGTGATCGCCACGGTGCTGGGCATGCTGGTCACGCTGCCTGGCGTCCCTGCCGTGATGACGCCGCTGGCGCCGCAGCTGGCCGATGTCACCGGATGGTCACCCTCCGCGGTGGTGATGTCCCAGGTCATTGGCTTCTCGACCGTGGTGTTTCCCTATCAGTCCCCGCCGCTGATCATTGGCCTGCTTACCTCGGGGGTGAGCATCCGCCAGGCCATGCGGATCACGTTGCCGCTGGCGCTGATCACCATCGTGCTGCTGTGGCCGTTGGACTTCGTCTGGTGGCGATGGCTGGGGATCATCTGAGCGCGACCCGAATTTTTTGACATGGGCGAGGGAATAGATCACCTAGACTGAGCGTCATACGAGGCTTGCCCCACGAGAATCCGCACAAGCGGCCTGGGCAGCAAGCCTCGGCGCGCGCCGAATGGCCAAGGCGCATCCAGCCGCGCGCTGCCAGCGTATCCACGACATGCCACTATGGGCGGTTGGAGACTCATCATGTTGATCAAGATTGCCAAACCCAGCGATCTGCGCGAATCGGACGTCACCCCGGAGTCGGTCTATCTCTCGCGCCGTCGCTTCATGGGCGGCCTGGCGGGCGTCGGAGCCGGGCTGGCGCTGGCCGGGCGAGCCCAGGCCGCCGCATCCGACTATCAGGACGTACCGGCTGGCAGCCCGCCGGCCTGGTTAGTCTCCAAACTGGAAAACGCCGAGTGGGATAGCGTGGTACCCGCCGATCGCCAGCTGGACAAGCTGATGCCTTTCGAAGACGCCACTCACTACAACAACTTCTACGAATTCGGCACCGGCAAGGGCGATCCCGCGCGCAACGCCGACTCCCTCGAGACCCAGCCGTGGAGTGTGGTGATCGACGGCGAGGTCGCGAATGGCGGGCGCTTCGACCTCGAGGACATCGCCAAACCGTCGCGCCTGCAGGAGCGTATCTGCCGGCTGCGCTGCGTCGAGGCGTGGTCGATGGTGATTCCGTGGCTGGGGATCCCGCTGGGGGATGTGATCAAGCGCGCCGAGCCCACGTCGAAGGCCAAATACGTCAAGTTCGAGACGCTGGTGGCGCCGGACCAGATGCCGGGGCAGGACTCGTCGTTTGCGCTAATCGACTGGCCCTACACCGAAGGCCTGCGCATGGACGAGGCGATGCACCCGCTGGCGATTCTCGGGCTCGGCATGTACGGCCGCGAGCTGCCCAACCAGAACGGGGCGCCCTTCCGCCTGATCGTGCCGTGGAAGTACGGCTTCAAGAGCATCAAGTCGATCGTGCGCATCTCGCTGGTCGAGGAGCAGCCGGTGAACTCCTGGCAGGCGATCGCCCCGGACGAGTACGGCTTCTATGCCAACGTCAATCCCGAGGTCGACCATCCGCGCTGGAGCCAGGCTACCGAACGCCGGCTGCCCAACAGCCTGTTCAATCCCAACATCATCGACACGCGAATGTTCAACGGCTACGCCGACGAGGTCGCGAGCCTCTATCAGGGCATGGACCTGAGGAAGAACTTCTGATGTCGATGCCACGCCACACGCTGACGCTCTGGCGCATCGCGGTGTTCATCGCCGCGCTGGTGCCGCTGGCCTACTGGAGTTCTCAGGTCGCGATCAACGCCGCCGGCCCGGAGCCCGGACGCTATCTGCTGCTCAATATCGGCCAGGGCATTCTGTGGATGCTGCTGCTGACGCTCAGCCTGACCCCGCTGACCAAGCTGACGCGCTGGAAAGGCTTCACCCTGATCCGGCGCCAGCTCGGCCTGTGGACGCTGGCCTATGCGTTGCTGCACCTGTTCTGCTATGCCGTCTTCATTCTCGGGCTGGATCTGTCGCGGCTAGGCAGCGAGATCGTTCGTCGCCCCTACATCATCGTCGGCATGCTGGCGCTGACCGGACTGATCGTGATGGGCGTGACCTCCAACAAATGGTCGATGCGCAAACTCGGCAAGCGCTGGAAGCCGCTGCACAAGATCGTCTATCTGGTGCTCGGGCTGGGGCTGCTGCACTTTCTGTGGGTGGTCCGTGCCGACCTGGAGCAGTGGAGCCTCTACGCCGCCGTCGGTGCCCTGCTGATGATCCTGCGTATTCCGCCCATCGCTCGACAGCTGCCGAAGTTCCGCCAGCTGATCAAGCGCCCCGGCCGGGCCGACGCGTGACGCCCGTATCGAACCTTGCTGTGATTGGCGATAGAAGTCGCGATTGGCGATAAGTCGCGGCTGGCGATCAAAATCGCGTCGCGGCATACGGCGCGGGATCGATATAGGGCCTCTCGCCACAGATCATTTCCGCCAGCAGTCGGCCGGAAGCCGGGCCTAGGGTAAAGCCCTGATGCGCGTGCCCGAAATGGAACCACAGGCCCGGATGTTTCGGCGCCGGTCCGATGATCGGCTTCATGTCGCTGGTGCAGGGTCGCGCGCCAAGCCACGGGGAGGTTTCGACCGCCTCTCCGAGATCGAGAATCTGACGCGCCGCCACTTCGGCCCTGCCCGATTGCAGCGGCGTGGCGCGGGCGTCGAGACGCGCGAATTCGGCGCCGGTGGTGATCCGCAGGCCCCGGTTCATCGGTGCCAGCATGATGCCGTTTTCGGCATCCAGCATCGCCATGCTGAGCGGCTGCTTCATGGCGTAGTGTCGATGATAGCCACGCTTGACGAACAGCGGCAGACGATAGCCCAGTCGCCGCGTCAGTGTGTCCGACCAGGGCCCGAGCGCGATCACAGCCTGTTCGGCGTCGATGACTCCTTCACGAGTGATGACGCGCCAGCCATTGGCCTGCCGTGACAGCGTCGTGGCGTCGGCGCTGGCGAAATGGCCACCCTGCCGGCGAAAGAGTTCGGCGTAACCGGCAACCAGCGCGCCGGGATCGCGCACCGACCAGGGCTGGGTCCAATGCACCGCCCCGGCCATCGGATGGTTGAGGCCGGGTTCGAGCCGGCCGAGTTCGGCGCCGTCGACGACCGCATGCTCGACGCCGTACTCCTGCTCGAGACGCTCGGCGTAGGCCAGGCCCTGCGCCATGGCCGCCGGAGTGCGAAACGCCGTACGCCAGCCGGTCCGGCGCACCAGCACCTCGGTATCGGACTCCCGGATCAGACTCTCGTGTTCGATCAGGCAATGTTCGATCAGCCGGCTGTACTCACGTGCGACCCTGGCGTAGCGCGACGGTGACGACCACCACCAGTACTGCGCCAGCGGCGATGCCAGCGTCGGCAGCGCCAGCGGATGGTAGTTGACGTCGATGCCGCCCTTGCGCATGACCTTGAAGATCATGCGGCTATCATGAGGAAACGGGTAGGGCTCGACGGCCTCGCGCTGGATCAGCCCGGCGTTGCCGAAGGAAGTCTCCTCGCCCGGCGCCCGCCGGTCGATCAGTGCCACCTGCCTGCCCCGCCGCTGCAACTGCAACGCCGTCGACACGCCGATCATACCGGCACCCAGCACCACTACATCCGCTTGCATCGTCACGCCTCGCGTCATCACGAATATACCGTCCACATTACAAGGTTCCGCCAACGGCGCCACCCCAGGGCGGGAGCCATCGATCCGAGTTTCACTCGCCCAGGCGTTCGTCGGACCAGGCACGCGATGACATTCCCCGCCACTCGCGCGCTCACTGATCTAAGCTCTGTCTGAAAAATCGGCGAGCGATGGCAAGACCGGGGCGCGTAGCTAAGGCAAAAATTGACGAAAAAAGGACCGGGCTGGCGCTCCAGTTTACGAGGTGTA
>NZ_PZJR01000002.1:0-276 GCF_003206035.1 Salinicola sp. CPA57
CGTCCGGTGATCGGCGGGCCGCAGAGCGCCACCGTGGTCGGCCCCGCCAACGAAGAGATTCATACCGATCACCTCAACCGCGTGCGCGTCCAGTTCCACTGGGACCGCCAGGGTCAGAACGATGAAAACTCCAGCGTCTGGCTGCGGGTCTCCCAGCCCAACGCCGGCGCCGGCTGGGGTGGCGTGTTCGTGCCGCGCATCGGCCAGGAAGTGCTGGTCGACTTCCTCGAGGGCGATGCGGACCGGCCGCTGATCACCGGTCGGGTCTACAACGGC
>NZ_PZJR01000002.1:327-84309 GCF_003206035.1 Salinicola sp. CPA57
GGTGCCAGCGGCGATCAGCTCGATTTGACGCCGGCACGACAGCAGCTCGACAGCGCCTATCACCTCTCCGACAGCCTCAGCCAGAGTGCGGCGGACCACAACGCCGACGCCCTCGACAGCCGGACGAACCTCAAGCAGGCGGGTGAAGACGCCGACGACCGCTACGGCAATAGCGAACAGCTTTCGGATGCTGATCAGAGCAACGCCCGTGGCGCCTCCGACAGCGGCGGCCGCGGCGAAGCGGCACGCATGAAAGCCTCCTGGCTGCACATGGCCTCGCCGGCCGGCATCACCCTGAGCACCCCGGAATCGACCCACCTGGCCCAGGGCCGCTCGCTGAGTCTCTCCAGCGGCGAAGACGTCAACATCGCCACCGGCAAGAGCCTGGTGGCGTCGATCTCCGAGAAGCTGTCGCTGTTCGTGCAGAAGGCGGGCATCAAGTTGTTCGCGGCCCGGGGCAAGGTGGACATCCAGGCGCAGGATGGCGAAATGGCCTTTACCGCGGAGAAAGGCGTCAAGGTGACCTCCACAGAAGGCCGCATCGAAATCAATGCCGAGAACGGCATCCTGCTGCAGAGTGGCGGCGGCTATATCCGCATCGAGGGCGGCAATATCGAGGTCCACTGCCCGGGTGCCGCGGATCTCAAGGGGGCGCAGCACAACTTCGGTGGGCCGAAGAGCATGCCCATGGCCTTCGATCCACTACCTGAATCGCAAGGCCCCTATGAGCAGTATTTCACTTTGAGTGACAAACGTTCGGGAAAAATTCTGCCATACGCCAGCTATCGCGTTGAGACGGCCGAGGGTCAGGTTGTCGAAGGCCGCGCCGATGCCGAAGGTAAAACTCAGAAGATCCTGACTCGTAAGCCGGAGCAGTTGAAAGTCACGATACTCGATCGCTTCGATGATGCAGCGGAAGGCATTCTGTCATGAGCAGCTCCTCACACACCGAAACTCACGGCCAAGCCCAGACCCGCCTATGCGCGGATGGCGCCCAGGCTTCCAACGACCCAGCCGATCAGCTTTTCTACCTGACCGGGACCAACATCCTCCTCCTGGTGCCCCGTGAGGCGATGCCCGAGTTCAATACGGAAATGACAACGCTCGAGGCACTGGTAGAAGAGCAGCAACGTGCCATGGCGAACCTTAAGCAGTGGCAAGACCGATATATCGCCTATGTCCACGGTAGTTACTATAACGAAGACGAGCGCCCCCATATCGAAGCCGCCGGTGGTGTGGGCAACCGGGGCAGCGTCGGGCTGCAAGTCCAGCTCGCCCAGAGCCGGCTCAACCAGGCCAATGCCAAGCTCAACGAGGTTGTCGACTCCCTGACGAGTCTTGAAGACCCGAGTAATAACATTGTGGAGTTGGTGGCGCTACAGCGTCGCGGATGCAGCGCCTCAGACGCCGGGTTTCGCATGGGATACGTGCGCGCGGAGAAGATATCACCCGACTGGGAGCGCTATCCGCTATCCAGCAGCGGCCACACGGATATCGTCAATACCAGTGGCCAGGTCGATTGGGAAGCGCTACGAGGCCAGCTTCAGGAGCTGAGAAGCAGACTCTCCGGAGAAAAGCCTTGGATCGACGGCTGGCTGGCACTGGAGGACCAGGAGAAGGAACTCTTCCACTGGAGCCAGGCCACCAACCGCAATCTACAGATCGCCGGTGGAGATGCCCCTGCGAACGAGCATCAGACGGGTTCGGCCAAGGTCACGCTCAACAACGAGGCGCAACTGATGCGTTGGGCCTATGGCGCTGGCGGTATCTCTGTCAATGCCAACCCCTACCAGATGAGCGGCTCGATCAAAGCCACCGGGCATGCCGAACTGATGCTGGCGCAGGCGAAGAGTGAAATCCACTGCTACGAGCCGCCTGGTGGTTACATCATGGCCTTCCAATTACCGTTGAGAAAATCTGCTTCGGAGGAATCGACGGCGGATGCAGAGAACGCGGAGACCGCAGAGACAAATGATGATGACAAGAAGTCCAAGCCAACGCAGCTGATCGATTTGGGCATGATTCGCTCTCATATGATCATGGTGACAGAGGGAGGTATAGGCGCCAGCATTGCCGCCGAGCTGAATATCGATGCCGATCTCAGTCGGCCCGGTGGCAGGACGGTAGGTACCCGCGGCACCCTGGACTCCCAAACCCTGCCCGGCATGCAGCGAATAGATATGTCGACGAAGGAGGAAGAAGACAGCGACTCGGGCAATCAGATTCGTGCTTTTGTCGGCGCCGAAATGAGTTGCACGATTACTGGCCAAATCGAATGGAAAAACCCCGAGGTCGATGAGTTCCGTCCTTTCGGCAAGCTGGCTCCGCAAGGCACCGTACAAGCCGGTGCCGGCCTTGAAGGTGGTCTAAACATCACTTATGAAAGGGGGAAATTTAAATTTATGGCCAAAGCCGGCTTCTGCTGGGGGGTTGGCGCCAAGGGAAAGGTATCGGGAGAAATCGATGCCAGCCTGGTGGCGGAGTTTATTAAATGGGTGGCCTACCAACTTCGCCATGTAAATTACCGGAAACTCGACTTCGTCGGAGCGCAAGCCTTTTCGACAATATCAAATATAATCTACTTGGCCATAACCGCTGAGGAACAACTCGAAGAGGCCCTCAACAAAACTTACGCAGAAATAAGCCTACAGGCAAAAGAGGTCTACGAAAAAATAGACGCCAGCGTATCTAAAAGCTTAAATCGAGGCGCGCTAACATCTAGAATAAACTCAGATCCCGACATGCTAAAATATACCACACCGGAAGCGAAAGGAGCTTTGCTATATTTGCTAACAGACGCAAGCTTGATTGATCGTGCGGATCACAGAAACTACGACCTAACATACGACGACCTTATTAGGGCAGGCATTCTACCCAGCCGAAAGAGGGCAATCATTCGAGTATTTGAATGGGTTCAATCAAGAGCAGAATTTGACTGCGTCATGCAGAGAGTAACTCCCGCAATTAGTGCAGAAGACATTCCGACAGGAGAAAAAACAGCCCGAAGAAAAGAAGGGGAAAAGAGAGTGTACGAGTTCCTCAATGCAGGCGAAAATGACCGCGACTCGCTATTTGAAGGCCGCTTCACCACTAGTGATTATGACAACGATCTACGCAACATATACAACGATCTCCCAGGCGAAGCCCCAAAAGGAGGACGCTTAGTCAGAAATAGAGTTGAAGAGTACTTTACTCAGGTAGAGGAGCGTGTAGCACCGGGCTTCTACACCCCCTGCAACAACACCACCGAAGCTATATGCCTCCCTAGCCACACCAATAGGACCTCGATCGCTTGATACTTAAATACAGGAGGCATATTTCAATGCCTCCTACAAAACTACTTGACTGCTTTCGCGTTGACCACACAACGAAACGTGTATGGTGCCGCTGTTTCCTTATCACCATCCGAGGCAATCAAATCAGGTTTCCGATGATAGCGCTCCATCGTTAATGACCCACCCCAGCCCTCACCATGGGGCAGCCCTCTGACAACCTTATCCTCTCCTTGCATCGGTCCTTGAGGGTTATTTTTAGGAGAATCATGATAATAACCAGCCTGATACCAATCTAAAACCCAAGCATATCCATTATCTCCCATCTGATAGAGACCAAGCGGGTTCGGAGGGTATAACTTGACTGGATATGGTGCTGCACTAGTCAAATCTCCTGCATTTGTAGCCTTACTTACATCCTCCTCGGTAGGAATGCTTTTCCCTTTCTCTAGCGTTCCTGTACTAGTGCCATAAGGTATAAACTTGCCACCCGAACGCGCCGCATACTCCCATTGCGCCTCTGTCGGAAGGGCAAAGGGAAGTGAGGTTTCCTTGGCAAGCCAATCGCAATAATCCTTGGCCTGATACCAATCCACGCCAGCAGGGACGTTGTCCTGTCGGAACTGCATCTCGAACTCGTTGGTGCTATTGATCTTGTCTTTGCCGGTTGCCTGGGTATAGACATCGTAATCGGCGTAGGTCACTTTGGTTGGCGACATGTAGAACGTATCCAGCGTGACCTCATGCAGCGGCTTGTTGTCCTGATCGGCGCTGTAGGGCAGCCCCTTGTCGCTGCCTTTCAGATTGGGATCGATCGGCCCGAAATCACCCATCTGGAAGGTGCCACCCTCGACACGGACAAGCTCGTCTTTCGTCTTCTTGATCAGCGCATCGACAGCCTGCTGGTTTTTAGAGTCAGCCTGACCATCACCACAGGCAACCAAACTCAAGGTCGATAGTGCCACCAGAACAAACCGAGGCTTCATAGATAATTCCTTTTTGCAAAAATTTTGGTGACCACGCTCCGCACGTCACTCGCCGTACGAGTTCCTTGTCGATCATGCACAGACCAATCTCAAGACTTTCACTCGCACCCTACATACCATAATTTGACACTGCGTTCAGCCATCTTTAACTCTCATGCTGCCACCATTCAATGCACAGCGAAAAATATATATAATAGCAATGTCATTTTTTTCAATATCTGGAAGAGCATGATAGCGCTCCATTGTCAATCTTCCTCCCATGCCATTACCGCGAGGCAACCCTCTAACAACCTTTTCGCCACCGTCATCTGGCCCTTTCGGATTCTGCTCAGGTGACCTCTGGTAGTAATCAAATTGGTACCAATCAGCAACCCATTCGTACCCATTATCCCCCATTTGGTAAAACCCAAGTTTGTTGGGCGGATAAAGCCTTACTGGATAGGGGGCAATATTACTCCTTATTCCCGTTTGGGTTACCTTGTCTACATCATCACTTGTTGGAATACTTCCCCCCTTCTCAAGGGTCCCCGTACTAGTACCATAAGGTATAAACTTGCCACCCGAACGCGCCGCATACTCCCATTGCGCCTCTGTCGGAAGGGCAAAGGGAAGTGAGGTTTCCTTGGCAAGCCAATTGCAATAATCCTTGGCCTGATACCAGTCGACACCCGCGGGGACATTATCCTGGCGGAACTGCATCTCGAATTCGCTGGTGCTGTTGATCTTATCTTTGCCCGTAGCCTCGGTGTAAACATCGTAGTCGGCGTATGTCACTTTGGTCGGCGACATATAGAACGTATCCAGCGTGACCTCATGCAACGGCTTGTTGTCTTGATCCGCGCTATAGGGCAGCCCTTTGTCGCTGCCTTTCAGGTTGGGGTCGATCGGCCCGAAGTCACCCATCTGGAAGGTGCCACCCTCGACACGAACGAGCTCGTCTTTCGTCTTCTTAATCAACGCATCGAACGCCTGCTGTTTTTCCGAATCAGCGTTGCTTTGCCCGTATGCCATCAGCGCAAGCGATGATATGGCCACTAATGTCAACAAAGGTTTCATAACCACTTTACACCTGGCAATCTGCTAAAGATGGTTGTGTCACATTAAGCGGCATATGAAACTGCGAAACTATAAATTGCAAAGACTTCCGACCGTCAGGACACTACCACACCCTCTCCAGACTTTATTGTGCCATATCAGACTAGCGGCGTAGACGAAACCCTCAAGAATCTCTGGTCGAAGAGACGACGGTTCAGGCGTGTACCTGTGCCAAGCGCTATCTAAATCCGCTGTGCTGATTCCATGGTGACCACAGGTCATCCAGGCACCGCAGACCAAAGTCGTATTCAGCGAAACCAAAGCCCCCTGCCAGGAAAGACAGATTTCCCCGCTCATCGACTCCGGCCATGCTGCCGGTACCTTACCGAGACGGGTGGATCGTTCGATGTCCGACAACATGCCCAGCAACGCGCTGGAACGCTGGATCGGCAACCGGGAACAAAGCACGGATCATATCGATAGCGCCCTGGTATCCCGCGTCGCCGCGACTTTCGGCAAACCCTGCCCCGCCCCCCGCGAGCCGTTGCCGCCATTGTGGCACTGGGCTTTCTTCCAGAACCCGCTTCCTGGTGCACAGCTTGGCGGCGATGGTCACCCGACCCGCGGCGGTTTTCTACCGCCAGCGGAGGATCGCAATCGGATGTGGGCCGGCGGACGTGTCGAGTTTCTCCAATCGCTGAAGGTGGGCATCAAGGCCCAACGCGTCTCCACCGTGACCGATATTCAGGAGAAACACGGTCGTACCGGCTCGCTGCTGTTCGTGACCGTGCAGCACGACTATTCCCAGGCCGGCGAACTCGCCATCCGCGAAGCGCAGGACATCGTCTACCGCCAGCCAGCGCCACCCAGACTCTCACTCGACGAGCCGATGCCGGAAGCCGGCTGGTCGCAGACCATCGATCCCGATCCGGTGCTGCTGTTCCGTTACTCGGCAGTCACTTTCAACGGCCACCGTATCCATTACGACTGGCCCTATGTCACCGATACCGAGGGCTATCCGGGGTTAGTGGTGCATGGGCCGCTGATCGCCACGCTGCAACTGCAGGCATTCTGCGAGGCGAATCCCCAGGCGCGCCCAACCAGCATGCACTATCGCGGCCTGCGCCCGCTGATCGCCGACAAGCCGTTTCAGACGACGGGGCGCATCGTGGATGACGGCATCGCCGAGCTGACCGCCGGCAACGAAGACGGGCCGGCCCATCGTGCCACGGTGGAATTCAAGGACACTGAAGATCAGGAGTCTCGATCATGAGTCTCGACCTTATCGACCAAGCCTCTATCAACCAAGCCCCTGTCGACCATGAGGCGCTGGAAGCGATCCGCGACGGCGTGCGCAGCCTGTGCCAGCAGTACGATGGCGAATACTGGCGCCACATCGACAGAACCGAGGGCTTCCCAGAGAAGTTCGTGACCGAGCTGACCGGAGCCGGCTGGCTCGGTGCGATGATCCCCGAGGAGTTCGGCGGCTCCGGCCTGGGCCTGACCGAGGCCAGCGTGATTCTCGAGGAGGTCAATCGTTGCGGCGGCAACGCCGGCTTCGTCCACGGCCAGATGTACAACATGGCGACACTGCTCAAGCACGGCAGCGCCGCCCAGAAGGCCGAGATCCTGCCCAAGCTCGCCAGCGGCGAATTGCGCCTGCAGTCGATGGGCGTCACCGAGCCCACTACCGGCACCGACACCACCAAGATCAAGACCACGGCGGTCAAGCGCGGCGACAAGTACGTGATCAATGGCCAGAAGGTGTGGATCTCGCGCATCCAGCACTCTGATCTGATGATTCTGCTCGCCCGCACCACCCCGCTGGCCGAGGTCAAGCGCAAATCCGAAGGAATGTCGATCTTCCTGGTCGACCTGCACCAGGCAATCGACAATGGCATGACGGTCCAGCCGATTGACAACATGGTCGGACACGAGACCAACGAGCTGTTCTTCGACAATCTCGAGCTGCCGGCGGATAGCCTGATCGGCGAGGAAGGCAAGGGATTCCGTTACATTCTCGATGGGCTCAATGCCGAGCGCACCCTGATCGCGGCGGAGTGCATCGGCGACGGCCGCTGGTTCATCGACAAGGCCAGCCGTTACGCCAACGAGCGCGTCGTCTTCGACCGACCGATCGGCCAGAATCAGGGCGTGCAGTTCCCTATCGCCGAGGCGCATATCGAGGTGGAAGCCGCCGATCTGATGCGCTGGCGCGCCTGCCAGGCGTTCGATGCGGGCCTGCCGGCCGGGGCCAGCGCCAACATGGCCAAGTATCTGGCGGCCAAGGCCTCGTGGGAGGCGGCCAACGTCTGCCTGCAGACCCACGGCGGCTTCGGCTTCGCCACCGAGTACGATGTCGAGCGCAAGTTCCGCGAGACGCGCCTCTATCAGGTCGCCCCGATCTCCACCAACCTGATTCTCTCCTACGTGGCCGAGCACTTGCTCGACCTGCCACGCTCGTTCTGAGGTTGCCCATGAAGATTTCACGGCTGGACCACCTGGTGCTGACGGTGGCCGATATCGACGTCACCTGCGATTTCTACGTCCGCGCCCTCGGCATGGAGCGCGTCGTCTTCGGCGAAGGCCGGGTCGCACTCAGCTTCGGCGAGCAGAAGATCAACCTGCATCGTCACAGTCGCGAATTCGAGCCCAAGGCCAGCCATCCCATGCCCGGCTCGGCGGACCTGTGCTTTCTGAGCGAGACACCGCTGGAACAGGTGATCCTTCATCTGGCCGGGGAAGACATCACGATCATCGAAGGTCCGGTGGATCGGACCGGCGCCACCGGCCCGATCCGGTCCGTCTATGTCCGCGACCCCGACGACAACCTGATCGAGATCGCCAATCGAATCGAGGAGCGTCCGCGATGAATGACCTGGTCCATGATCAAACCCGTGATCCAACACGTGAACTGGCAGGCTTCCTGGCTGAACTCAGTTACGCCCGGATACCGCGACACGTGGTCGAGCGCTGCCAGGCCTACTATCTGGACTGGCTGGGCTCGGCGCTGGCCGGCAGGAATCACGCGCCGATCCCGCTGTTCGAGCAGTACAGCAAGCTCATGGGGCCCAGCGACGGCGGCTGTCAGCAACTGACCGATCGCCGCATGACCTCGCCGCATTTCGCCGCGCTGGTCAACGCCGCCGCGTCGCACGTGGTCGAGCAGGATGATCTGCACAACAGCTCAGTGCTGCACCCCGCCACCGTGGTCTTCCCCGCCGCGCTGGCGACCGCCCAGGATCTGGGCAGCAGTGGCCGGGATCTGATCACTGCCGCCGTGGCCGGTTACGAAGCGGGAATTCGGATCGGCGAATTTCTGGGCCGCTCTCATTACCGTGTCTTTCATACCACCGGCACCGCCGGGACGCTGGCCGCCGCGGTGGCCGCAGGCAAGCTGATGGAACTCGACACCGACGGTTTCGTGAATCTGCTCGGCAACGCCGGTACTCAGGCTGCAGGGCTGTGGGAATTCCTGCGCGACGCTGCCGACTCCAAGCAGCTGCACACGGCCAAGGCCGCTTCCGACGGTATTGTTGCCGCCTACATGACCCAAAGCGGTCTGACCGGTGCCCGGCATATCCTCGACGGGCCACAAGGGATGGCTGCGGGAATGTCCACCGATGCCGACCCGAGCCGGCTGACGGACCGACTCGGCGAACGCTGGGCGCTGGTCGAGACCTCGTTCAAGTTTCACGCCTCCTGCCGGCATACGCACCCGGCAGCGGACGCCCTGCTGGCATTGATGCAGCGAGAGGCGCTGACCCACGACGACATCGAAACCGTCACCGCGAAAGTCCACCAGGCCGCGATCGACGTGCTCGGCCCCGTGGTCGATCCGCGCACTATCCATCAGGCCAAGTTTTCGATGGGTAGCGTGCTGGGGCTCATTGCCGTACATGGCGATGCCGGCCTGGCCAGCTTTCGCGACCACGCCCTCCAGGACGCGGCCGTCGCTGCCTTTGCTCAACGCGTGACAATGCAATTGGACTCGGAGGTGGATGCGGCCTATCCCCGGCGCTGGCTGGGCCGTGTCGAGATCACGACCCGCGACGGCCGACGGTTGAGCGCCGCGATCGACGAACCCAAGGGCGACCCGGGCAATACCCTGAGCCGGGACGAGCTGGAAGCGAAGTTTCGCCGTCTCGTCACGTTTTCGGGCGCGGCCACTGACGACGAAGTCATCAAGCTGATCGCCCATGCCTGGAATCTGGCGGCGGTGACACGCCTCGAGCCGTTACTGTGAGCCGACTCCCGGTCCGCGCCGAATCTCCGTTTTTCGAACAGGATCTGACATGACTGCTCAACCCCCTCGCCCCCTGGATGGCATTACCGTGGTCAGCCTCGAGCATGCCATCGCCGCCCCTTTCTGTACGCGACAACTTGCCGATCAGGGCGCCCGGGTCATCAAGATCGAGCGCCCAGGTGTCGGCGACTTTGCTCGCGGCTATGACAAGCGCGTCCACGGCCTCTCCTCGCATTTCGTCTGGACCAACCGATCGAAGGAGAGCCTGACGCTCAATTTGAAACATGAGGCTGCCGAGCCGATCCTCGACGACTTGCTCGCGGAAGCCGATGTGCTGGTGCAGAATCTGGCCCCCGGTGCCGCCGCTCGCATGGGCCTCGGCTTCGACACGCTGCATGGGCGATTCCCGCGTCTGATCGTTTGCGATATCTCCGGTTACGGCGAGGGCGGACCCTTTGAGACCAAGAAGGCCTACGATCTGTTGATCCAGAGCGAGGCGGGCTTTCTCTCCGTCACCGGTGGACCCGAACCGGATGCGATGGCCAAGGCAGGCTGTTCGGTCGCCGACATCGCCGCCGGCATGTACGCCTACAGCAATATTCTCTCGGCGCTGCTGCTGCGTGGGCGGACCGGCGAAGGCTCGCACATCGACGTCTCGATGCTGGAGAGCCTGGTCGAGTGGATGGGCTATCCAATGTATTACGCGTTCGATGGCGCGACCCCACCGCCTCGGGCTGGCGCCTCCCACTCCACGATCTATCCCTATGGCCCCTTCCCTACCGGCGACGGCGGCACCGTCATGCTCGGCTTGCAGAACGAACGCGAATGGCAGCTGTTCTGCGAGAAGGTCATGGAGCAGCCGGCACTGGCCACGGACGAACGCTTCGATGCCAACTTCAAGCGTTCGGAGAATCGCGCCTCTCTGCGCGCACTGATCGATACGGTCTTTGCCGAACTCACGGCGGAGCAGGTGATCGCGCGACTCGATCATGCCCAGATTGCCAACGCTCACGTCAATGACATGGCCGGCGTGTGGAACCATCCGCAGTTGGCGGCCCGAGACCGCTGGCGCGAGGTGATGACGCCCGGCGGGAAGGTGCCGGCCGCGTTGCCGCCCGGACGCAACATGGCGTACGAGCCTCGCATGGATGCCGTCCCCGCGCTCGGCGAACACAGCGAAGCCATTCTCGAGCAGTTGGGGTACGCCGTCGAAGACGTGGACACGCTGCGCCAAGCCGGTACGATCTGACCATATCTTTCGATTCGACGCCCCTTCATCCCATTCGATCATGCGAGGAAAAGCGCCCATGACTTCCCCCACTCCGCCCCGCTCGGCGCTGTTCGTGCCGGCCAATCGGCCCGAGCGCATTCCCAAGGCGCTGGCCAGCGGTGCCGATATCGTGATCGTGGATCTGGAAGATGCGGTAGCGCCAGAGGCCAAGCCCGAGGCACGGCGTGCGCTGAGCGCTTTTCTCGAGGGCGCGCCGGATGACGCGATCTGGGTCAGGATCAACGCTGCCGATACGAACGATTTCGCCGAAGATCTGGCGCTGTGCCATGGCCGGTCGGGCATCGCCGGTCTCGTGGTACCCAAGGCGGAGAGTGCCGACGCGCTGGCCGAGGCAGGCGCCCGTGGAGTCGCGCTGATGCCGTTGATCGAGAGTGCCTGTGGATTGCAGGCACTGCCCGAGCTCGCTCGATTCCCGGGTGTTCGCCAGTTGAGCTTCGGCGCGCTGGATCTCGGCCTGGACCTGGGTATCGAGCCAGGTAGCGAAGGCGGGGATTGGATGCTGAACCAGGCGCGCTATCAGATCATCGTGCAATCGCGCCTGGCTGGGCTCGCGCCCCCTATCGAGACCGTTCATCCCGAATTTCGCGACATGGGCGTCATCGAACGGGCAGCCAGACGCGCGGTCGAGATGGGCTTCGGTGGCATGCTCTGCATTCATCCGCGTCAGGTCGCCGTCGTCAACGACGCTTTCCTGCCGACTGCCGATCAGCTGGCCTGGGCGACGCGGGTGATCGAAGCCGCCGAGCAAGACGCTGGCGCCGGCCAGATCGATGGTCAGATGATCGATGCACCGGTCATGGAGCGTGCCCGCCGACTCGTTGCCAGCGCAGAACGAGGCTGAAGATGGGCATTGCCGAAGGCTGAGTGGGTATGGCGCCTCAGCTTTCGCGTGCCCAGAGCCGAAATGCCGTTCATGAAAGCATGAGCAAAAGTTAACTTCTGTCACGGTACGTGTTTCCAGCGGCTCAACCTGACAGAATATTTTCGATTCTCGTTGCCGACCCATTCCATGATTATATCGACGACAATCGTTCGATTGCCGTCTTTCCGTCGATCCAAAACCTAACTTACCGGTTGTTTTTAATGGATTTAATACTTTCGATCAACCATCAAACAGGGGGATATCGAGCAATCTTATTTCGACTTTTTAAACTTTTTAAACCATTTAGAGGCATCAGTTTACCCCGACTCAACGGTGTTACTCCCACCGAAGGTTGAATATACGAGTTGGCGTAATTCTCCGCATACTCAGCCTGGCATCGCCAATAAGGCGCCTTCAAAGACGCCAAGACGACAGAACAAACTCAGGAGTGAAATGCCATGTCTCTCATCAATCCAAAAACAGTGGTTGGCGCTATCGGGGTAGCCATCCTGATGGGTGGCGTTGCTGGCGCTCAGGCGCAGGATCCCATCGTCATCAAATTCTCCCACGTCGTGGCCGAGAATACGCCCAAAGGCCAGGGCGCGAAGATGTTCGCCGAGGAAGTGAAGGAGAAGTTGGGCGACAGAGTCAAAGTCGAGGTCTATCCCAACTCGTCGCTCTATGGCGATGGCAAGGAGATGGAAGCGCTGCTGCTGGGCGACGTGCAGATGCTGGCGCCGTCGCTCGCCAAGTTCGAACAGTACAGCCCTAGCCTGCAGCTCTATGATCTGCCGTTCCTGTTCGACGATATCAACGCCGTCGACCGCTTCCAGCACTCCGACGACGGGCAGGGCCTGCTCGACTCTATGCAGGATCGCAACATCCAGGGTCTGGCCTATTGGCACAACGGCATGAAACAGCTTTCTGCCAACAAGCCGCTGCGCGAACCCAAGGATGCCCGCGGTCTCAAGTTCCGCGTGCAGGCTTCCGACGTGCTCGACGAGCAGTTCAAGGAGCTTCGCGCCGTTCCCCGCAAGATGAGTTTCGGCGAGGTGTACCAGGCGCTGCAGACCGGCGTGGTCAACGGTCAGGAAAACACCTGGTCGAACATCTATAGCCAGAAGATGCACGAGGTGCAGCCGTACATCACCGAGTCCAACCACGGCATCATCGACTACATGGTAATCACCAACGCCGACTTCTGGAACGGGCTGCCGGATGACATTCGCAGCCAGCTGGAAGATATCCTCGTCGACGTCACCGAAAAGGTGAACAAGCAGGCCTACGATCTCAACCAGGAAGCCAAGCAGTCGATCGTCGATGCCGGCACCAGCGAAATCATTCAGCTGACCCCCGAGCAGCGTGAAGAGTGGCGTGAAGCAGTTCGCCCGGTATGGGAGAAATTCCAGGGTGACATCGGTGAGGACTTGATCAAGGCTGCCGAAAGCGCCAATCAGTCCGACGCCACCCAGTCCGAAACTAGCCAGTAACCGAGCCGAACATGACACGTTTCCTGCGTGCCTGGGCGCATCTGGAGGAGGGCCTGGTGGCCTTCCTTCTCGCCCTCATGACCCTGGTGACCTTCAGTTACGTGATGGTCAACAATCTCTATACCGTCTTCTACGATGCAGCGGACCTGTTTCCCTTCGCGGAAACGCCGCTCTTCGCGATCGGTGATTTCATCATCGATCTCGCCCAGGAAATGACCTGGAGCATCGCCTTGACCAAAGCGTGCTTCGCCTGGCTGATCTTCCTGGGTATCGCCTATATCGTGCGCATCGGCGCCAATATCGGTGTCGATCTTATCGTCAGGCTGTTGCCCGAACGCCTGCAGCGGGGCGTCGGCATTCTGACGTGTCTGATCTGTATCGCCTATACGGCGCTGTTCGCGGTTTCCAGCTACAGCTGGGTGCAGGCGCTCATGCATGCGCGCATCGGTGCCGAGGACCTCGACCAGTATGGCGTTCTGCAGTGGCATATCACGATCATCGTGCCGATCGGCTTTACGCTGGTGCTGATACGACTGATCGAAGTACTGATACGCATGCTGCGCGGTGAGCAGATCACGCTGGAGTTGAGCAACGAATCCACCGACGCGTTGAAACTCCAGGATGAAGCCGGTAACGAGGAGAAGTCGCCATGACCATCGTCTTCCTGTTCGTGGTGCTGTTCGGCCTGCTCTTCCTCAACGTGCCGATCGCCTTCTCGCTGGGTATCGCCAGTTCGCTGACCATCATGCTGTTCAGTCAGGACTCGCTGAGCTCGCTGGCGATCAAGCTGTTCGAGACATCCGAGCACTACACGCTGCTGGCGATTCCGTTCTTCATCCTCGCCGGCGCCTTCATGACCAGCGGCGGCGTGGCGAGACGCCTGATCAACTTCGCCAACGCCTGTGTCGGCCATATCCGCGGCGGCCTGGCGATCGCTTCCGTGCTCTCCTGCGTGATGTTCGCGGCGCTCTCCGGCTCGTCTCCGGCAACCGTGGCAGCGGTAGGCTCGGTGGTCATCGCGGGGATGACGCGATCCGGCTACACCAAGGATTTCGGTACCGGCATCGTCTGTAACGCGGGCACCCTTGGCATCCTGATTCCGCCATCGATCGTGATGGTGGTCTACGCCACGGTGACGGAAAGCTCCGTCGGCAAGATCTTCGTTGCCGGTATCGTGCCAGGATTGCTGCTGGGTCTGATCCTGATGGTGGCGATCTACATCGTCGCACGGATCAAGAAGATGCCCGCCCTGCCACGCCCCACGGTCGGTGAGTTTTTCGCCACCGCTCGCAAGGCCAGCTGGGGGCTTCTCACCATCGTGATCGTGCTCGGCGGCATCTACGGCGGGTTCTTCACCCCGACCGAAGCCGCCGCCGTGGCCGCGGTCTACGCCGGCTTCGTCGCGCTGTTCGTCTATCGGGACATCACCCTCAAGCAGTGTCCGGGTGTGTTGCTCGATGCCGCCAAGCTGTCGGTGGTGCTGATGTTCATCATCGCCAATGCGATGCTGTTCGCCCACGTGCTGACCACCGAGCAGATCCCGCAGACGATCACGGCGTGGGTGGTCGAACAGGGCTTCTCGCCAATCACCTTCCTGCTGGTGGTAAATATCGTGTTGCTGGTGGCGGGATCTTTCATGGAACCGTCGGCGATCATCCTGATCCTGGCGCCCATCCTGTTCCCGGTCGCCGTACAGCTCGGCATCGACCCGATCCATTTCGGCATCATCATGGTCGTCAACATGGAGATCGGCCTGGTCACGCCACCGGTAGGCTTGAACCTGTTCGTGGCTTCCGCCGTCACCGGCATGCCGCTGACACGCACGATCCGGGCGGCAACGCCATGGCTCTTCCTGCTGCTCGGTTTCCTGCTGCTGGTGACCTATGTGCCTTTCCTGTCGCTGGGATTGCCCAACTGGCTAGGCATGCCCTAGTCGGCAAGACGAGGATCCCGTACCACCCACTACCGAGGGCGCCATCAGGGCGCCCTCTTTCGTTTACCCAAGTCTCGGCAAAGATGAGCAGTGGGACTTTCGACCTTCGCTACTTCAACCACCAGGACAGAATCAACAGCAGCAGCAGTACGGTGGCAATGGCCTGCCACACGTTCGCGGGCTCCCGCCAAGGCGGACGACGATGCTCGTCTTCTCCCTTTGGCACCGGTCGCAGATGATAGGCAAGCTCGGTAAGGCGACGGAACCGCAGCGCCCGCAGCGGATCGAGCGAGCGCCGCAGCGCATCGTCGAGATCGCCGCTGATCGCGGGATTGCTCAGCTGCGCGCGACGGTAGGTCATCTGCTCCAGATCGGTGTGGCTGCGCAGGTGATTGGGTAGCAGGGTGTAAGGCAGGTGTCCGGTGAGCATCCAGTAGACGATGGAGGCCAGCGAATACTGGTCGCTGCGCCGGCCGACTTCGGTATCCAGCGCGTACTCCGGCGCGCTGTGTTCGGTCAGCCCGACCTGACGAGCCAGCTGGCGTGCCTCGCCCAGGGCATCGCCTTCGCGCTTGTGGCAGGCCCCGAAATCGGTCAGCAGCAGATTGCCGTGGCGGTCGATCAGGATATTGTCGGGATGGATATGCTGATGCAGGACGTCGTGACGATGCAGCGCCTGCACTGCCTTGACCAGCTGACGCGCGATGTCGAGCCGCTGTTCCAGACTGGTCTGGGGGTGTCTTCCCAACCACTCGGTCAGCGTCTCGCCATCGACGTAGCTCATCAGATAATAGAGATAGCGGCGGGGTCTCGCCGGTTCCATCACCTTGACCACGAACGGGGAGTTGACCCGTTCGACGACCCACTGCTGCAAGCCGAAATGTTCGAGATAGACGTTACGCGTCGAGAGTTCCGGACTCGGGGCCTTCATCACCATGTCGCGCCCGCTGCGGACGTCCCGCACACGGTAGAGTCGAGCCTTGGCGGTGCGCGACAGTATTTCCACGACCTCCAGCCCATCGAGGCGTTCGCCTTTCGCCAGCTCCGGCGGTACCGGCAGGTGGTGAAAGACCCGCGGCTGCTCGTTCGGTTCGCCATCCGACAGTCGATCGACCCGAACCAGCTGGAAGCAGAACTGGTTGGCGTTGTATCCCCGTTCGATGGCCCGCTGGTTGGCCGCCTCGGCCAGCCGTTCGCAGGCGGCGTCGAGATCGCTGACATCGGCACGGATCAGTTGCACGTACTCCGAGGGCACCAGCGTGCCACGAACCGCCTGGGTCATGAACAGGAACAGATCGCCCTGCTTGAGCGCAAAACTGGAATAGTCGATATCGACATGGCCGTCCATCCCCAGCGCCCGCGAGGGATATCGATAGCCACCGAGATCGGTGACGTGATCTCGCGTCAGCTGCTCGAATTCGGCGCCTCGGATGCGATAGACCAGCGTATCGCCCATGTGGAAGAGGTGCGCCTCGTGCTGATGGAAGATCATCGCCGATAGCGAGCAGATGTAGCTTCCGCCCTCGATGTAACCGCTCTGACTATGGCACCAGCTGTTCAAGGCGCGCAGCACCCGAGTAGCGGAAGTCTTGACGTCCCAGTGCTCCGGCGTCGAGTAGTAATCGGCCAGGAAACCGCGCACGCTGAGATCGCCGGCCTGCTTGGCGATCGAGTTGCGCCAGGTAGAGTCGCTGATCAACGCACAGCCACCCTTGGAAACCAATTGCTCGCCCTGCGGGATCTGCACGGACATCGAGCTGCGATGGCGATGCAGATCCGGCGCGACGAAGGCCTGACCGTAGGTCAGTGACAGCGAGCTTTTCGACAACGAGTTTCTCCCCATGGATCGACGAACGGCGGGTGATCAGGCAGTCTCCCACTCACGACCGCAAACGGTGTCGGCCGTCCCGTAGGTCACGCGACGGATCGCCACCCGGATTGGTAATCGGCCTAGCCTGTTCGTATAATTCCCCGGATTTTCGCCCGCTGGTGTTCAACCTGCAAACCGCAAGGACTCAACGATGAGTTTCAACAAGATTCCCGCCGGAAAGGATCTCCCCAACGACGTGTACGTGGCGATCGAGATTCCCGCCAACCACGCGCCGATCAAGTATGAAATCGACAAGGAAATGGACGCGCTGGTCGTCGACCGGTTCATGGCCACCCCGATGTTCTACCCGGCCAACTACGGTTTCATCCCGAACACTCTGGCCGACGACGGCGACCCGCTCGATGCGCTGGTCGTGACGCCCTACCCGGTCCAGCCCGGCAGCGTGATTCGTGCGCGCCCGGTGGGCGTTCTGAACATGTCCGACGAAGCCGGTGAAGATGCCAAACTGGTTTGCGTACCCCACCAGAAACTGAGCTCTCTCTACGACGACGTGCATGAAGTCACTGACCTGCCCGAGCTGCTGCGTCAGCAAATCGCGCATTTCTTCGAGAACTACAAGGATCTCGAGAAAGGCAAGTGGGTCAAGATCGACTCGTGGGATGGCGCCGATGCGGCTCGCAAGGCCATCGAGAAGTCCGTCAATGCCTACCAAAACGAAAAAGCGAAGGTATAGATAGAGAGCCGATATCTTCTGCATCTCCCGGGTCCAGGCTTGAAGGTCTGGGCTTCATAGGCAGGTATAGGCTTCACAGTACGACGCCGCCCCGGCATCCAGACCGGGGCGGCGTCTTCGCGTTCTGACCCGAGACAGCGCGATCAGATCACGCTCATAGCTGATGACGAATCTTCTCGACGAGCTGCGATGCCCGCACCGTATAATTTGCCATCATCAGAGAGTGATTGGCGAACAGCCCGAAACCGGAGCCGTTGAGGATCACCGGGCTCCAGACCTGTGCCTGAGAGCTGGTCAGTTCCGCGACCAGTTGATCGAAATCGGCACCGGCCCCACTGCCGTCGATGGCATCGGCGAAATCGATTCGGGCGGCCTGCATCAACTGCGCCAGCGCCCAGGTGGTACCCCGCGCCTCGAAGAACACGTTGTCGATTCGCGGCCAGGGCGTACTGTCGGTCTGCTGATCGCCATTCGGCGACTGGCCGACATTGGCAGCCAGCTGCCGAGTCTGCGTCTCCAGGCGCTGCTGGACCTGTGCCAGCCAGTCGGACAGCGCCGAGGCATCCGGCGCAGCGGGTGGCTCGGTCGAGGCCGCGGCATCCTGATTCGGCGCATCCGGCCCGGCGGCGTTCTCCAGGGCGTTAAAGGCTTCACCGAGATTGTTGCGCGCGGCGAGCAGTACGGTTTCGGAAGCCGGCCAACGCCAGCTCTTGAGATCCCCGCCCAATGACTCGTTGGCCTGATTCAACGGTGCCGTTCCCACGCTCAGTGAATCGTTCAGCATCGCCACCGCATCACGAACCTGCTGGGTGACGCCGGCCTCCCAGTTGGGCATGTTGTCGAGCCAAAGTCCCGGCGGCATCACATCGTTGCGCAGGTAGCCGCCCGGCTTGTTGAGCAGCGTATCGAGAATCGCGATGTTGGTGGCAAGAATCGCCTCGCCCGGTACGACCGTCGACTGCGCCTCACTGCCGGTATCCACCGTCTGCGGAAAACCGCGCTGCATCTCGACCGCCTGCCTGGGATCGGTAGGCGCTGGCGTCCAGCTCCACCAGATACCCAGAATGATGCAGACCAGCAGATAGACGACGACCAGCGCCACCAGCGGCTTCCAGATCCAGCCGTATTGTGGCGTTTCGAGAACCTCGGTCCGCGATAGCGGCGCCTTTTTGCGAAACAGGGCCATGGACGATCCTTGTGATTGCTCAGATTGTGAGAACCGGTGACGAGAACCGGGTGTGACAGCCAGTCGAGATAATCCGTCATGCCAATCGATTGTGCGAATCGGTCGTGAACAACCCGCCAATAGCGTCGACGTTGACGGAAACGGAGTTGGGAAAGGTTTGACTCTATCCTATCATGCTCCCCTTCACACGCAGCCCGCCTTTCGCTGTATACCGGCCTACTGCATTGTCATTGCGGCACTTTTCAGCATCAATGCGATCACAGGGGTGGCGTCGTCAGGCAGACAGCCGCCGGCGGTCACGCAAACGCGAGTGCGTGCAGATATGAAGATGGGTGACATCGTCAGCCTCGCCGTCGCGTCATTCTCGTCAGGCCCGCGCATTCACTGTTGTCAGGAATTCATGTTTTGAAATCACGCTTCCCTGGATGGCTATTGGCGATCGGTTGCTGCCTGCTGGCAGTGCTATCCCAGGCTCAGGCTCAGGACATTTTCTCCTCCTCGAACCAGGACTCCGCGTTTTCCACCAGCGTTGACAACGAGTTCCTGCCGGTCGACCGAGCCTTTCACGCCTATGCCTGGCATGACGATGAACGCGTCTACGTCGGCATGCGCAGTAAGCCCGGCTACTATCTCTATCGTCATCGTTTCGGACTGGAAAGCCGCCAGCCCGGGATCGCATTCGGCGCGCTTCAGATCCCGCCCGGCGAGTTCAAGCAAGACCCGTATCTGGGCGACGTCCACGTCTTCCATGATCAGGTCGAGATCAGCGCACCGCTACCCGACGGTGCCGATTTCGATCCCAAGACATCGATACCGGTCACGCTCTCTTTCCAGGGCTGCGCCGTTGCGGGGCTCTGCTACCCTCCCGAACACTGGGCGCTGACCGCCAGGGCCGGCCCGCCGCCCGCTGCGTACACGGACGCCAGTGATGACGCCGAGGCGTCGCCGATCGTCTCGTCCGTGCCTGGCGTCGAAGACAACCGCGATCCCTTTTCCGCCTCGGACGCTGACAAACCGCTCTCCAATGCAGTCGCCACTGACGATACGTCCCTGGCGCCTGCGAGCAAGCCGATGCCCCCGGTGGCCGAAGCCGCGCCGCCATTTGCCGCCGATGCCGATCGTCGGTTTCACTCTCGGCTCGGTGAGGGCATCGGCCTCGGCACGCTAGGGCTATTCCTTCTCGCTGGACTGGGACTGACCTTCACGCCCTGCGTACTGCCGATGTTGCCGATTCTGACCTCCATCATCGTGGGGCAGAACGCTCGGCACGGACGCGCGCTGGTGCTATCGGCGAGCTACGTCGCCGGCATGGCCGTGACGTTCACGCTACTGGGCACATTGATGGGCGTCTTCGGGGCCTCGCTCAATCTTCAGGCCCGACTCCAATCCGGCTGGGTACTGGTCCCTTTCGCCCTGCTGTTCGTGCTCTTCGCGATGGCGATGTTTGGCGCGTTCGATCTGCGCCTGCCCGGCGGGCTCAGCCAGCGTGTCAATGCCTGGCAAGATCGCCTGCGGCGCAGCGGTCCCTCGGGCCTTGCCGTTGCCGGGGCGCTGTCGGTGCTGGTCGTTTCACCCTGCGTTTCCGCGCCGCTGGCGGGCGCACTGGTCTTCATCTCGTCTACCGGTGACATGTTGGGCGGCGCCCTGGCACTACTCTCGCTGGGGTTGGGCATGGGCATACCGCTGATCGTGGTGGGGACCTTCGGTGGGCAGTGGCTGCCCCGCACCGGGGCCTGGATGAATGGCGTCAAGGCCGTGTTCGGCGTGATGCTGCTGGGCGTCGCGATCTGGCTGATCGAGCGTCTGCTGCCAGCGCCGGCCGCCTTGCTATTGTGGGGCGCGCTGACGCTGGGTTGCGCGCTGGCGCTGGGACCGCTGCGGTCTGTTTCAGCGCCCGACACCGCGTTTCGGTCCAGTTCAGCACCCGATGCCGCGCTTCGATCCACGTCTGCCCCCGCCGCGCTGGAGCGCAAACCCCGCGGCTGGCAGCTGTTGCGCCAGACCGGCGGGTGGGTACTGCTGGTATGGGGCGCGGCGATGATCTGGGGCGCCGCGCAAGGCAGCAGCAACCCGCTGCGACCGCTCGCGAGGCCAAGCGCCGGGGTCACCTCAGAGGCTTCCGGCTTGACCTTTCAGACCGTTACCCGTCTCGACCAGCTCGAGGCGGCACTGGCGTCGGCACGTGCAGCCGGACGTCCGGCAATGGTCGATGTCAGCGCCGACTGGTGCATCTCGTGCAAGATCATGGAACGGACCGTATTTCCCGAACCGGCCGTCGCCGAACGTCTGACGGACTTCACGTTGATTCGCGCCGACGTGACTCAGGATGCCGCCACCAGCAGAGAGCTGCTCGAGCATTTCGGTCTGTTCGGGCCACCGGGACTGCTGTTCTTCAATGACGGCAAAGAGCTGAAACGTGCTCGCATCCAAGGTGAGGTCGACTCTCAGGCGCTGATAGAGCACCTGGAAAAGGTGCAGCGGCTGATACGGGGATCGAGTTAGCGGTTGTCGGCTCGCGGTTTCCGGCCGCGTGTTACCGAACATTGTTCGATGGTCAGGGTGGACACTCTCAGTATTTTTCGGCAAACTTCGATGTCAACGAAAACGGGGCGTCGAGACGCCATCTTGCAGTAAAGTGACGCGATCTCGACAATCTACGCAAGGGTTAACAGCGCAAGGACGGTCATGGCTAGACTCCTGGTTCTCAATGGTCCCAACCTCAATCTGCTCGGCACGCGAGAACCTGAGGTCTATGGTACGACCACCCTCGAGGACATCCGGATTCGCTTGACCGAACGGGCTCTGAGCGCCGGACATCAGCTGGAATGGCTGCAGTCCAACGCGGAGCATGAGCTGGTCGAGCGCGTGCATCGGGCGCGGCAGGAGAACGTCGATTTCATCCTGCTCAACCCGGCCGCATTCACCCATACCAGCGTCGCCCTGCGCGATGCGCTGACCGGGGTTGCCATCCCGTTCATCGAGCTGCACCTTTCCAACGTGCATGCGCGTGAGCCGTTTCGCGCTCATTCCTATTTTACCGACGTCGCGCGGGGCGTCATCGCCGGGTTCGGCGCCGACAGCTATGAACTGGCGCTGGATGCCGCGCTCACGCAGCTGAAGCAGGGATGATCCGCATCATTCGTCAGCGGGCGGTCATCGATACGGCTCATCACATTCAGCTGTCGTATTCGATTCTCACCTCCCATTTTCACCGTTAATCAAGCCGAGACATCGCCATGGATATACGCAAGGTCAAGAAACTCATCGAACTCCTGGAAGAGTCGAACATCAGCGAAATCGAAATCCAGGAAGGCGAAGAGTCCGTGCGCATCAGCCGCCATCCGAATGGCTTCGGCGCCATGCAGCAGCCGATGTACATGCCGCAGAACATGGCACCGACCGCACAGCCCACACCGGCCGCATCCCCTGTCGATTCGGGTGACACGGCACCGGCATATCCGGCGGGTCACGCGGTGACCTCGCCCATGGTCGGCACCTTCTACCGTTCTCCGGCGCCAGGCTCCAAGGCCTTCGTCGAAGTCGGACAGAGCATCAAGAAAGGCGATACCGTCTGTATCGTCGAAGCGATGAAGATGATGAACCAGATCGAAGCCGACAAGGATGGCGTGATCGAAGCGATCCTGGTCGAGGATGGCGAGCCGGTCGAATTCGACCAGCCGATGATCATCATCAACTAAGGCCACACGAGCGAAACCATCATGTTGGACAAGGTACTCATCGCCAACCGCGGCGAGATCGCCCTTCGCATCCTGCGCGCCTGCAAGGAACTGGGGATCAAGACCGTGGCGGTTCATTCCAAGGCCGACCGGGAACTGATGCACGTGCGTCTGGCAGACGAAGCCGTCTGCATTGGCCCCGCCTCTTCGGCCCAATCCTATCTGAACATCCCCGCCCTGATCAGCGCAGCCGAGGTGACGGACTCCACCGCCATCCACCCCGGGTACGGCTTTCTCTCCGAGAACGCCAACTTCGCCGAACAGGTAGAGCGTTCCGGCTTCACCTTCGTCGGCCCGCGCGCCGAGACCATCCGTCTGATGGGCGACAAGGTCAGCGCGATCAACGCCATGAAGATAGCCGGCGTGCCGACGGTGCCGGGTTCCGACGGTCCGCTGCCGGAAGACGATGCCGAGATTCGCCGCATCGCCGGTCGTATCGGCTATCCGGTAATCATCAAGGCGGCGGCCGGCGGCGGCGGCCGCGGCATGCGTGTCGTCCGCAACGACGACGAAGTCGCCAAGGCGGCCAGCGTCACGCGCTCCGAAGCCGCGGCAGCCTTCGGCGATGGCACCGTCTACATGGAGAAGTTTCTCGAGAATCCGCGCCATGTGGAGGTTCAGGTGCTGGCCGACGGCCAGGGCAACGCGATCCATCTCTACGATCGCGACTGCTCGCTACAGCGTCGCCACCAGAAGGTGCTCGAGGAAGCGCCGGCGCCACATATCGACCCGGATGCCCGCGCCAAGGTGCTGAAGTCGTGCATCGATGCCTGTATCGAGATCAACTATCGCGGCGCCGGCACCTTCGAGTTCCTGTACGAGAACGGCGAGTTCTTCTTCATCGAGATGAACACCCGCGTTCAGGTAGAGCATCCCGTGACCGAGATGGTCACCGGCGTCGATATCGTCAAGGAGCAGCTGCGTATCGCCTGCGGCCAGCCACTGTCGATCAAGCAATCCGACGTCGAACTCCGTGGGCACGCCTTCGAGTGCCGTATCAATGCGGAAGATGCCCGCACCTTCATGCCCTCCCCCGGCAAGATCAACCTCTATCATCCGCCAGGCGGTCTCGGCGTGCGCATGGACTCGCACATCTATACGGGCTATAGCGTACCGCCGTATTACGATTCGCTGATCGGCAAGCTGATCACCTGGGGTGCGGATCGCGAGATCGCGCTGGTGAGGATGCGTAACGCGCTCGATGAGCTGCTGGTCGAAGGCATCAAGACCAACATCGACCTGCAGAAGGATCTGGTCCGCGATAGCGCCTTCCAGCGTGGTGGCGTCAACATCCACTATCTGGAGAAGAAGCTCGGACTGAGTTGATTGCCGAGCTTTCACGACGGGGCGGCCTATCCTTCGATGGTCGCCCCGTTTTCGTCCTGATCTTCACATCGAGCGTGACACTTCATTCCGGGAGAGCGACCCATGGCATGGCTACAACTCAAGGCATCCATTGCCCCCGAGCAAGCCGAATGGCTGGAAGAGCTGCTGCTTGCCGAGGGTGCCAGCGCAATTACCCTGCAGGATGCACATGACGAGCCGGTATTCGAACCCGATCGCGGCACGACGCCGCTATGGACGGAAACCGTTCTGACAGGCCTGTACGACGACCTCAACGACGTCGAGGCGATGATCGAGCGGGTTCAACGCGCTTGGGCCGAACAGTCACCCGACGAGCCATCGCCACAGATCGAATACGAGCTGCTCGCCGATCGCGACTGGGAGCGCGAATGGATGGACGGGTTCGAGCCGCTGCGGATGGGCAAGCGTCTATGGATCGTGCCCAGTTGGCACGAGGCGCCGGATCCAGACGCGGTCAACCTGTTGCTCGATCCAGGCCTGGCCTTCGGTACCGGCACGCACCCCACCACCGCGCTCTGTCTCGGCTGGCTGGACGCTCAGGACCTCGCTCAGCGTCAGGTTCTCGATTACGGCTGTGGGTCCGGCATCCTGGCGATCGCCGCGCTCAAGCTGGGGGCAGATACCGCCGTCGGCGTCGATATCGATCCCCAGGCGCTGCAGGCGAGCCGCGACAACGCCGAGCGCAACCAGATCGACGAGGCGAGCCTGATTCTCGACTATCCGGAAAAGATCGGCCAAGGCGAGTTCGAGGTCGTCGTCGCCAACATTCTGGCCGGACCGCTGATCGAGATGGCTTCCACGATTGCCGGACGGGTTCGGGTCGGCGGCCAGCTGGCGCTGTCAGGCATTCTGAGCGCCCAGGCGGATTCGGTGCTGGATGCCTATCGCGCAGAGGGTCTGATCATGGACGAGCCGCAGGAGAAGGAGGGCTGGATCCTGCTCACCGGACGCCGACCGAACTGACGCCTTGACGCGACAGCCCCCTACCGGAGCTGTCGCCGAGTCCCTCGCCAGGCCTTGGCAGCTGCTGTCGGATTCATGCGGCCTGATTGGCAGAACTGCATTCATGCCGAAGCGCTCTACGCTCTGTCTGAAAAAGGCCATCGCTCGCCGATTTTTCAGACAGAGCTTAGCCTGAGCTGGCTTCATGTGCGTGGCCTGGGCATTACGGCTTAGGTCTTGCGTTGGCAAACAGCGCTTCAACAAAGCCGGAGCGACCGGTATCATAGCCTCCCCGTTTCGCCTGAGCCCCTGTAACGATGCGTGATTTGCCGTCACCGCAGACCGATCGCCCGTTACCCCGCATCGGCCATCACACGCTACCCAATCGCGTGATTCTGGCCCCCATGGCCGGGGTAACCGACCGCCCCTTCCGCCAACTGTGCCGCGAACTGGGCGCCGGGCTGGTCGTATCGGAAATGGTGACCGCCGACAGTCGTCTGTGGAATAGCCGCAAATCTCGCCAGCGCAGGATTCACCGCGGCGAACCGGGGCCGCGATCGGTGCAGATCGCAGGTGGTGACCCGCAGATGCTCGCCGAGGCGGCCCGACTCAACGCCGACGCCGGGGCCGAGATCATCGATATCAACATGGGCTGCCCGGCAAAGAAAGTCTGCAACAAGGCCGCGGGATCGGCGCTACTGCGGGACGAACGCCTGGTGGCGGATATTCTCGACGCCGTGGTCGCGGCAGTCGACATTCCGGTCACGCTGAAGATTCGCACCGGCTGGTGTGCCGAGAGCCGCAACGCGGAACGCGTGGCGAAACTTGCCGAGAACGCCGGCATCGCGGCCCTGGCAGTTCACGGCCGGACCCGGGAGCAGCGTTACACTGGCTCGGCCGAATACGACACCATCGCGGCGATCAAGCAGCAGGTATCGATCCCGGTCTTCGCCAACGGCGATGTCACCACGCCGCAGCGCGCCGCCGAAGTGCTGGCCTACACCGGGGCCGATGCGGTGATGATCGGACGCGGCGCGCAAGGCAACCCGTGGCTATTCCGGGAGATCGAGCACTACCTGCGCACTGGCGACGAGCATGCATCACCCTGCGCGGAAGAGATCGCGGCCACCATGCAGCGTCATCTGCGCGCGCTGCACGACCATTACGGCGAGTATCTGGGCGTCAGAGTCGCGCGCAAGCACGTTGGCTGGTATCTCGCCGCAAGCGACCCGAGTCGCGAACACCGCGCGCGCTTCAATCGTCTCGAGCAGACGACACAACAATTCGAGTTTCTCCATGAACTCTTTCGCGGTGATGCCGCGATCGGTAACGGAATCCACGCAGCATGAATAGCCGGCAGCCTTTAGCCCTCGAGGGTGAATCCCCCGCCGAGGTCGAGTCTCTCAAGATGCCCGATGCGCTGTCTCATACCACGCTGAGAGAGTGCGTGGAGCGGGTCATGGAGCGCTACTTCTCGCATCTCGAGGGCGAATCCGTCTCGAACCTCTACACCATGGTCCTGGCGGAAGTCGAAGCGCCGCTGCTCGAAGTCGTGATGCGCAACGTCGAAGGCAACCAGACCCGCGCTGCTGAGCTGCTCGGTCTCAACCGCGGTACGCTGCGCAAGAAGCTCAAACAGTACGACCTGATCTGATCAGCACGACCCGATCCAAACCTTCTTCGCTTCGCTCAGCGAAGCCCACCTGGACGTGCGATGCTCTGGACGCCCGCCGTTTCATCGTCAATCGTCTCGCCGTAAAAAAGAGTGGACTGGCATGTCTCAAACATCTGCTTCTACCGCCCCCCGACCCGTCGGTCGCGCACTGCTCAGCGTGTCGGACAAGACCGGCATCGTCGATTTCGCCCGTGAGCTCGCCTCACGCGGTGTCGAGCTACTCTCGACCGGCGGCACCTACCGCCTGCTCCAGGAAAACGACATTGCCGTGACCGAAGTCTCGGCGCACACCGGCTTCCCGGAGATCATGGACGGGCGCGTCAAGACGCTGCATCCGAAAATTCACGGCGGCATTCTCGGGCGGCGCGGCCAGGATGACGCGGTCATGGCGGCGCACGGCATCGACCCCATCGACATGGTCGTGGTCAATCTCTACCCGTTCGAACAGACCGTGGCCAAACCGGGCTGCACGCTGGAAGACGCCGTCGAGAACATCGATATCGGCGGCCCGACGATGGTCCGCGCCTGTGCCAAGAACCACGAGCACACCACGATCGTGGTCAGCGCCAACGATTACTCCCGCATCCTGAAGGACATGGCCAGCCACGACGGCGGCGTCAGTCACAAGACCCGCTTCGACCTGGCGATCAAGGCGTTCGAACATACCGCCGCCTACGACGCGGCCATCGCCAACTATTTCGGTCAGCGTGTCGGCAACGGCGAGCCCGAATTTCCGCGCACCCTGTCGCTGCAGTTCACCAAGAAGCAAGGCATGCGCTACGGCGAGAACCCGCACCAGAAGGCGGCGTTCTATGTTGAGTCAAGTGCGGTCGAGACCGACAAGCCGGAAGCCAGCATCGCGACGGCAGAGCAGCTCCAGGGCAAGGCGCTCTCCTTCAACAACGTGGCGGACACCGACGCCGCGCTGGAGTGCGTCAAATCCTTCACCAAGCCGGCCTGCGTGATCGTCAAGCACGCCAATCCGTGTGGCGTGGCCGTGGTACCGGAAGCCGACGGCGGCATCCGCAAAGCCTACGATCTCGCCTTCGCGACCGACAGCGAATCCGCTTTCGGCGGCATCATCGCCTTCAACCGCGAGCTGGACGGCGATACCGCCAGTGCGATCGTCGCGCGCCAGTTCGTCGAGGTCATCATCGCACCGCGCATCTCGGCGGAAGCCCGCGAGGCCGTCGCCAGCAAGACCAATGTCCGTTTGCTGGAGTGTGGCGAACTGCCAGCGAAGACCGCCGACGGCTGGGATTACAAGCGCGTCAACGGCGGCTTGCTGGTGCAGAGTCGCGATAACGGCATGATCGCCGCCGAGGAGCTCAAGGTGGTCACCCAGCGAGCGCCAACGGAGCAGGAGCTCAACGATCTGGTGTTCGCGTGGAAGGTCGCCAAGTTCGTCAAGTCCAACGCCATCGTCTACGCCCGAAACCGTCAGACGGTCGGGGTTGGCGCGGGCCAGATGAGCCGGATCAACTCCGCGCGCATCGCCGGCATCAAGGCGGAACATGCCGGTCTCGAGGTTCCCGGCTCGGTGATGGCATCGGATGCCTTTTTCCCCTTCCGCGATGGCCTGGACAACGCCGCGGCGGCGGGCATCACGGCAGTGATTCAACCGGGAGGCTCGATGCGCGACGACGAAGTGATCGCCGCCGCCAACGAGGCGGGAATCGCGATGGTCTTTACCGGCATGCGCCACTTTCGGCACTAGAGCGGCGCTCCTGCCAACGAAAAGCCCACGAGTTTCGACTCGTGGGCTTTTTCGTGCAGGGTTCGCAGAACCCGATCAGCATCGATCGAATCAGGAAGATTCCTTGCCAAGATCGATGCAGAGATACTTGGTTTCCAGATACTCCTCGAGGCCATACTTGGAGCCTTCGCGACCCAGGCCGGAAGCCTTGACGCCGCCGAACGGTGCGCTAGCGTTGGAGATCAGCCCCGTGTTGATGCCGACCATGCCGTATTCGAGCGCTTCGGCGACCCGCCAGACCCGGCCCAGATCCTTCGAGTAGAAATAGGACGCCAGCCCGAACTGGGTATCGTTGGCCATGCGAACGGCTTCCTCTTCCGTCTCGAAGGGGAAAACCGCCGCCAGGGGGCCGAAGGTCTCTTCACTGGCGACCTTCATCTCCGGTGTGGCGTGGCTGACCAGTGTCGGGGAAAAGAAACGCCCGCCCAGCGAATGCTCGTGGCCGCCGAGCAACAGCTGCGCGCCCTTGTCGGTAGCATCCTTGATGTGGTCGGTCACCTTGGCCACCGCATCGTCGTCGATCAGCGGACCGATATTGACCCCGTCCTCGAAGCCGTTGCCCACCTTGAGCTCACTGTTCATGGCAGCGGCCAGCTTTTCGCTGAAGGCGTTGATCACGCTGGATTGAACCAGGAAGCGGTTGGTGCAGACGCAGGTCTGTCCGGCATTGCGGAACTTGGACGCGATCGCCCCTTCGACCGCCGCATCCAGATCGGCATCCTCGAACACCAGGAACGGGGCGTTGCCGCCGAGCTCCAGCGAAATCTTCTGGATGTGCTGCGCGGCACCGGACATCAACGAACTGCCGACTTCGGTCGAGCCGGTGAACGTGACCTTGCGCACGACCGGAGACTCGGTCATCGCCTTGGCGATCTCGCTGGCCTTGCCCGGGACCACGTTGAACACGCCGCGCGGAACACCGGCCTGCTCTGCCAGTGCGGCCAGTGCGGTGGCGGAGAACGGTGTCTGGCTGGCCGGCTTGATGACGATGGTGCAGCCAGCCGCCAGTGCGGCAGCCGCCTTGCGCGTGATCATCGAGGACGGGAAATTCCAGGGCGTGATGGCGCCGACGACGCCCACCGGCTGCTTGGTGACCACGATACGCTGCTGGGTGTTGGCAGCTGGAATGGTGTCGCCGTAGATACGCCGTGCTTCCTCGGCAAACCAGCGCATGAAGCTTGCGGCATAGACGATCTCACCCGCTGCCTCCTTGACCGGCTTGCCCTGCTCGGCGGTCATGATCGCGGCCAGTTCATCCTTGTTCTCGAGCATCAGCTCGTACCACTTCATCAGGATGTCAGCGCGCTCCAGCGCGGTGTGATTGCGCCAGCCCGGAAGCGCGGCCTCGGCCGCATCGATCGCCCGCTCGGTCTCGGCACGCCCCAATCTCGGCATGCGCCCCAAAATCTCGCCATTGGCGGGATTATCGACGTCGATCTGCTCACCGCTGTCGGCGGCAACCCAGTTACCATCGATATAGGCAAAAGGTCTGAACAGCGCGCCCTCTTTCACGGACTCTGCCTTGACGGACTGTGCTTGGTCGGATTGCATGACTCACTCCTCCTTGATGTGCTTGCCGGATGCGGATGATCAGCCCATCCTGACCGGCCGTGGCCACGGATCAGCGTGCAACGGGATCGTTGGTGACGGCAACCTGCGACGACGAATTCAGTGTCACTGTGCTACCCGACAGGATGGCGTGTTAACGCCACCTCTGCCAGTCGAAAGCCGCGTCGGTTGAGTATCAGCCGGCGCCGGGCCGGGCATGCCCCTGAAAGAGCGGCACAGGAATGGCGACAGCGGCCCGGCGGCGAAGCGATTCACAGCTGTGACCACAGGGTCACGCCCACGGCGATCGCGATTGCCGCGCCGCTCAGCCAATAGCCGTTGACGCGCTGTGAATGGCGATGGATGTGGCGCAATCCCAGCCAGGCCAGCGCGATCGCCACGACCTCCACCACCGGTGCGTAGCGCCCAGCACTCAACCCGACCAACGACATCACCAATGCTGCCAGCGACCAGTGAGAAAGCTGTTTGCGCCGCGTCTTGCCGTTGACATCGCGCGTACTGCTGGCTCGACGCTGAACTTCGGGACGATTGAAGACCTGGATCGCCAGCCCATCGCGCAGCTCGAAGCGAACCGGGGTACCGGCGCTCGGCAAGCCGCGACCTCGCCACTGCGCCAATTGGAACGAATAGCGTTTGCCGTCATCACCCTCGACCTCACCGGTCTGGGCTTCGTCGTCGAAATGAGAAAGGCGACCATCCATGGGACTATCCTTGCGGCTCTCTTTGAAACCTTCGTGACGACCTGCCGCGATGCGGTCTTCGCGACCGCCTCTGCCTGGCGGGAACTTTGGCCCGCCAGCCCGAATCAGCGACCGTTGACCAGCATCAGGAACTCCTGACGCGTCGTCTGATTCTTGCGGAAGCTGCCCAGCATTACCGAGGTCGTCATGCTGGAATTCTGCTTCTCGACACCTCGCATCATCATGCACATGTGCTGGGCCTCGATCACCACGCCCACCCCGCGAGCCTCGGTCACCTGCATCACGGCTTCGGCGATCTCGCGAGTCAGGTTTTCCTGAATCTGCAATCGGCGCGCATACATGTCGACGATCCGCGCGAACTTCGACAGCCCCAGCACCTTGCCCTGAGGGAGATAGGCGATGTGACACTTGCCGATGAAAGGCAACACATGGTGCTCACACATCGAGTACATCTCGATGTCCTTGATCAGCACCATTTCATCGGTATCGGACGCGAAGACCGCGCCATTGATCAGCGCTTCCAGGGACTGGCCGTAGCCCTGTGTCAGGAACTGCATCGCCTTGGCGGCACGCATCGGCGTATCGCGCAGACCTTCACGCTCGGGATCTTCTCCCAGCTTCTCGAGAATGCCGTGGAAGTGGCCCGCCAGTTGCTCTGTCATGTTGCTGCCTTGTCTATCGGTATCATTCATCGAATGCTAGGCACTGCCTGAAAACTGCCTGCGCTCGCCCATACGGCGTTAAAAATCGACTCAAGATGCTCATTTACACGCCGTAAACTCCGCCTTTTCGCCGATTTTTGCCTTGTCTTGCCTTCGCTCGTCGACTTTTCAGACAGCGCCTACGCCCGCGTTGGCACTCGGCCCCATTGTCGGTGTCGGCCAATTCTAGCGAAACTCCATCGGCACCACTATCACGACAAGCCCTCGAGCCACTACGGATCGGCAGCGGTTCAGGCCAGCCAGCGCGGAGAGTCGAGTGCCAACCGCTGCTGCTCGAGATGTCGGATGTGCTGGTCCCAGTAGCCGCTATCGGCGACATAGGGGAAAGCGCGAGGGAACGCGGGATCCTGCCAGCGCGCCGTGACCCAGGCACTGTGGCGAATCAGGCGCAAGGTGCGCAGCGCTTCGATCCACTCGAGCTGACGACGGTCGAACTCCCGGGTCATCTCGTAACCTTCGATGACTTCGGACAGCTGCATCTGCCACTCCTCGGGGGACTGGGCGGTCAACAGCATCCACAGATCCTGCACCGCCGGCGCCATCAGGCAATCATCGAAGTCGACCAGCGCAAAGTGCTCGTCCCGCCCCAGCATGTTGCCGAGATGGCAGTCGCCGTGAACACGCTGCAGCGAACTTTCCGGCCAGGCACGCTCCGCCAGCAGCGGTAGCAGCGAATCGATGACCTGGCCGTAGCTCTTGCGCTGTCGGGCGTCGAGCCAGCTTGCCTGAAGCACTCGGATACGGCTCTCCTCGACCATCGTGTCGAGATCGAGTCGGATTCGGTGACGGAAGGGTTGGCGAGCACCAACGTCGTGGACTCTGCCGATCAGCTCGCCAAGCGCAAACAGATGTGCGGGATTGTCGAGTTCCGGCGCCTGACCGACGACGTGGGCGAACAGCGCAAATCGGAAACCTTCGAAGTGATGCAGCGTGGCGCCAGTGGCGTCTTCCCACGGCGCCCCGACGGAGATCGACTCCGCCGCCAGGGCCTGGAGAAACTCGTGCTCTTCGAGGATCTGGTCGTCGCTCCAACGCTCCGGGCGGTAGAACTTGACGACCCATCGACGGCGGTCGTCGTCGGTCAGCGAGTAGACCCGATTTTCATAGCTGTTGAGCGCGAACGGCTCACCGGGCAACCAGAGGCCAAGAGACTCGACTGCCTCGACGACCCGCTGTGGCGTCAACGTCTCGAACGGATGCAGGGAAACGGCGCTCATACGGACCTCGACTGACGGCGACATGCTTGTGCGCATGCTATCAGATTCGCACTGATGGCGTACGCGCGAACGCCAGCGCCGTAATCTGCCGCGCCCCGGCAGCCCGACAGGCCAGCGCCAGTGATTCCAGCGTCGCCCCGGTGGTCATGACATCGTCGACGATCATCACCGCCGCCGGTAATGGCTGGTTCACCGCGAATGCCCGTTTCACGTTGCGCCGTCGCGACACACGATCCAGCCCCCGCTGGGACGGCGTCTCCCGCAGTCGCTCGGCCTCTACCGTTGGTAGCTGCAAACGCTCGGCCAGACGCTTCGTCAGCCACGCCGTATGATCGAACCCCTGTTCACGAGTTCGCTCGCGCTGGCCGGGCACGCCGATCACAGCTTCGCCGAGGTCGAGGCCACGACTCAGGGAAGCCAGCATCAGCTGAATCAACACTTCGCCTGCCCGCGGATCCGCCGAGAACTTGTAGCGCTGGATCAGCGGCGTCATGCGCGACTCGTAGCGCAGCGGAACCCATGCCGCCGTCTGCGCAGGCGGATGGCGGAGACAGCGTCCGCACCGACGTGGCGTGGAAGGCGCGAGCGCGTTCGTCGGCAATGGTTCGGCGCAAAGCCCACACGCACCATGATTCCAGGGCATGTCCGCAAAGCAATCGGCGCACCAGGGCACGCCGTCGGCCACGGCCGTATGGCAGAAGGCACAGTAGCCTGGCAGCGCCGTTTTCAACTGAGCGTGGATCCAGCCACATAACCGGCGAGTCGTTGGTTTCACCGCTTTCAGACATCGCAGCATCGGCTCTTCTCTCGATCGCTTCGCTATCGATCATTCAATGTTGATGTCGACTGCGACGACGAAAACTGAAGCCATTACCCGATTATCGGTGACCGGACGGCCAACGATTGACATCGATAGCGCGGCCAGTAAAATGAGCGCGCCTGTCGGAATGCGGATGTGGTGGAATTGGTAGACACGCTAGATTTAGGTTCTAGTGCCGAAAGGTGTGGGAGTTCGAGTCTCCCCATCCGCACCATCAAGGCCCCTTCTTTCAAAGACTTACGATAACCACCCTTCTGTCTCTTGTCCTCAGACGGTCTGTTTTTGGCATAGTGTGGTCAGCTTTTTGGTCAGCATTCACTGCCGTAACTGCTTCATTTATAAAGCCCCTACTCGCATAACCTCCCGATATAGCTAAATTTCGCTATTTGCCTGCGCGCGGCTGTCTGCCCGATACTGTATGCCCATACAGCTTTAGGTGGATTTTCATGAGCACTATCGTCGATGTCCTGGGCCAGGCAGATCTGAGCGCGCCGCCCTCTTCGATCCCTCTCGCCGCCGGCGAGGTCCGCGCGGGCTTTCCCTCTCCCGCCGACGATTATCTCGAGACGACGCTCGATCTGAACGAGTTGCTGATCCCGCATCCGACAGCGACGTTTTTCGTGCGGGCCAAAGGCCATAGCATGGAGAAGCACGGCATCTACGACGGCGATCTGCTGATCGTCGATCGCTCGCTCGAGGCTGGCGTCGGTGATGTCGTGATCATGGCGGTGGATGGCGAGCTGACATGCAAGCAGATGCAGAAGATCGGCCAACGCTACTATCTATGCTCAGGCAACGAGCAGTTCCCGCCGATCCCGCTCGCTGGCTGTGACTGCCATTGCTGGGGCGTCGTCACTGACAACATCCACTCGCTGCGCCGGGGGCGCTCGGCAAAGTGATCGGCCTGGTCGACTGCAACAATTTCTATGCCAGCTGCGAACGGGTCTTCCGCCCCGATTGGGAAGGTCGGCCTGTCGCAATGCTGTCGAACAATGATGGCTGCGTGATCGCTCGCTCGAACGAGGCGAAAGAGCTGGTCGAGATGGGCGCGCCGACGTTCAAAATCCCGCCTGACGCTCGGCACCAGCTGATCCTGGTCTCGTCGAACTACACGCTCTACGGTGACATGAGCCGGCGCGTGACTGCCACGCTGCGCGAGTTCACGCCGGACGTCGAGATCTACTCAATCGACGAGTCGTTTCTCGGGTTTGACGGTTTCCCGCTTGAGCAGCTCGAGGAGCACTGCCAGCGGCTACGCTACGTTGTTCGGAGGAACACCGGTATTCCGGTCAGCGTTGGCCTGTCGACATCGCGAACACTGGCCAAGGCTGCCAACCGTTTGGCGAAGAAGATTCCGGCCTATGAGGGCGTGTGTTTGTTGCAGCCCGATAGCGACGTCACGCGCCAAATCCTCGAGGAGATGCCCGTCACTGATCTATGGGGCGTGTCCGGACGGCTGGGCCAGCGGCTGTCGCAGATGGGTATCGTGACCGCCTGGCAGCTGCGCGAGGCCGACCCGAAGCGGATCCGCGCGCGCTTCAGCGTCGTGCAGGAGCGGCTCGTCTATGAGCTGCGCGGGGAGAGCTGCATCGATACCGACGACTACGATGAGCCGAAGAAAAACATCATGACGTCCCGATCGTTCGGGCGACTCTCGAGCGATCCGCACGAAGTCCGCCAAGCGATCCGCGCGCACGCCGCCCGCGGCGCCGAGAAGCTGCGGAAACAAGGATCGGTGGCCAGGGCGATTCAGGTTCACCTGAAGACCAACAAGCACCGCGAGGACTTGGCTCAGTATCACCCTGCCCTGGTCGTCCAGCTCCCTCACCCGTCGAACGACACACGCGTTATTGTCGGCGCCGCCCAAACCGCACTGAAACGTATGTGGCGCGATGGGTACCGCTACATGAAGGCCGGCGTGATGATGCTTGATCTCGTCGACCACGCGACGCAGCAGCACGACATTTTCGACACGTTAGAGAGTGACGCCGAGCGTGAGCGATCAGCCAAGGCATCAGCAGTCATGGACGAGCTGAACCGCCGCATGGGTAGCGGCACGGTGCGCTTGGGCGGGACCAAGGGTAAAGCGGATTGGAAGCTGAAAGCGGAACTGCTGACGCAGCGCTATACGACGCGGTGGGATGAACTGCCGGTGGTGAAGCTGTAAAAAACGAGAGCTAAGCGTGCACGCGAGAGCTCTCTGATAGTCAGCTATGCCTGAAGTGCTGAGCTTCTACGATCATCGGGATCGTACGTCCCTGGCTGCAGCCGTCCTGACTGCGGTCCCTGCGAACACCCATTCCTTGGGTGGTGGGCCAGACTACGCCGTATCCATCCCATTAGATACAAGCATCCGAATTATATTTTGGATTTATGCCTGTAGGGCTCACTTCGTAGGCTGGGTCATGATGTGCAAATGCAACGATGCAGAAACAACAAACCCCGGCACGATGGCCGGGGTCGAGATGTTGACGCGTGTAAAACGGCGAACGTGCGCACGAACGCATAAGCAAAGCGTCGAGGGCATTATAACAGCGAATAGATACAGTTGAATAACGCCGATCAAAGTTCGACGGCTCGTAACGAAAAAGAGCCCGGCTGCACGGGCCGGGCAAGGAATCGCACACAAGGATGTCGCTCTCGCGACATAGAAACTATCGGCCGCATCCAGGCTGGCATGAGTACGAGTAAACCCACGCGCGATGTCAGCCATCGCTTACAGCGGATTGATCAACGCCGCGTTACGATCATCGCCAGGCTTGTTGACCGCGGTGCTGACGGGCCAGTGACGGATAAGGCCCGCGTCGATATGCCGAGTGACGCCACGGATTGCATCGCGGTCTGTGAATGCGGTATCCAGCCACGGCTCGAGCGAGTCGTTATCTAGCGCCAGCGGCATCCGGTCATGAACCTCTTTCGCAGACCCACGCGCTGGCTCGGTAATGATGGCCACGCCCGGCGCCAAGTCGTCGCCGCGCTCGGTCCAGATGCCACCCAGATATAGCGTCTTCCCGTCGGTGCGGGTAATGAAGTGCGGCTGCTTGCGACCATCGACGGACAGCCATTCATACCAGCCATCGGCTGAAATCAGACAACGGTGGCGCTTGAACGCCGGCGCGAAGTATTTGGAGGTGGCCACGGTTTCGGCTTTGGCGTTGATCGGCTGCGGGGCTTTAGCATCCGCCCACGCTGGCCGATATCCCCACCATAGCTGCTCGATCGTCACCGGCGCCTCGTCTTCGGCACGCCGCGCGACACTGATCAGCGTGCCCGGCGGCACGTTGTAACGAGGCTCAGCGTCAGCAAGAAGGTCGGGCTGAGCCACGGCCTCGGTGAGCGCTGAGAAGTCCATCGAGTAGAAAGCGAATCGTCCGCACATACCTAGAATGTGTAGACTAATATGCCGATAAAGTCATGATAAAAAATGGATCAACATGGAGGAATTTGCTGCTCCAAAACATCGATCTCAGTAGATTTAATCACGTACCCTAGATTATTTGGAATAGATGTCTTAGAAACAGGCTTGTTATGGGTAGGTATTAACTCCACTTCTATACTTCCATTAGCCATGTGTTGCGGTCCCGCATAAAGAACTCCAAGAAGCTTTATCCTACCTCCCATAAAGGTATTGTTATTCCGATCCATATAACCACTAAGATTGGTAAGAAAAACCGGACTACCACTAGACCCGGGGAAACACGCCATATCCATAACGAACTGAGACTTCCCAAGATAGTCATGTGCTGGCGTAGTAGCTATAGACCCCCTTCTAGCAATAGCTCCGTTATTGTAGCTATCCCATATCCCATTTGGGTAGCCAATCATTGTGAGTTCTTCAAGCGGCAACAAATAATCAAAAAAAGCCTTATTGGCAATATTATCTTTCGATATGAAACTTAAACCAACTTCGAATCCATTCACCTCAAAATGATGAAATATAGGAGCAGCTAAAATAGCACAAAGATCTACATTATCCGAAGGATGATTGACAATTGTCAAGCTCCCGTGTTGCAAAGTCACATTCTCAAAACCAATCGGATCTTCACTACCTTGCCTTTTAACATTTACCGGAAAAGATATCTGCTGTGCCTCTTCCACAACATGCTTATTCGTAATGATTCCGGGCACCAAATTTCCGGTATTTCTATCGTGATGGAATGCGTATAGAAATCCGGTACCAGTAGCGATGGACCCATTTTCTGCCCTAGACTCAATGCGGACGGTAGAATTCATCATCTGATCTAATACATGAGCCGGCATATAAGTTCCATCATTTAAGTGGTTGAATTGCTCGGCTCACTAAAAGATGTTTTTTGGAGCTCGAGATGAGTATCTGACATGAACTAGGGATAACATTTTAAACGACAGTTGTAAACCGATTGTACCGGACGCTAGTGCCCAGAACACTCTCTCGCTGCTCTCTTAGCCTCGCATGCTGGGGCCGGCGTGAGTAGTACTACGACCACGCCGGCCTATCCTTTCTAGATTCCATACTTCGTTTTCAGCGCTTCTACCAGCCGACGAAGCTGGTACAGCGTAGCCGCCGACACATCGAGAGCTTCATTGAAGATGTAGAAATCACCGATTTTTCCCACGAAGCTTCCAGTGCTCAGATCCGCAGCTGCGCCACCCAGGTTCCAATACGCTTGAAGCTTTTCGTTAGCGGTAAGCGGTGTGACACCTGAGGCGACAGCCGCCCCCTGCAAGTCAAGACCATTAAAGTAGGCGCTGATCGTCTTGGTATTGAAGTCGAAGGTCTCCACAAATATGAACGGATCATCGGCGCTGAATTTTTCATAGCCCACATTCACGGTTGCGCCTGAGTTGTTGTGATTGTCCGGCCAGATTACCAGACCCTCCGAAGCAGGGCTGGGAGCAGATGGCAGCCTGTACCGCGTGTTGTTTTTCAAAGGCTGGTCATCATCCAGCAACGGATTGAGTGATGATAGCAGCGTGCAGTTTAAGGTGCCCGATGACGGGCGCGTCACGAGATCGGAGTTAACGCTGGCGACGCCGACAATGGTGTAGCTATCCGAAACCTTGCCCGGGGCGAAGCTAAGACCCCAGGCGCCGCTACCATCGTCGTCAGCCTGTATGACAGTTTGGCCATTGAAATCAGGGTCAGAGACGCTGAGCGAAAGCTCGGAAAACGCAGGACAAGCGAGCACACGACCATCCGTACGATCTGCGATGCGGATCGAACCGTCGGAATTCACGGTAGCGACTCGGGGATTAAACGAGTGAACAAGGGATGGAAGTGATGCAGCAACAAGGTCTGCCGAATCCATATCGATCCTCGCCTGCCCCGGAATGCCTGAGGATCGAACACCGTCTAGCTTGATAAGTTGTCCTGCCATGGGGTTACCCTCTTAGTTTGAAGTAACAGCGATTCGTTGATGACATGCCCAGTTGTGCATTGAGTTGCCCAGGCTCCCTACGTCGTCCGAGTTATCCCGGATATTGCTGCGCGCCCCGGTAGTGGGCCCGGCCGGTTGGCCGGAAACGCCGACATCGGCAATGCCGATAAAGCCGTTGCTGCCTGTCGGAATGGTGTCCAGCGTGATCTTGAGTTGATCGGTTGAAAGGATCTCAATTGATGAGATAGCCACAGCATTGCCATCCCCATCGTCAGACCAGCGCACCCCGTAAGCTCCGGGATCTGATACTGCGCTGGTATCGATTGTGAGATCGCCATAGGGGATATTGAACGTCACCGTGACGACGTTCTGATCGATGACTGCCGCAGTTGCATAGGTCGGCCTCCACCCCTCGCCATGCATCAATGAATGGGCAGCTCTACCGTGGTATTCGCCCATCTGGATGTAGCCGATGGCATCAAGATGAACCCCATCAACGGTAGTCCAGATGTACTTAGGGCCGACACATGCGAACTTTGAAGGTTGATCGATCGATACCTGCAATTGATCGAGAGGCACGTAACAGTCGGTACGGTTGTAGTGCGTCCAGTTGCTGATCTGATCGAGGATGAAAGGGAAATCACCAGCGCGACCCAGCATTCCGTTGACTGCGGCCTCCATATAGCTCTGATAATCGTAAAGAGCCTCGGCATACTCCCCCGGCTCCATGCCTCTATCGTTCTCGCCCTGCACCCAATCCAGAAAGGGCACATCGAATTCCAAGCCGGCGGCCTGGCTAAGAATAAAAGCCCGCTCCATGCATTTGAGGAGATTGGCAGTCGCCTGGGTTCCCTCAGCGAGCATCGAGATCGGACGTCCACCGACGCCAGTTGCGGCGATCAGATAGCCCCAGTTGGTATTCCCATCACCATCATTCATCTCTGAAAGGCGTACCGTCTCACTGAGCAGGTGGACCTCAGTGAATTCAGAGCGGGCATCCTTCAGGGTCTCGATATTTGACTCAGGGACAGGGGTGTAGACCTCTGAGCCGCCGGGCTGCATGCCAAGCGGCAGTACACCACCGTTGAAGCTCTCAATCCGCCCTGGGCGAACTAGGCCGGTGGTAGGTTCGCCATGAGCGCCAACGGATAAAGACTGACCGTTGCCGGGGATATAGACAATCCGGGTGATATCGAAATCGAATGGAAGATTTGAAACCAGGGCGACTGCACGCTCGCTAACCACACCTGCCGTCTTATTGAGATAGTGCAATTTTCCAGTCTCGATGCGCGGTGCCCAGTTGTCACCGAGCGAGGAAAGCTGCCGCTCCTGACCCGCTACATAGGCGAAGACGTTTCGGGCTCCTTCACTGCCTCTAGTGTAGGCGTAGGCGCGCCCGCGAATACCAGAGCCCTCATCAAGTGAGCCGTCCCAGCGAACGCCGCGCAAGATGAACCCATGCTCATCGGTTTCTACCCACTGATACTCATGATCGAGCAACGGCTGAGCGCGGTTGGTATGAACCGTGCCGTCCCATCGGACTCCTAAGATGACACGACCGCCGACGTCTGTTATCCCCCAAGCGAATTCGCTATCAAGAGAGGAGGTACCCGGCAACATATCCAAGTTTGCTCTGAATATCCCCTCGTTGGTAACCACCGCGATTGGGTTACCACCTTCGTCGACAACACCCCAGGGGTACGGTGTGAACGAAGAAGGAGCAGCGAGGGCGTAAATCAGTTCCGGGAGATCCAAAACGGATTGGGCACTTGGGTCCTGAGAAATGAGCTGAGAATCGCTATCGCTTAGTTTTTTCCAGAGTGACTTTGATATTCCAGGCTCAATGCTGACAGCGAAGTAATACTGCCCGTCATTAACTTCAGCACGTCCCTGCTCGACCGTATCAAAAATACGACCGCCAGCAGCAAGCAAGGCATTCAGGCGCTGATCAACGTTTTGTCGTATCCCATTGACCTCATCATCGATATCACTCTTGGCAGCGTCGGCCGCGTCGACAACCTCTTGCGCCGCGACTTCGCCGGCCTTCAGCGTGGCCCGCTTTCGGCCGAGACGATCTGTCCACTCAGTGGATTCGGCGAGCATGAAGCGGTCCAGCGTTTCCGCGTTATCCGACAGATCGCGAGGGTCACTCGATCCAATCGAGTTGCCAGTGTTGTAGGCCATGCTATTTTCTCCGGGCACAAAAAAGCCCGCTCATCGGCGGGCTGCAAGGGTTCGGTTCAGTGGGTCAGGCTTCAGGCCATTCCTGGTTGATAGCGCGGTCGATGATAGAGGCGCCGAGGAACATGTCGGGGAACTGGAGCCACTCGTAGTCCTTGAGGATCGGCCGCTCTTTCAATTCGAGATTCGCGGTGTAGTCCCAATACCGGCCGCCGATGAGCGTTGGGCCGGAGTAGCCATCATCGAAGCAACATTCGTAGTCTCGGATGCCGATCGGCGTGCGCAGCCGGCAGTTGAAATAGATGGTGCCGTTGGCGATGCCACCCTGATCGACCGATGCGGCAAACCACATTTCGAATAGTTGGGCCTGCTGCTCGGTGCAGCGAAACTTGACCGAGGCGTTGCTGGGGACGGTTCGGAAGCGCTGCCGGCGCCGCCTCTTGCCGCTGTCCATCTCGGTGACCTGGTTCGTCGACACATGCTGCAGTCCGTACCCCTCCTGCAACGGCATCGGCAGCCCCACCGGGTAATCGATGTTCGCCATCTATCCTCCTGTCCTATTCGGGGCTGTTGTCGTCATCGAGGAAGACGCGCGGGTCGTTGTTGACGGCGTCGACGCTGACGGATTCGAAGCCGTTGGGCTGAACGTCCTGCACCAGGGCGTCGTAGCTCCAGCGCTGCATCGTGCCGAACTGGTAGTGAGAGGCCTCTAGCATCGGGTCGAGATCCGGTAGCTCGTTGGCATCAGCGACCACGACGCCACTGCCGGACGACTGGACCGGGAACGGGCCAGCCTGGGTGCCGTCTGGCCGGCGCCAGGCAATGACGTGCTGTTTGCCCGGCTCGAACTCGACGTCTTCGCTGAGTTGCAGCGTCACGGCGCCCGCCGGGCCAGTGGCGCCGCGAATCCATCCGCTGCAGCCGTAGCCGGGCACATCGTCAGTGAGGCTGGCGTGGCTCATATACGTCGAGTTGAGCGCATCCAGTTCGGTCTCGAACTGGTAGGCTTCGCGCCGGTATTTCTGAATCCGGCGCTCCCGCATGCCAATGCGCCAGGCTCGAGTGCGATCGAGCACGCCTTCGACTTTGCGCTTTTCGACTTTGAAGCCCTGATCGCCGGGGAGGCGACACGGCACGACCTCGGACGTCCACGATTCTTCGTCGACGTACTCGACATCGATGCCGTCGGAGTCGTCTGGCTGCGGCAGCGTGATCGTGCGAGAGAACGAATCGGGCAACCAGTTCTGGGCACTGTAGCCATGCTGGGGCAGCTCGCCCCGAGGCTCGTCGCGCACGGGGCGGATCTGGCCGCGATCAATCGTCAGCTCGGCAAAGCCTGCCGTCAGCGCTCGGTTGATCGACTCTTTCACAGTGGAGTCATCGTCGGTGACGAAATCGAACGTGTCGCCCCGCGGCCGCCAGGTGGCGTCCAGGCGGTCGAGTTCCTTGAAGTTGACGTCAGAATCCAGCCAGCCGGCGTCCCGCGCCACGTAGGCTACCCACGGGGCGATGTCTCGCGTCGGCTGTGGCTCTGTCCACTCGCCGTTGACGCGCACCGGCAACTTGCGAATCGGCACCAGCGACACCTGGTTCTCGGTCTGCGAGGCGAGCGTATTGCTACCCCGGATCGACAGGGCCAGCACCGTGACGTCTTCATAGCGGGTCTTGTGGGGAATCTCGCAGCGCAGGCCGTACCAGTCGATCTTGTCGAGCGCCTTGGTGTCGGTGTCTTCCGCCTCGAGGCGACGCATCTGGACTTCCGGCGTCATGGCATAGGGAAGATCGACCGCGAACGTCCAGCCCTGCTGATCGCGGGTGTGGGCACCGATGGTCTCGATGACTGACTGCCACTCGCCGGATCCCTTCTCGCGATACTGCAGTTCGACCTGCCGATCGACGTGGCGGATGTCGCCGTCGTCATTCAGCCGCCCCAGGCCATTGGCGGCGAAAATGTCGAACTCGAGTCGGCTGGTCTTCTCTTTATCTGGGCATGCCTGAAACGGCCCGGTCCACTGCCCCGGCGAGTTGGAGACCACACGGACGTTACCGTTGCCGCTGAATGCGGGAAACGCCGACCAGGCACCGTCGATCTCGTCATCGCTGTTGAGCCGATGCAGCGCGACATATTCCCGCGACGAGCCGATCTCGACGATGCGATAGCGCGCGTTCTGAACATCGACGGCGGCCAGGTGCTGACCCGGTTCCAGATTCGTCACCGGATCACCGGACAGCGTGTTCAGCGTCATCTGGTTGCCGGTGATGTCTGCGACGATGAATGTGCCGCTGAGATCCTCGCTCCAGATCCGCACTCGGTCGCCGGCGGCCAGCCCGGTCCAATCCCCCGCCACTCGATCCGGCAGCGCCGTGGTCTGGGTGATGGTCTTGGTCTGAATGTCGGAGACGGCACCGCTGTACACGTTGCCCGTCTGTTGATCGACGGCGGTGATCTCGCCGGTTTCCGGGTCTCGCGTCACCGTCACGCCGGTGACAACCGTCTGGCTCTCGCCGTTGGTCACCGTTGCCGATGTCACCACCTCGGTCTGTACGGTCTCGGTCCCGCCATCGATGACCGTGATGGTTCGATAGAGCCGCACCGCGAGCCACATGTCGGTTTCCCAGGACTCGGGGATCGTGAACTCGAGCCGATCGCCATCGGTGGCCAGGTTGCCGTCAAACGTGGCGTTATCCGTCGAGCGCAATCGGAGCCCGGACGAGCCACTGGACGCCCCCACTTCCGGCGCGTTGTACCAGCACCGGTACGCTGGGTGGGACGTGACGTCCTCCCCCGGCTCGAATATCCGGTAGTCGATGCCGCTGCCCAGCGAGCCGACCGGCGTCTCGCCGATGCGGATCTCGTCGAGGTCGATCTCGAACTGACCGACGCCGATGCACAGCAGCATGTCGAGCACTTGCGTCGTGGTGTCGGCGAAGTAGCGGCGCGGTGCATTGAGGTAATCCGGGAACATGCGGTGCCGCCCGGCGAGTTCCGGCATCAGGTCGCCCATTTTGGCCTGATTGCCCTGAGCGTTGACCTCATACAGCGAGCGCCCCTGCCGCGACGACTTGTTGTTCATCGACGGGATCTTGGGCGCCAGCAGCACGGTGGCGGCCACGGCCACGACGACCGCGACCGCGACATAGGCCAACGTCGCCGGGTCGCCCGGCTGCGGCCGGATCTCGACCGTGATGTGATCGTCCAGCCACAGCGCTTGCCACTTCGCCGGCGGCACGATACGGCCGCGCACCTTCACGCTCATCAGGTGCGGCATGTCGAGCTGATAGTTCGGGATGTTGCGCGAGAACCAGTCATGCAGCGTGCAGCCCGTCACCGAGTGCCGCTCCATCGGCTCGCCCGGCATCGTTGACGGGTAGACGAGGATCATGAGTAGTAGACCACCTTCAAATACTGGGCTTCGAAATCGTCGAGATAGAGCCAGCGCGTGCCGATCCGCTTGCCGGTCTCGAGCACGGCCAGGCGCTCGTTGATATTCACGACGATGCCGACGTGAATGCAGAGCGCCCCGCGCCACACTGTGGCGATCGATGCCACCGCCGGCGCACCCGGTGTAAACCGCTTCGCCTCGGCGCTGCACGCATGCGTCAGGCGGCGCTTGTCGTCGGGGTCGATCTCTCCCCAACTGGGAAGAAGCGGCAGGCCGAACACCTCATGACGCACCGCGCGGACCAGCCCCCAACAATCGAACACAGCCGGGCCGCGCCCGCCCGATTGGTATCGGGCAGCGAGGAAGGGTTTGAGCGCGTTCATGACATGTACTTCAGGCCGGGGGCGAATGCCGCGGTGTAACGCCGGCGCGGCCACGCCATGCCGATGATGTCGGCGTAGCTGGCCGTCACCTGCAGCGTGCCGTTCTGGAACTTCGGGGTTTTGGCGACCATCCGAAGCGGAGGCTCCTGCGGTGCGGAAAGGTCGCTCAGCAGATAGACGCGGAAGATCACGTAAATCGGCGCGCCCGCCTCGATGGCAAAATCCACGAAGCGCTGCGCTTCCCCGGTGACGTTCTGCATCGCGAAGTTCAGGTTCTGCTGGCCAGAGTTGTTGCGCGGCGGCAACGACACCGACAGCGCGGAGGCCAGAAACGGCACTTGCTGTGCCGTTTCCAGCGTCACCAGCTGATCCTCGAAGCCACCACAGGTGTAGATTGACGCCTGCCCTTCACTGGCGACCTCAAGCGTGGGCAACAGGATTTCATCCGCCGGCGCGGCGGCATAGACGCGTGCGAGGATGGTCATAGCGTGTTCCGTAATAAGGCGGACAAGTCATCGCAATTTGGAGAGCATTCGATATGCTGAAGGCTCCCCACACTTGATAGACAGGTAGTCGTTATGGAAATCGAAACTGGCAGCGCTCTGGGCTTTAACGGAAAGGCGCCCGTTCACGTCAACATCACTGAATCAAACGAATCCGACCCGAACCAATCAGTTGAAGTTCGCGTCTGGGTAGATGATGTCGACTCGCGCAGCCAACTCTATGCCTCGGCTGAAGAAGCGGCGCTACCGGTGCTCAAAGCCGCTGTAGCAGCACTTGAGAAAAAGCTGAGTAAGTAGCAGATCACCGCCCTTTACGTTTCATGTTGAAGAGCGTGCCCACCTGGTTTGTATAAGACCCATCTGAGCCGCTCTTCAGGTCATCCAGCATGACCTTAATTACGAAGTCTCGATTCTGGCGTTGTTCAACTGTGGCGTTAGCGGTCTTCGCCACGCCGTTGTTCATCACTTCAACCGTGACATCACCTACGCCTGCTTGCCCTGACTCCTGCATGCCCGCCTGCACGCTATCCAGCGTGCGGTCTAGCTTGGCGCTGGTGTCGGAGGTCGTGACGCGCTCGCCTTTCTCCAGCAGCCAGGTGCCGGTTTGCGGGACCGCATCGATACCTTCGTGGGCCATGCCCACCGCCGAAATGCTTGATACGATTCCAGCGGTGGCAGAGGCCACAGATGCCATCGCAGCCAGGTTGGCTGGCCACGGATTCGCCGCGGCCATGGCGATGCCCTGCTGAATGGCAACTACCGATTGCGCGATGGCCGCCGCTTTCTGCACCGCAAACATGGCTCTGTAGATTCCCGACTGCTCACCGGCAAACGTCTTCGCAACATCACTCAGATCCCCGAACACGCTCTCGGCGGCGGCGAGCTGTGCCACTTGGCGCGCCTGCTCAATTCGGGCCAGCTCGTCTTCGTACTCCTGCTTTTTCTCCAGCTCCTGGGCATCCCACTGTTCGGTGAGATCCGCGCGTTCGCCGCGGTAGTTGTCGAGCATCTCCAGCTGCGTCGCGTACCAGTCCTCGAGCTCGGCCTGGGCCTCGTCGATCTTGCCCAGCTCACCGAACGCGCCACCGATGGAAGCATCGAGCCCTTCGTATTCCGGGGCGTCGGTGAATCCGGCATCGGCGATGCGGGCCACGGCATCGGCGTATTCATCTTGCGAGACCTTAGCCGCCTCAAGGATATCGAGGCGCTTGAGCAGCGTGTCGTTGAGCTTCTCTTCGGGCGTGCGCAGCTCTTCGACGAGAGAGCGGTAATCGTCGAGCGCCTGCTGCTGGTCGTCGTAGGCCGCGACCGATTCCAGCGCGGCGCGGGCCTGCGCCAGCTGCGCCTCGGTGGCGCCCTCGGCGGCGAGCTTGAACAGCGTCTGCTGGTCAGTGGTGAGACCGATCATCTCGGCCTGCTGCTTGAGCGAGGCGATCTGATCGCGGATGGCCTTGGTGGGGTCGTCGGTGGAGGTAGTGACACCGCCGGTGCCGCCACTACCGCCGCCTGACCCACTATCGTCGTCGCCACCATTCAGCAGGTTTTTACGACGTTGCCGGTTATCTTCGATGGCAGCCTGGAGGTCAATCTGGCGTGCGGCCAGATCCTCCAACAGCGCCTGCTGGCTTTCTATTTCACCGCGGACACTATCCGCCACACCGCCATGGGATTTGGAGTAGAAGCTCTCACGGGCTTCTAACTCCTGCATCTGGAGGATTGCTTCCTGTGCCTGAAGTGATACCTCCTGCAGGGAGTCAGTCAGCGCGCTATAACTGTTGTCGAGCGCAGCCTGCGAACCTTCGATGATTGAAGCCTTGTTGGCATCCAGCGCGTCGGTGGCGTTATTCGCAGCAGTGTCGACGAGCCCTAACTCGTCTCGGAACGTGTACAGCGCGCCAGCAGCACCACCCAGAACTACAATGAGCGCACCGATAGGGTTCGTTGTCGTGGCGGTGTTGAAGGCGTATTGAGCGAGCGTTGCAGTGGCAACGGCACCTCGATATGCCTTGTAGGCACCTGCGGCTCCCGCGGCAGCAAACGCGATGCTCGTCATGACCTCGATCTGAGTGTCATATTCGCCGTTCTGAAAAGCCTGATAGACATTCAGTAGCTCTTCAGCTAGATCTGACATTGCTGGCGCCAGCTCTGCGGCTGCCACCTTCGATCCTGCCGACATTACATTTTTAACGCGATCGACGTCATTGGCGAAATTTACCAGCGCGGTTTTCTGCGTATCTTTTAGGATGATGCCCAGACTGTCCGCCTGATCACCCAGCTCGTCGAACGCTTTGCCTCCATCTCGAAGCAGCGGAATCAGCGCTGTCGTCTCGTCGGCCATCGACTCCATGTAAAACGTCATGTCCTGCTGGGACAGCCCGGCTTTCTGGAGCGAATCGTAGTAGAGCTGAAGCGCTTGGGGACCAGACAGGTTTCGAAATTGCTCGGCGGTCACGCCGATCTGCGGCGCGATATTGGTGAAGAAGTCTTTCATCTCACCGCCGCCGGTACTCAGGAACTCACCGACACGGTCGGTGGTGTCCTTGAGTATATCCGCCAGCTTTTCCTGCTCGATTCCAACGGTCGAGCTGGCGTAGCTCCAGCGCTGAAACTCTTGCGTTGTGGCGTTAGCCAAGGATGCCTGGTTCTGCAACTCCCTGGCGCTCTGTGCCGCGTTGATCGTTAGAGCAACAACCCCGGCTCCAGCAGCGCCAGCCGCTGCCACCATCCGCGTAAACCCGGCCGCCGCTTCTTTTGCATCGCGCTCGATCGCCTTCATCTTCTGGCGGCTGGCACGCTGCGCCTTATCCAAGGGCTCGGTGAAGCCGCCGATCTTGGCGACTAGATCCAGTGTCAGTTGGCCAAGTGAACGAGTCGCCATGTTTTCTCCGGGCAATAAAAAACCCGCCGAAGCGGGTCGCAGAATACTGCTTGTATGAGTTACTCGGGGCTTTTGGACAGCCGATGGACTTCGACAATACTTTCGTGAATGCCGTGTAGCATAGTGAATACGCCAGCGATCATGAACATAGCAAGCGCTTGGCTAAGCGCACCGACGATAATTGTATAATCGTAATGCTTCTGTATCCCGGCATATGGCAACTCTATTTCATACACTCCATATTGAGTGATGACTATCGCAGCGGCAATTGCTGACAGAATGAACAGAACCCAAGCTAGGCCCATCCATGCGAAATACTTCCTTTCAACAACTTTATACCCACCTGAACTCATAGCCGACTCCCACGGTTCCCAGTAAGGAAACGTAGCACTCTCCTCCACCTAGAGCCATATACTGGTAGATCATGGACGGTGCTACCGATGGCATTGCCATCTTTGTCTACCTCGACACGCCTGCCCAAATGGTCTACCTCGACCCAATCGCCGCAGCCCTCGCAGAGTTCACAAACGGTTTCGCCCGGCTTGCATAGGCGAGCCAGGTCTCCGTGATCGCGCCCGTGGATCTTTATTGAGCATTGCTGGCAGTAGTCAGCCATGTCCGTCCTAGTCAGCCATTCCCACCCAACCTATCGACCGGCCGAGCAAACGCTTGAATCAATGCCATGTCGCCATGGCCTGCTCGAGCGACTCACCCTCGCGCTCCCGGTGCGGAATGAAGTCGTGCAGCCCGAACGGCTCTACCTCTTTCTTCCGATGCGAGTTGGCATAGATCGTGGTGAGCTGGGCAACGGCGCGCTCGATCTTCTCGCCCTGGTTCAGCCCGCCGTGCTTTTGCCGGTACGCTGACCACTGCCGGACTTCCGCGTAGCTGAGGCGCTGCCGCGCTTCTTCGATGGAGCGGCCGCCGATGCCGTTGAGGACGAGCTCGTGGAAGAGTTCGGCTTCGGCGTCGAGCTCGTCCGGTTCTTTCCCAGGCCGGTGACCTCACCGATCACCCGCAGCAGTTCCATCGTCAGGTTGCCGTTGAGCGCTCCGCGCTCCGGGTCGGCATCGCCGGTGATGTCCGCCACCGTGAACACCGGCTGGCCCTCGGCATCGCAGATGCAGGCCGCTATACGACCGGCTACGGCATCGCTGCCGTTACGCGCCGAGGCGATATCACTGACGGCGGTGTGGTAGGACATGGCGCGGACGTAGGTCGTCGCCTTGAACGTCTCTCCGTCCTGCTTCCACTCGATGGTCTTCTCGACCGGGGCGCCGGTGAAGGCGCCCTGCTGCTTGAGGTTGTCGATAGATAGCTGCATGGCTGTCGATTACTCCCCGCCGCCGGACGCCGGCGTCTTCGGTGTCCACTTGCCGTCACCACTGCGCTGGATGGTGACCTGCGAGCTGACGAGACTGTTGGTGGCGAAGTCCATCGGGAAGTCGGAGACGTAACCCTCGAACTCGAACCAGGTGCGCGTAGTCGGTAGCGAGACGGTCTGAGTTGCTACTGTCGGTGGCTCGGTACCGTCGCTCCAGCCGACGAAGAACTTCACCTTGTCTTCGCCTTTACTGTTGGCCATTTCGTAGAGCTGAACGTGGGCTGGCTCCTGCGGATCTGCGTTCACGGTCAGTGAAGCCGATCCGGGCGTACCAAGGCCTTTTTTGTAACGCCGGGACGTGGTGTCTTCCAGGTCGGTTTCCTCGACCTGATCGCGCGGGTTGCCGCCGGGGTTGAAGGCGGTCGCGCCGGGGATGCGCACGATCGCGCCAGCGGCGAGCATGAACACCTGGGTGCCCTGGGCAAGTACAGACATTTCGCTTACTCCTGCCCCAGCGGGGCTTTCTTGGTGGCATAAAAAGGCCCGCTCAGTGGCGGGCCCGTGGGTCTATCGGTCGTGGCTAGTGTTGAGGCTTGGGAAACGCCAGCCTCAGTTCGCGTCGGTTGACGAAGTGTTCGAGCCGGTCATAGGCGTTCATCACGTCGCGCAGCTCCTCTCGGTCGACGATCTGTTCGGTCTCGGACAGCGTCCGCGCGGTCATCTCACCTTCCTGATTGACGCTCAGCATCCACCGGCGCGGCCCTAAAAACTTGAGCGGGTTTTCCTCGAACAGTTGCCGGGCATAGTCGTAGTCCGTCCTGTTCGGTTCAGCGTGCGCCACGATGGCGCCAGTCTCGAACAGATGGCGGCTGAGGTAATCCATCAGGAATACCGCATTGCCGGTGCGCACCTTGCTTAGGGCCGCGAAAGCCGCTGGCGGCGTCATCGTCGTGATGGTCTCGCCGAAGTAGTCTCGTTGGCCGTGGCCGCCAAAGGTCACGTGCCGGGTCAGGTCAAAGGCCGACTTCTGCCTGACGATCTTCGCCAGATCATCCGCGCAGACCAGCCAGTTGCCCTGGGTCGTTGCCGCGCGGATCTTGTGTTCGCCGAACTGACCGATGTGCCATTCGAGATCATGCTCGGCCGGATCGGCCGCGTTGGGGCCGATATAGCCGAAGCTGGCCGTAGCCGGGTGGTTCTTGTTCCAGTGTTGCCAGAGAACGTCATCGCATTCGTTCTGAAACTGCACGACCTTCTCACGTAGCTCGCGCTTTACCTTGTTGGCATGAATGCTCATGAGCCAGCCGGGCAGCTTGCGTAGCGGGATGCAGGCGGTCTTTTGATCTCCGCTTTTTGAAGGTGTCACCATAATGGTGATACCCCATCGCTCCGGGCTAGAGGAGAGCTTCCTGCTCTGAGCTTGCCAAGCCAAGCCGATACCATCGACAACGGGCTTCATCGGCACGAATGGCTCGCCGTTGTTATCGATCACGTAAAGGGTATTCCCGTGGAATTGCACGGGCATCAGATTCGGGGTCGCCATGATATGGCTCCTATGCTTTTGAGTCTTGGCGCTTGAGGGGCGCCGGGTGTCACTCTCGGTGCATAAGTACCGCCACGGATATTCCCAGCTTGCGCTGGTCTTGTATTCCCCGTTGTCCACCCGGCATAAAACCGATCGACCACCACAGGTACGATGCATGGTGCGCCGGTAGACGGGCACAAAAAATCCAGCGCTGACGGGGCTGGGAGCGGCGAGCCGCTTATGCTTTGAGAGTGCCTGAATGATGGCATGCGCCCCTCAAATGTCAATAGATAGAAACACCTGTAAGCGATTGGCGATTACCGTTCGTTACCAAACCTGCTAGGTTCAAGGCTCACCACTGACAGGAATGAGCCCATGGACCCGACAGATGCTTTCAAGCAAGTGGCCTATCTACTGAGCGCTCTCGGCGCGCAGGTCAATGCCTCCAACCCCGAGACCTTCAAATACAACATGAGCGAAATATTCAAGAAGGCGGAGAAGGACGGCGTTGGCGATGAAATACTCACGATCGTCTGGAATGCGGTTCGAGAGAACGAACCTCGTCCGAAATGAGAATTTGGCGGGGCAGCTCGCCCCGCCGCAACTCACTCCCCGCGTTCGCTCCGCAGAACCTTGATTTCAGCTTGCAGTGCTTTGAGATGGACTTCGAGACGGTCGAGCCGCTCAGCTAGCCGATCAGGACCGACCTTGATGGGCGCCTCAATACGCGAGGCACTCAACATACCTTCCGTTATCACGTGCATATCCTTACTCCTCTTTATCGTTTAACCCACCAGTCGACATCGAAAGATCGATGACGGGCACCCGTGTCGGGGTCGGTGTCTTCGTCGCCCCAGCGGGCGACGGTCACACCTGCATGCGACTCGAGCATGTCGCGCAATGCGACGACGGCGGCAATGAGTTGGTCGTCGGCATCCGCGTAGATATCGATCTGGATCGTGGCGTTGTCGATATCGGGCCGCTCCGCCAAGTATGTCTCCGGCGCGCCCGTGATGATCTGCCAAGTGGCGTAGGGGGTGGCGACGCCGGCGGCGGCTTTCCCGAACGGATAGACGCGGGGATCGTCACCGAACACGGCGCGGACGCCGGCATCTGCCAGGCAGGCGGAATACATAGGGACTGTTCGCATCAACTCCCCTCCGCCTTCTTGGCCGCGCGCTTGATGGCACGATCAACCGCTTTGCCGTATTGATTGACGAATTCCGCCGTAGCCGCGTCGATGCTGCTGGCGAGTGCCGTGCGCATGAATGGCTGCGCGCGCTGACGAGAAGTCCCGAACTCAAGAAAGCGCCAGTACCAGGTGTCGCCACCGGGATTACCACTGGAGCCATCGGTACCGTACTCCTTGCCGACTCGGGACTTGCGCCGGTTGAGCCGCGTATCGCCATAGGCCATCGCACCGCCCAGCACGCCGACACGGAACTTGAGATCCCCGGTTCGCTTGAAGTGCTTGCCGTCCCACCGCACGGCAATATTCTTGGCGATGCTCTCGTTAGTCGTGGGGTCGTCGACCCGCGCCGCGTTGGCCTTGGCCTGGTCGCGAACGAGGTTCGCGGCCTTGCGCAGCGCGAAGCGTCCGCCCTTGAGACGGACATCGTCGGAAACGCCTTTGAGCTTGGCGTTCAGCGCTTCGACGCCTTCAATTCTGAACGTGATGGAGTCAGCCATCATTGACTCCCTCGCTGCAGGGCAGCGTCAGGTACTCCCGGCCCGACTTGGCATCCGGCAGTACGCCTTCGATGTTGTAGACCTTGCCGCGGCTGACGGCGCGCATCTGCGCGGTCACGCCCTCGCGGTATCGGATGGTGATGCGGGTTGTGATTGAGGCTTGCGTTGCGCCGGCGGCGATGAACTCCCGAGCGCTGAGCGGCTCGATCGAGGCCCAGACCGTCGTGACCGACTGCCACTCTTCACTGATACCGCCCGTCTCGGGGTTTCGCCCAGCGACCTTCTTCTGCAGCTCGACGCGGTGGCGTAGCTTTCCTGCTTGCATGTCGCCTCCTCAGCGCGCCGGCGTGCCGTCGAGTAATGTCGCCGTTTCACGCTCGTCGTCCGGATCGGCTTCCTGAGCCAGCAGCATGTCGACCACGGCGCGGTTGGACTCGGCTAGTTCGGCCATGGCTGCCGTCTGGCGATCGAGCGCCGCGACCAGCTTGTCGATGTCGTTGGGCGCGTCGGAGTCCAGCGCTTCGTTTTGTCGCCGAAGATGCCCGCTGATCTTCCTGAGCCAGAAGACGGTGTCGCTCATGTCAGACTCCGATATCGGTTCGATACGGCCAGAGCAGCGCCTGGGCGCCATTGGGCATGTCGGTGGCGATGGTGCCGATGACAACATCCTCGCGGTTGCTGTACAGGTGCCCGAGCGTCAGCAGCATGGCCGCCTTCACGGAGGCCGGCATGACGAGCCCGTTGGGGTCATCGAGCGGTAGCGCCGAGTCCTGCGGGTAGAGCTTGCGGCCGAGGAATCGCTCGGCCGCATCCTGCGCCGCGTCGAGGTAGAGGCCGATGATCTCGTCCTCTTCGACGAAGTCGACATCCAGGCGCAGATGCCGCTTGGCCAGGGCGAGATCGATCAGGCTCATGACTTGGCGGCCTCGTCGTCTCCACCCTGCTCGCCTTCGGCCAGCTCGGGCTGGTCTGGCTCACCGCCTTCATCCGGGCCGCCTTCCCCAGCACCGTCTCTATCATCGGCGTCGGGGTCGGGATCGCCGCCTTCACCATTCCCGGTGCCACCTTCATCGCCGGCCGGTTTCTCGACTTCGGCAATGCGCTCGCGAAGCCTCGCTTCCTTCATGCGGTTGGCGTTGGGGATATCGAGTTCAGCCGCACGGGCGCGCAGCTCGGCGAGCAACACTTCGTCATCCCCGCCGCCCTTGGTCTCGGGCTCCATCGGTTTGACCTCGTGGCGCGAGACCAGGCCGTTACGCTCCAGCTGCTTCACGTGGAGATCGTCGGTCTCGAACCGGGTGCCGGCTTTGATGAGGCCTGTTTTACCGACGAAGGTTTTCAGTGCTGTCACTTTCATGGCAATGCGATCAGGGCGGGTTATCCCCGCCCTGCTCCCTGAAACGATGGGTTATGGCTTACGCCGCTCAGCCTTCGACGGTGTCCGGGAAGACGCCGGACACGAACGACTCCGGTCGATACACGGCCAGCGCCAAGCGCTCTTCGGCGCGAACGGTGACCATGTTCTTGATGAAGTTGTCGCGGTCTTCGGTGGAGACTTCGACGGTAGTCGTCTCGCGGTCGAAGATTTGCGCGCCCATGTTCCAGGCCCCGGTGAGGAACGTGCCCTCGGGGATCGCGTCGCTCTCGACCACCGGCAGGCCCCACAAACGCGGCTGCGTGCCAGAAACCGGGTTGGCGAAGATATAGGCGTTGTCATCGGTCTTGGTCAGCTCGATCGCTTCCCAGTCTGCCGGGTGCAGCACGATACCGCTGGCGCGGTACTGAGCCAGCCGCACCTGCAGGATGGCGTGACGCATCACATCGATGCGGGTATCACCGGCCTTGGTGCGAGCGGTGTTGTAGTCCGACGCCTGCGGCAGAATGCCGAAGAGGTTCTCGCCGGTACCATCACCCAGCAGCAGCTGCTGGTCTTCAACGTAGGCCAGGCCATAGCGCAGGCGACCATCGATGTAGCTGGCCAGCTGCGGTGTGTCGTCAAGGATCTGCTTGGTGGCCTGCACCCAGTGCGCGATGGTGCGCACGTTGGCGTTCGCCAAACCGAACTTGATGTCGGATTCCGCCTTGAGCGTGGTTTCCGGCGCCGGCGCGGCGTTGTTGGTGAACCCGGTTTCCTGCACGTACTCGATCGAGCTGGAGATCGTGCGCCCCGGCATGATCAGGCTGCGGACGGTCAGGACTTCGTCCGGCGAGGAGATGATCCCCGGCAGGCGCTGCGGGCGCACCAGGTCACCGGCGGAACCGCCATCGCCCACGCTGGTGATGGCCTTGACGTCGATACGACCAGAGGAGCCGCGACGATCCTTGATCAGGGACTTAGTGCCTTCGGACTCGGCGACGGATTCGCCCCAGCTCTTGGCCTTGGATTCCTGCTTGCCGCGCCGGGAGTTCTTCTGTTCCAGCTCGGTCAGGCGGTCCTGCAGCTCGGTGCCGTTCTTGGCGAGCAGTTCGAGGGCACCCTTGGTTTCCTCGGCCATCTTGCCGGTGTCTTTGATCTCCTTCTGCGCGTTTTCGCAGAACTTCTTGATCTCGGCATCACGGCTGTTCAGCGCCTCGATGAGCTGCTTCATGCTCATCTCTTCCGGCTTGCCACCGTCGCCGCCAGACTTGCGGCCGAGTTCGAGGATCGTGCGTTCGTGCATTCCCATGGGGTCAGTCTCCGAATGAGGGAAGTGTGAAACCGCTCAGCGCGTCGCCGAGGGCTTTGAGTTCCGCCGGGTCAGGGTTGCCCGTGTCCCCGGACTCACTCCGGAGCAGGTGCGAAAGCCCACGGTTGGCGATCACCGCGGACTGTGTCTTCGAGAAGCCTGCCTCACGCAGGAACCGCTCGAAGTCAGAAAGGTTGGGCAGCGTGCCGTGGGCGATTGCGAACTTGACCGCCTCGACTCGGGCTTCGTCGTTGGCCGGGAAGGTGACCAGCGAGATCTCCATCAGCTCCAGCTGCTTGAGCCGGCGCACTTTCTGCGCTTCATCGAAGCTGTCGTCGATGACGTAGTAGCCAATCGAAAGGCCAGAGACGGCGCCCGCTTCCATCAGGGCGTGGGCTTCGCCCGCCTGCCGGACGGTGTTCTTGAGTAGTTGCCCTTCGACGTAAAGGCCGCGCTCGTCTTCCTCGAGCTTGGTGTAGACGCCGATCGGTTCGCCCTGGCGGTGCTGCCACAGCACTGGCACCTTGCGGCCACTCTCGGATATGGCCTGCAGGCTGTTGGCGAAGGCGCCGGGTTCGACGATTTCGCCGTAGCTGTCGACGTTGCCGAACACGCTGCCGTAGCCACTAAAAAGGCCGTCATCGCTGACGGCCTTGATAGAGAGACTGAAGTCTCGAATTTTTAGCGCTGCCTTCTTACGTTTCACGGGGCGTCTCCTCGTCGAGTAGCCAGGCCTTCAGTGCCTGCTTGGCCTGCTGGTCGTCGGTGTTCTGCCCGAGCTGGGACAGGCTGATCAGGTTCGATTGCACCGTGAGTACGTCGCCACCATCGACGGGCGGCAGGTTCTCGCGGGCGCGGATCTCGTTGCGGGTGTTGATGCCGTTCTGGGCGAAGCTGGCGTAAAGCGCGGCGCGGCCGGCGCTGTCCGCGCGCAGCAGGCCTTCCAGGTTGAACTCGGCAAACAGCGTGCGCCGCTCGGTGCGCGTCAATAGCTGACGCTTGACCGCCTGCTCGATGCGCGTCAGGTACGGGCGCAGCGCGTAGGTCAGAAACGCGATGTTCTGCTGTTCCAGGCCGGTGCCCCAACTGGTCGACTTCTCGGTGTGCCCGATCATCCAGGGCGGCACGCGGAACCAGCGGCAGATCTCTTCGATGTTGAAGCCACGGGACAGCAGCATCTGCGCGTCTTCAGGCTTCAGCGACAACGGCTGATAGGTGAAGCCGCCTTCCAACAACATCGTCTTGCCGGCGTTCGATGAGCCGGTGAACTGCTGCAGTGCCAGGTTGAATTTCTTGCGCTGCTCTTCGTTCAGCACCTTGTCGGCTTGAACGAAGCCGGCAGTCTGCATGCCGTTGGCGAACGTCTTGCCGGCGGCTTCGTCCGTTGCCATGGCGATGCCCATGGAGTTACGGGCAAAGCCGATCGGCGATAGCCCCACACGGCCGCTAACGCCAAACCCTTTGACGTGGAAGACATCGGCCTCGGTCAGTTCCTCGCGCCCGTTCTCGCCGTTGTAGACGAAGATCAGGTCGCCGTTGTCGTTCGGCTCCGGGTCGTTCATGTACTCCGGGTTGAGTGGCTCCAGCGCCACGATAGTGCCGACGCCGTTGCGGTCGATGCGCGAGTAGTGATTCCCCCACAGCGCGATATGCGCGATGACGATCTCCCAATACTCGACGGCCGTCAGGTTGGCGTGTGGCTGATCGTGCAGGAGCGTGTACAGCGGGTTGCTACTGACGGCCTTCTTGCTGCCATCAGCGCCCCGTTCATATAAACCGAGCGGCAGCGTGGCGACCGTCTCCGAGAGCAGCCGAACGCAGGACCACACAGCGGATAGCTGCAGCGCGGTCTGCGCGGTGACGCTCTTGCCGGTGACGCTTTCGCCGCCGTAGTAGGACGCCCAGAAGTCGCCATCGGTGAGCCGGATGGTCTTGCCGATCCATTTGCGTGTGGCGTTGAACAGGCCCATCAGGCGATCACCATGTTGTTGAGGAAGTCGTCGAGGTTCTCTTCACCCTCGAGCTCGGTCAGTGTCAGCGAGGTGGCCATGACGGCGGCCACGATGCCGTCGACGCGGCCGGTCGACTTCGCCTTGTTGATCTTGCGGTTACCCGCCGGGTCTTCCTGATAGACGGCGTTGGCGGCGCACCAGGTCAGCACAGGCTGGCTGTTGTGTCGTAACTCGCCGTTGATCAGCCGCCGCTCGAACTCGTCCACCGCGGGCGACATGTCCTTGAAACCTTGCCCGACCGGCTTGAGCGGCGGCAGCGTGACGCCTTCCTCGGTGATCAGCGATTGCAGATCCTCGATGCGCCAACGGTCATAGCCGATCGCCTGCAGGTCGAAGCGCGCGGTTAGCTCGGTGAGCTGCTGCAACACGAAGCGCTTGTTGATGGCCTTGCCGGGGGTGGTGTTCAGGTGGCCGTTATCCCGCCACACCAGATACGGCACGCGGTCGGTCTCGGCCTTGCGCTGCAGACCGTCATCCGGCAGCCAGAACCACGGCACCATTCGCCAGTGTGGGTCCGCTTCGGTTGGCTCGAACATCAGCACCAGCGCGGTGAGATCCTGCGTGCTCGACAGGTCGAGACCGGCAACGCAGCGGCGATCTTCCAGCAGCGATTCGTCGAAGTGCTTATCTTCGGCGGCGATCCAGGCATCCCGGCTGATGGCGGGGTTGTCCGCCTGCACCCACTGGCAGAAGTTCAGGCGCCGAACGGTGGCCTCTTTCGAGGGCATGCCGCGCGCCTGGGTGACCTGCTCGCGTAGATACTTGAGGCCGGGGATACCGTAAGCCAACGAGGGGTTGGCCTTGTACCAGCAGTCCTCATCACTGAACGGATCGTCGGTCTCATCGAGCCCGCAGACGAAGCCGAAGAAGGCGTCGTCCTGAAGTGCGTCGCTGGCGACCTTGCCGGCATAGTCATGGTAGTCACCGCACACGGTGAGCTTGTCGGTGCCGCTGTTGGTGATCATGAAGATGATCGCCTGGTCGCGACTCTTGGTGCCGGCCCGCATCATCTCGACGACCATCGCCGTCTTGTGCTCGTGGATCTCATCAAGCAGCGCGACATGCGGGCGCGGTCCAGACTGGCCGTCGTCCGCCGCTACCGTGCGGAAGAACGACGACGTGCGGTGAAACGCGAGGTTGTACTCCTTGCCCGCCGCGCCGGACTTGGCGATGCGAGTGGCCAGCAGCGGCGACTGATCGACCATGGCGACGGCATCGCGGAACAGGATCTGCGCCTGGTCTTTCTTCGTCGCGGCGGCGTAGACCTCGGCACGGTTCTCACCGTCGGCCACGAGCCCATAGAGCCCGACGCCGCCGGCCAACGGCGACTTGCCGGAGCCTTTGGCCGTCTCGACGTAAGCGACGCGGAATCGGCGCCAGCCGTCCGGTCCCATCCAGCCGAATAGCGACCCGATGATGAAGGCCTGCCAAGGCAGCACCTTGAACGGCTCGCCTTCGAAGCGGCCGCCGTTGAGTCGCAGCACGTCTTCGAAGAATCCAATGGCGTGTTGGGCGTGCTCGAGGCTCCAGGTCAGGCCGCGCTCGTGCCCCTCTTCCAGATCCCGCAGGTGGCGGGCGCAGGCGTTGCGAACCTGTGGGCCGGCGATGATGTCACCGGCTGCCACGGCATGAGCGTAGGCCGTCGCGCGGTCGTCAGAGACCGTACTTTGCGGCGGTTTCCTTTTGCTCATTGGGGAAGAGTTCTCCTTGCCCGACCGTGCCGGTGCCGAGCTTGGCGCGGGCGCTGGGGTTGAGGCCGAACGAGTTGCCGGCGGTGCGCATGCGTTCCTCGGCACGGTTTGCGATTTGCATCCAGACGCTCATCTGCTTGTAGCCGCTGGGCGTGTTCATCACATAGCCGGAGTCTTCGGCGGCGGTGATCTTTTCCCGCGCGTGCTTCCAGTCGGCCCAAGCCTGGCAGTAGACGGCCAGTTCGCCGCGGTCGACCTTGGTCATCAAGCCGAGCGTGACCAGGTCTTGGACGATCCGCTTCCACTCAGCCTTGGCGTCCTTCGTCAGAAAGCTCGGGCACGGCGGCGCTTCGGCGTTGAGCGTTGGCGCCGCGTTGTCGTGCAGCTCGTGCGCCGACTTCTTGGATGGGTTGCCGCGCAGTGCGTGGACGTTCGCCGGTAGCGCTCGGCGACCTGAGTTACGGTTGCCCGCCATGACGAACCTCCTACTGTCGTGATAGATTCGGGATACCCACCTGCTATACCCCCCTGCCATTTTTCCCGCTTTCACAAAAGGAGATGAGCGGACGGTCTACAGCGCTGACCCTCTGAACTTTTGACCCGCCCCCGGCCCCTCAAACGCGAAAAATTCGCATTTCTAGAAATCCGACGGAATCGCGGGTCAGGACCAGTGATGCCCTGGGTCGGTCGGCACACCGTCGAGATCGCAGCCCGGCAGGCTGCCGCCGTTCTCGATGCGCTTCTTCTCGATGTCGTGGCACGGCTTGCACAGCCCTTGCCAGTTGGATCGGCGCCAGAACAGCTTGAGATCACCACGGTGCGGCGTCTTATGATCGACGACAGTCGCCGCCGTGACGCGCCCACGACGATGGCAGAACACGCAGAGCGGATGCTCCTGCAGGAACTGCTCGCGCGCCTTGCGCCACTTGTGGCCATAGCCGCGAGCGTTGGCATTGCCTCGGTTATCGTTTCGAGTCGATCCGGCTGTAGAGACTGGCACTCTGAGTGTCGGCTGTGAGCTTGGCATTGCGGTTGCCCCACTGAGTCGAACCGAAGAAATAGTTCAAGACCTGAGTCATCGCCGCCGTCAGAAAACCCAGCACGTACATGCGGATGTTGTCACTGAGACCATCAATCGGCATGAATGCGATAAACCCAAGCATCACGATTCCACCGATAAGAACTCCAGCAGCCAGCCAGTTCTGAAACTCGCCCTTACCAGCTGCCAGCGCGGCTTTCTGTAGTCCACGCGCGCTGTCTCGATCACCAAGCACGGCGCGATGCATCTCGAGCTCTAACTCCTGAATCTTCAGGTACCAGTCGCGATCATTCTCGATCGATGCAGCGACACTCTCTGGCGTCGGAGAGGTACCAAGCAACGAAGCCAAGGCGGAACCAACAGCTCCTCCGGCCTTACCCGCCAATGCAGCACCCACCGCCGGCGCGGCCTTGCCTACAACGTCACCGATATCAGACCAGTTCATGGGTCCTTACCCTCGAGTACAGTCACGCGCTCTCGCAGCGTGCGGATATCGCTACGCATCGACGTGATATCCCGCTCGGCATCCGCCTTGGGGTAGTACTTGTCAGATTGCGCCCGCAGGTCAGTCTGGATCTGCGCCAACTGGCTCTGAACGCTGATCATCTTCTCGTCCTGCCGCGCGAATCCCTCGCGCACATCGACGACGCTACTGCCGAACCACAGCAGCGCGGCCACAATGACAGACAGCAGCACCGTCTGTAGGTGTCGTTCCATGATCGGGCGCGAACGGACGGACGGCATGTCCTGTTCCTCACTCATCGCGCGGCCTCGGTATAGAGATTGATGGCGCGCTGGGTTGATAGCGGCCCTGCGATTGCGTTTCTCAGATTCACGATCCGGCTGAACCAGCCATACGTGAACGCCTCTTGTGATGGGCGTTTTCGGGACAACTCACGGCAGAACGCGATGCGGCAACCATTGATCGCCTCTGCCAGCACGTCGATGCCAGCAGCACCACGTGCGATCCGGAATCCGTCCAGCGCGGCCAGCGTCTTGCCGCCGACAGCGCCGTCCTCGACCACATCCGGATACAAGCGCTGCTGATCGTTCAGCGCGTTCAGCGTCATCTGCAGTTCTAGGCCGGACCGACCCGGGCCACTGTTCACGCCATAGTCGAACAGGTAGCTCGTCAACGCCTCACTGATCGGCTCGATGCTGTCGAGCGCCAGCGAATCCCAATAACGACGCTCATAGATCGACACGGCCAGGCTCAACGGGAAGTCGCGCATGTCGCCGATATAACCCTCGGCTCTCGCGACTGCCTCGGTGATGCCATAGCGGGTTGGCCCGCCGTGATCGGCCGGATGATTGACGAACCCGCCCTCACGGTCGATCACTTCAGCGATCAGCCGTTGTTTGAGCGTCGTCGTCATCACCAACCTCGAATAGGTGCCCGGCGAGTGCCGGGCGGCTGTCCACCACAGACAGGAGCAACGTAGTGACCCGAATAGCGCCCAAAGAAAACCCGGCTCGAGAGCCGGGTAAGGGGAACCACCATGGACGCTGCGGGCATAACTCTGTGAAGTCTGACTGTTTTATATGCCCCGAGTGCACTGGCATCAACGGGTCGGTAATGCCAAGACCGCAATACGCAGGGCTTAAACCGTGGTGAGCCCATAATGCGCATATATCATGCCCGCTTCTTTCGCTGCCACTGCTCGGTCAGGTAGCGCTGCAGGGCCAGGTGAAGTGAGTCGATCCGCTTGTAGTAAGCCCGCTTGGCAATGCCGAGGCGCTCGCACTTCGCTTCGCTGTAGCCGCCGTCGCGGTAATGCTCGAACGCCATCATCCGGTGGCGCTCGTCGATCTCCTTCAGCGCGCACTCGGTATCCCAAGCCAGGTCGGAAAGATCACCGCCGAATGGCGTGGTCGAACGCTTGGGGCCAGAAGCGCGAGGAGGCACACCACCGAACTCCATTGCCTTTGCCAGCATAGACGGCGGCTGGCGCGTATCACCCGGTCGGTCGAACTCTTCCGCCCAATGCTGCAGCAATCTGTCGATTTCGTAGATCATTGGTTTGCTCCGTTGCGAGTGGTGGTCGCGTTTCGCCTGGTGGCGACAGGCGTTCAGCCCGGGGTGAGGTATTTCCGCTGCGGCGCTTGCTCGCCCATGCGCCGCTGAATCTCTGCTTCGACCTGCAGGTAATTGGCTCGCGTCAGAAGCGGCTCGAGCATCTTCATGACTAGCAAGAATTCCGGCAAGGAATCGCGAACCAAGACCACCCAGCGAGAGAGATCAGATCCCGCCTCGACGGCAAAGGCAAACAGATAGGCATCAAGCTGTGGCGCATCGTCGACTAGCTCGCTGGCCTCATACCAGGTGAACGCGCCCTCGTTCTCTTCAACCTCCTCAAACCCCACACGATGCCAAGCAACAGCTTGACTACCATCGCTCGGCACCCAATCGTTGATGGTTTCGGCGATCTTGACCAACCCGCCGTTCTCGATGTGATAAACGCTCATCCGATTACTCCTATCTGGTTCAACTAGCGACTGTCACAGGTGTCACAGGTGCTGGTTTAGACCTGTGACACCAAAACCCCTTTTGAAACAACGTTGTCACACTTGTCACAGGTGTCACACAAGGAAAATAAATATGAATGCGTGCGCACGCGCGTGCGTGTATGTGCGCGATATACCTGTGACACCTGTGACACCTGTGACACGCCTGAATCGTAAGGACTTTTTTTAAAGACGACCTGTGACAAAATCTGTGACACCTCAGTGGACCTGTGACAGATCATCGTCATTTCTCCTCTTCTGGATCAGCGCCAGGGCGCAGGTAGGGCCGGATTCTCTGGCCGGTGATGGCCGAACGCTGCTGCTTCTGCTTGAGCCAGCCAAGGTGCCGCATGATGTTGCCGACTCGCCGCTGCTCCTGCATGCCCTGCCGACCAACGTCGAGGCGCAGCGCGTTCTCCATGAGTTCGCGCGTCGTCACCTTGTTTATCATGTCGGCACGAGCGCCACCGTTGCGCCAATCGGGATAGGCGTTGGCCTGCGCCTTGCCATCCAGGTAGTCGCAGATGCGCTCCTCCCATGGGTCCTCCAGGTATCGCTGATCCTGCTCCTGCTCTGCTTCGCCCTTTGGCACATCCCACCACTTGAAGCCATCCCGATAACGCCTGACGGCCTCCGCCCATAGCTGGACCCGCCATTGCTCGATATACCCCACGTCAGCCTTACGGCAAGCCACGGGTAGAAAGCGCCGGGCACCGGTCGAATCGATCAGATATTCAGTGGCGTTGGTCGTACCGATGAAGATGCATTGCCGAGGGTGCGAGATCGGGCGGACGGCATAAGGCGGCCGAAACTTGTCGTCGCGTCGCGTTATCGCCATTTTGACCATCGTGATATTGGCTTTCGAAAACGACTGCAGCTCGCCGATCTCGACCGCCCAGGCGCCCTGAATCGTGAGGAAGAAATCCTTGTTGTCCGGGGCCTCGGATAGCTCGACATACCACTGAGCGCCGAACAGCTGACGAATACACGTCGACTTGCCCAACCCCTGCCCGCCCTCGAGGATCACCATCTCATCGACCTTACAGCCCGGGTCCATGATCCTCGCGACCGCCGAAACCAACATCGCCTTGCCAAGGTGAGCCGTGTACTCGGTCGCATCCGAACCGAACACATCCGACATCAGACCAGTCAGGCGGTCAACACCATCCCACTCGGGCAACAGCTCGAGGAAGTTGCGCACCGGGTGATACCGGAACTCGTCAGCGACAGTCATCGCCGCCTTGTCCGCCGTCGGCACATGACCCATGCCCATGCTCATCTTTTGCTGCAGCCAGACCAGCGCATGCCCTGCATCGGCATCGCGCCACGATCCCGCCTCCCCGTTCGGGAAGGGCGGTGCCCGCAGCTTGTCGACCTCCCGCGTGAATTCGTTGAACGCCAACATGCCCTTCCATACTGGATGATGCTTGAAGATTTCGTAGGCGTTGGAGAGCTCCGGCTTGATAGCCCCCTTGTCGGTGAAGCGCAGCCGCTCCATTAGCGCATCGAGTTCCGCGTCATGGTCCTGAGGCGGCTCATACCCCACGTTAGGCTTGCGCCCCTCATCGGGGTTTTGATCATTGCTCGCCGCAAGGCTTTCGGTGGAGTATGAAGGCTCATCATTCGCCGCCTCGACCGCCCGCAACAACTGCTCGCGCACAGCAGGCAGCCCCTGCGCCACGCGCAGGTCATTCCAATCTGCCATCAGGCCACCTCGCCAAGCGTCGGGAACACCGCAACCGCGCCCAGGCCGCGCGCGACTTCCTCGGCTTTCTTGCGACCTGGGTTCTTCGGGTTATCCGGATCGTCGTCACCCGCGATCACCAGCCGATGCTCCGGATACGCCAGCCGCAGTGTCTGCCCTACGCGCGCCAGGTTGCCCGAATCCAGCGCCACCGCCACCGGCCAGCCGGTCGCCTCGAATACGCTCGCGCCCGTCGCATAGCCTTCGACCTCGGCGATCGTGTCGACGGTAGACGGGTCGCCGATCAGATGAAAGCAGCCGGCCTTACGACCGTACTTCGGGAACAGCTTCTTGCCCTCGGGCTTGATCACCTGCAGCGACCACACCTGGCCGGTCCCGTCGCGCAGCGGTATGACGATGTCACCCTTCTTGATCAGCAGGAACGACAGATGATCCGGGCGCTTGCCCGCCATGTCGTCGAAGAACCGCTTGACCTCGGGCCCCGGCCACACGTCCGCACGCTGCGCCTTGTCGTCGATCGCGATCAGCACCGAATGCTTGGGGAACGTGACCCCGTGCGCCTGCACTTGCTTCGTGCCGAGGTACTGGCTGGCACCGGTCGGCTGCACGTGCTGTTTCAGCACCAGCCGGCACGCCATCGCCACCTGCCGCTGCATCGCATCACGCCGCGCATCATCCGCCTCAATCTCGGCCTGTCGCGCCTGCCGGCGTTTATCTGCCTCTTCACGCATCTGGCGCTTGTCCGCCGCGCTCATCTCCCGGCGTTGCGGCTTCCAGCCATTGCGCTTCGCCTCATTGACGACGAACCCGAACGACACACAGCCCAGACTCAAGCTGCGCCAGACCGCCTTGGCATCCGCCGCGCTGTAGCTCTGCCCGCCTTGGCTCCACGCATCCCATGTGTCGAAAGCGTCCTCGCCGAACTCGCTTTTCAATGCATTGCCCACGTTGATCCATAGATCGCGGTCGTCAGGCGCAATAAAAGCGACCACCTGGGCCGCTTCGTCCAACGTCGTGATGAGATTCACCGGCGCCCCTCCTTTCGCGACTGACACTCGAAACACCGCAGCGCGTACGGCATCCGCTCGCGCCGCGCCGCGGGGATGTCATCGCCGCAATCGACGCACTCGTCATCCATCGGCACCACATGCCGACGCGGGCCGTTACGTTGGGCCAGGGCCCGCTCGACCGTCTCGTCGATCAGGTCTCGGGCGATATCCGCGTTATCGGCCATTACTCGCCCTCCTCGAACTGCTGCGCCGCCAGTTCCACGGCCAGTACGTAAGACATCAAGCGGCGCACGCGAAGGCTTAGTTCCCGCGATTCATGCACGTCGAGAATCTTGTCGTTCAGGCTCTCGGTCAGCGAACGCAACATCTCGAAGACGCCTTCCTGCAGCTGCGTGATCGAGCCGAGCATGCCCAACTCCGGCTCATCATCGGCCAGGTCCGCAGGGATCACCCAGATCGCCCCGCCGGCTATCTCGCCGAGGCTATCCAGCACGCGCGGGTCAAGCGTCGTCGACAGCACCGCTTCCAGGTCGTCGATGTTCGCCTTGTGCGGCTCGTGAGTCGGGCTCAGCTTGTGCTGCAGCGTGGTCGAGTTGAGACCATGCACCGCGGCAACGGCCTTGATGCCGCCAGGGTAGTCCCGCGCGGCGTGATAGAGGGAAAGGTTAAGCGGAAGCACCTCGGTCGAGGCGCGTTCACGGGAGGACATCCACTGCTTGCCCATGGCATTACTCCTGAATCGTTGCCATGCGCCACGGTCTCTAGGTGGTGTACTATTGAGACCGTGGCGCAGACAGCTTTATTGGTTTGCTCTTCTGCGTCACACAAAGCCCTGGGAAGGCAGATCTGTGGTGGAGAAACCTTCCCAGGCACCGCCAGACTGAGCATTCGCTCTACCCGGCACCCTCAAGCCGCTCGATTTCGACCGAGCGACTTGATTTCATAAAAACGGTAACCGCAGGGTTGATCTGCGTCCACGGCTACGAACAAGGCCCGTTTGGAACGGAGCATCTGAGATACGGCCCCTTGGGTCATACCCATCATATGCGCCACCCGCTCTTGCGAGTGCTGTTCAACGAATTCCTTGAGAGTCATGTCGGACGCCATAGCCACATCCTGGTTTATCGTTGCCCAACAGTAGCCCAGCTAATTTATTGACGCAACAAATATTAGCTAAACGTCTTGTTCAGACACGGTCAAAATATAAGCTTGGGTAATGCCACAGATCGACTTATCCAAGCCCCATCTCGACGTCACCAGACAAGAGCACGCCCGTCTGCGTGAGATATACGAGAATCGGAAAACGCGGGCAAAGCTCCTCAAAAAGCCTTTCAGCCAAGAACTCATAGCTGAGATGTGCGGCTGGTCGGGTCAAAGCGCAGTCAGCCAGTATCTTACCGGGCGACTGACTCTCAACCTCGAGGCACTTCTCAAGCTTGCCAAGGCTCTGGAATTCGACCCAGCAGAGGTTAGCCCTCGGTTGGTGGAAGAAATGCCGACGACCTATCGCTACCATGTACCCAAAAGTTCCGAAGGCGTCGCCGAAAACGCGTCGGTCCTCGGCTACACCGCTCGGCGTCTACCCGTCATAGGGCAGGCATCCGCAGGCCGGCTTCTAGAGATTTTCGAAGAACAAGACATAGAGGAATGGGTGACCGCTCCTGGACCTACCGGACCTCGGGCATTTGCACTTCGTATCGAAGGCATCTCGATGGAACCGAAATTCGTCGACTCTGACAAAGTCATCATCGACCCGGATCTTGAGTGGAAAGTGGGAGACTACGTTTTCGCTCGCAAGGACGACAATACCGGCACCTTCAAGCAGTTACGCAAGGAAGGTGAGGATTATTATCTGTGTGCTCTCAACGAGAATTTCTCGCCACGCTACCTCCGCATGGATCATGACTGGATTGTCGTTGGCAAAGCCAAATGGAAGCTTGAAGACCTCTAGCGACATCCTTCGCTAAAAATATTAGCCTGACTGTTGACTGATAATAACAGCCAGACTAATCTCGACCTGTACCTCCACCACAGGTCGAGCCTTCGAAATGCAAACCAATACCCGCAAGACCCCGGGCCGGGTGTATCTGCACCCGGCGTCGGGCTCCAACCCCGAGAGCATCCAACGCATTCAGCGTGAAACCGGCATGCTCGTTGTCCTCGGCGCCAACGCCGCCCGCCTGATCCCGATGACCGCGCATAGCGGCCAGGCGGTGACGGCATGAACCGCTCTCAAGTTCTTGCTCTGCACAAGATGTGCGCGGAAGGCGGCACGCTAACGCTACCTGCCACCCACGGCCCGGTTACAATAGAAGTCACGATCCGACAACGACCAAACCGGCCGGATCGCGCCGACGCCAAATTAAGCGACGCCCCGAACTCATTCGTAAAACTCAACGATTTTCCTCGCCAGGAACTCTACTGGGAACTCCTTGACCGCCTCAAAGACGAGTACAACGTCACCGAGGTGGAAGCATGACAGTCCTCAGCTACCCCGCTGCCGCCCCGGCGATCACCAGCGGCATGCGCGCCCTCATGTATGGCGTTCAAGACCTATCACTGGACGTGAGCGCACAGGGCGAATACTCGGTTCACGTTTATCTCTGGGGCCACACCTACGAGCTGGACATCCGCGTCACCAAAGCGCCTCACAAGCTCGGTGCCCAGTCGATCTGGGCGAAAACGATCTACCTGCCCCGCAATCACGATGGCCGCCCCGCACTCTCGGAAACCGCGCTGGATGATCTCAGCGAGACCATCGCCTACCTGCAGAGCCTGCTGATCAAGCCGGAGGCCCGCGCATGAACGCACCCGCCCTCGATCTCATCACCCAACTGGCACCGTCCCGCTGCGTCATCCTCGGCTATTTGCCACCGGTCCAGCACGCCGCGCAGGTCGTCAGCACCACGCTCGATGGCAAACACTACCCGCTCACCATCGAGAGCGGCGGCGAAGTCATCGCAAGCGGCCATGTCGAGCGCACCTGCGCGGGTATCTCGCTCTGCATCCAGAACTCAAAGGGCCAGGTGCTGGTGAACCAGCACAACGCCAACGACGCGGATGCAGCCTGGACGCTGGGCCAACTGCTGCGCCGGCTCCAACACTGACGGAGGCCACCATGCGCTACGACCTGCAAACCGCCGCCAAGTTGCTCGGCACCGGCCGCACCACGCTTTGCCGTCAGCTACGCGAACGCCACGTCTTCGACACTCACAACCTGCCGGAGCCGGAACACGTCCGCCGCGGCCGGTTCACCGTCGAGATGAAATCGGTCGTCAATTCGGGCCTTGGCCGTGAGGTGCCTTACGGCAAGACGCTGGTGACGGAACGCGGCCTGCTCTGGCTCGCCGGTGAGCTGGGCGTACGCATCCACCGCGAGGCGGCGAACGATGCCTGAACTCACACCGCCCGCCTGGCAGAACGAAGACGCCAGCAACGACAGCAGCACCGTCGCCCTGCTGTTCGAGCAGTTCGGCGACGTGCTGATCCCGCTCGAAGCCGTCCGCGCCCGCTACTTCCGCAACCTGGGGCCGGACCGGTTCCGCCGCGCCATCCGCGAAGGCCAGATCGATCTGCCGGTCACGACGCTGGATAGCAGTCAGAAGGCGCAGGGGTTCATCTGCATCTACCACCTCGCCGTGCTTATCGAACGCCAGGCGCACGACAGCGTGCGCCAACTCAGTCCCCGGCAATGGAGCTACTACCGCCGCGCCATTCCGACCACCGAGCACGAAAAGCCGCCATCACTGGTCGGCTAGCACCGGCTGAGCGAACGCCCAGCCAACCACCACACCACGAGGAAACCAATCATGAGCCAGAACCAACCGACCACCACCGGTACCGGAACCAACCTCGCCGAACTGCTCGACGATCTCGATGCCGGCGTCTTCCACCAGAAGATCGGCCACGCGCTATCTGCCGTCGCCACCGGCGTCGTTCAAACCGGCAAGGCCGGCAAGGTCACGATCACGCTGGACGTCAAACAGATCGCCAGCTCCAGCCAGGTCGATGTCAGCCACAAGCTGACGTTCGTCGAGCCGACCGCCAAGGGTAAGCGCAGCGAAGAGAACACCACCTCCACCCCGCTCTACGTCGGCAAGGGCGGCAAGCTGACGCTCTTCCCGGAGAACCAGGGCAAGTTCCAGTTTGATACGCAAGGCGATGCCGAGAAGGCCGGCCAGAACGCCAACGCCTGACCCAGTTGTTGCATGACATGCAACAACTCAGCCCGACGCCGGGCGGGCCAAGCCCGGCACCACCACACCAAACCAATGAAGGAATCACCCATGTTTGACGCCGACGCAATCGACAAGCTGCAAGACCTCGTCCAGGCCGGCACGATCGGCCACCCCGGCACCCACGTGCCGACCATGCTGGTCCCTCGTGGCTATGATCTCGTCTCGCTCGAAAAGTACATGGAGAACCCGGGCCGCTTCCGGGGCAACTTCGCCACCACCTCCATCGAAGACTACGCCGCCTACGTCAACGACGAAGACGTATCCCGTGTCTTCGTCGATATCGACAGCATGAAAGCCAAGGCATTCTTCGACCTGGGCACGCATCTGGACCCCGGCCATGCGGACCACACCGCCACACTCGCACTCGACAAGACCGCTCCCTTTGCCGCCCTGCTCAACGCCAATGGCACCGCCTACGCCCAGAAAGACCTGGCCGCGTGGATCGAGGACTGGAACGGCAACATTGAAGGCGAGGACAGCACCGGCGAAAGCATGAGCGCGAACCAGCTCGCCGCCGCCGTCCGCCGTATCGAGATCAAAGCCAGCAGTGAAAGCACCCACGAGGACAGCGACTGGAGCGCCAGCCGTTCCGGCCTCGACCGCCTGGACGCCACAACCGGCGCCCGCACGCCCTCGATCATCCGTTTCACCTGCACGCCCTATGAAGGGCTCTCGCTGCGCACCTTCACGCTGCGCGTCTCGATCATCGCCGACGACCAAAAGCCCAAGCTCAAGCTGCGCCTGATCGGGCTGGAAGCCGTGAAAGAAGAGATCGCCCAGGAGTTCAAGCGCGTACTCGCCAGCCACCTCGACGAACACACCACCCTCCTGCTCGGCAACTTCAATAAGGGCTGAGCCCCAGCGGTCAAGGAATCCTTGACGACTGACCACCCGCCGCCGACCACCACCGGCGGCGGGTCTCCACCACAAGAGAGCAAACCAATGCGACTGATCGAAATCGTCTACAGCCACCGACTCTTCGACGAACGCCTACCCAGAGAGATATTCGGGCCCCTTGGGTTCGACGTGCACACCGAGTGCCACGAACCGCCCATCGACCCCGAAGACATCGACCAAGAAGCGTTCGAAACCTACGCACGAAGCCCCGACTCTTATATCGCCAGCCTGCCTTTTGAGGTGCCCGCAGGTTTTGGCGAAGCGGTTCGCTACGAAAGCGAGGACTGCACCGTCCTGCTCGCGCTCAAGCCGCTGACACCGCTCGCCGAACTGCTGCTGGCGCAGGAAGAAACCGCCGCACCGCTCGCCGCCATCGCCCACGAACGTCGCCGACAGGTCGAGGCCGAGGGCTGGACGGTGGCGCATGATGACGCGTATGCCGAAGGCATGCTGCTTGCCGCCGGTTGCTGCTATGCGAATCGCTCGGTTGAGCAGTTGGTTCATCCACATCTGGCGGCCAGTGGCACACCGATAGGCTGGCCTTGGCATGACACGTGGTGGAAGCCCAGCGACAACGCCGGTCGCAACCTCGAAAAAGCCGGCGCCCTCACCCTCGCCGAAATGGAACGCCTAGCACGTGCCGAGCAACGCGCGGGAGGTGCCGTCTGATGGCCAACAAAGGCTTCATCGTCGAACACCCCCACACCGGCCAGCGCGTCACCGTGGCCGAGATGGAAACGGAGTTCGGCATCAACTTCGAGACGCTCGCCGACCGCTGGAAGAAAGGCCACCGGGGCGACGACCTCATCGCACCTGTGCCGGAACGCCGCAAGAACAACAGCGAGCGCTTCACCGCGAGCTACAAGCGCGCACAGTCACAACGCCAATTCACTCGTTGGCTCACCACGCCCAGCGGTCGACTTTCCACCCGACTGTTCCGCGACTACGCCGGAGGTGCGGCATGAGCCTCTCTTACGAAGCCTGGCGAATTACCTTCCAGAGCTCCGAGCAGGCGGCACGGGCCGCTTATCAGGCAGCCACTAAGCACGCGGCAGAATGTGACGCCCTGGCGGCGCATGTTGATCGGCTTACTGATCTGCTGAAAGAGCATCATGGCGACTTCATCGGTGATGGCTCTGAATCTTGGGACGAAGAAGATTGGGACGGGCGTGTCGCCTTCGCCTTGGAAGACACCCCCGAAATCAGCCTAGCCCAGCGCGACGAGCAGATCCGAGATCACACTTCCCGGTGCCAGACAGCCGCCTGCTGCGCAATGCTTGCCCGTCAGAACGATCTCACGATGGTCGAGGAAATCCTGATCGCCGCCGGCATGACTGAACCATCCGACTTTATTGGCTGCACGGAAGAGGATATCGACGAGATCGCTGCGTTACAGCCGCGCCGCATTCGCGTCATTGAAGTTCAGACAGATGCGGGAGCCGACGAATGAACCAGTCAGCCCAGCGGCCCATAAGCCAGTACCCGCAATTCGAGGTGATCGAGTTCAGCAGGCGCCGCCTGCAGCGTGGACTCGCACCGCTCAGCATGCGTGTCGTTCACGGCGAAGGCGACGAGGACGTTCACTGGCTCTCGCCGGAAGAGCTACGCCGGCACATCCAGCAATACGGCCCGCTCGAGGCACTGCTCGCCGGCCAGGAACTCTACCGCCGCCGTGGTGGCGCCAGCAGCCGGGGGGATCTCGAATGAGCAGCAAGCACACCCTGATTACCGCGATCGCCGGTGCGTTCGGTACCGGCCTCGGCTGGAAGAACCGCAAGCCCAAAGCCGCACCCGAGATCACCGCCGAACCGATCCGCCCCTACGTCGCCGAGCGCTTCCCGGCGGATAGCAAAGGCCGCAAAGCCGCCGCCGCTGACCGACGCACCCGCCAGAAGGCCAAGCGCGCCGAGCAAGCCCGCCGCCAACGGGAGGGCATGGAGCGATGACCGACTTGATCCAGCACTACAGCATCGACCTCGAGACGCTAGACACGTGCAATAACGCCGTCATCCTCACGATCGCGATTGTGACCGACCAGGGCGACGAGCTGGTGCTGTCACCCAACCTCAACCAGCAAATCAGTGACGGCCGCACCGTCGACGCTGGCACGTTCAGATGGTGGCTCGGTCAGTCCGAAAATGCCCGCCGATCGATTATCGAGTCCGAAGAGCTTCCATGCGCGGCGGTACGCCGCCGGGTTCTTGAATTCTTCAATCAGAACAAATTGCGCAACGCTCCATCGTGTTACGTCTGGGGAAATGCGCCCTCGTTCGATTGCGACATCCTCGCCGACTTCCTATCCGGCGGCGCGTTTATAGACGATAAGCCACACAAGCCATGGCCCTCCTGGGTCGAACGCGACGTGCGCACGGCTCGCATGATCGTCGGCCGAACCGAGCCCGAAACCGCCCACGATGCGCTGTCGGATGCCAAGGCCCAACTGGCCGATGTTAAGAAATTCGAACAGTTGGTAGGTACCAAGGCGGTGGAGCGATGAGTGGCATTACACCGAACAGAATGCCACGCCAGGCACGGATGATCGTGATAGACACGGAGGGCCGCCATGCTCGCGCTTGATCATCTCACCGTCGAGAAGTTTGCCGAGCACTCCGGCTACTCGGCCGAAGCCGTGCGCGCCAAGATCAAACGAGGCCAGTGGCGCGAGGGGCACGAGTACAAGAAAGCGCCTGATGGGCGCATCCTGGTATCGATTCAAGGATATGAACAGTGGGTAAACCGACCGACTTCGACGGCGTCCGGGCCGCTTCGGCCAGCACAATCGAGATCGATTTCTACTACCAGGGAGCGCGCTGCCGCGAACGAATCAAGCTGCAGCCCACCCCCGCTAATCTGAAAAAGGCGGCGCGCCACCGCGCCGCAATCCTCGACAGCATCGACAACGGCACCTTCGACTACGCCGTCACCTTCCCCCGCAGCAAGAACGCCCGCCGCTTCATCCGCGGCGATCGCTTGGATCACTACCTGCGCGCCTGGCTGGACGGAAAGCGCCCCACGCTCAAGGCCTCGACGATCCAGACCTATGAGAAGATCATCGAACAGCTGATCGTGCCGGCCCTAGGTCACCTGCTACTGCCCGAAATATCGCGCCCAGCGGTCAGAAACTGGATCGCCACGCTCACGTCCGGCAACAAGCGCATCGGCAACATACTCACCGTGCTGCGCGGGGCGATGGGAGACGCCGCGCACGACGAACTGATCCAGACCAACCCGCTACATGGCTGGCACTATCGCAAGCAGGAAAAGCCCAACCCGAGTAAAGGCCCCGACCCATTCAACCGCGACGAACAGGCCCGCATCCTTGGCGCGATGCGAGACGAGGTGCGGCCGCTATTCCAGTTCGCGATCTGGACCGGGCTACGCCCCAGCGAGTACATCGCTCTCGAGTGGAGCGACATCGACTGGGATCGGAAGGAGGTCAGGGTGACGAAATCCAGCACGGCGGCCGCCAAGGGAGAAATCGAAGACACCAAGACGGCGGCGGGAAACCGCGTCGTCGCCCTGCTGCCACCGGCGCTGGAGGCGCTCAAGCGGCAGAAGCAATACACGCTGCTCCATCCCTCCGGAAAGGTGTTCCTCTGGCCGAAGAGTCAACTGCCGTTCAAGAGTGATTCAGACATTCGGGAGAAGCTCTGGCGACCCGCAGTGAAGCGATCAGGCGTCCGGTACCGAACCGCCTACCAGACTCGGCACACTTACGGATCGATGATGCTCTCGGCCGGCGAGCCGCTCGCCTGGGTCAGTAAACAGATGGGACACCGGGACGTAGTATTTACCGCCCGCACCTACGCCCAGTGGATCCCCAACGCCTCGCCCGATCTGGGGCTACGCGCAGTCGAGATGTTCACGTAGCACAGTCAGCATTTGGTCAGCATCTTCCGCTAAGTGACTGTTATATGGGGATGCTAGGAATGTTCGAGTCTCCCCATCCGCACCAAAACAGCTTTTCTGATCTCTCCTGAAGTAACTCAGACCCCCAAAAAGCCTGCGTTCTCGTGGCTTTATTTCACCTGATCTAACCCTCCGAACCTGTTTCACAAGTTCTCGCGGTGTACACCAGCATGTACACTGAAAGTTCTGGTGTACACGGGATGCGTTGGGGAGCGCTTATGAAACGATCGCAGATCAAGCGGCGGCCGTTGGCCGATACCGTTCTGGCTTCGCTCGAGCCTGAAAGCTCGGACTATCGCGAGCTGGATGGTAACGGGCTATATCTGCAGGTGCGCAAGAACGGCTCCAAGTCCTGGAATCTCCGCTACAAACGACCCACCGGAAAGTGGGCATGGATGGGGCTCGGCTCTTTCCCGCGTGTCTCGGGCAAAGCTGCCCGGAAAGAAGCCCAGCGACTCAATGCCATGGCGGCGGACGGTGTGGACCTTCGGGTGTACAAGGAGAGTGTACAAGAGCAGCACCTTTTTGAGACGGCTGCCGAGGACTGGTACCAAACCAAACTGGCCGCCGGACGATCGCCAGGCACGACAGATCAGATGCGCCGCTATCTGGACAGCGATATTTTCCCCGCGATCGGAAAGAAGACGCTGTCCTCGATCACTCGTGCTGACTGCGCGAAGATCCAGGAAAAGCTCGAGGCCCGGGGCGCGCACAACATCGCGAAGAAAGTGCGCTCTTGGATCAATCAGATTTTTTCGCGCGCGATCGGGCAAGGTAAGTGCGAGCTAAACCCTGCCTCAGAGCTGCGCCATATCGCTGCCGAAGCGCCCAAGACGAAGCCCTACCCTCACCTGCTTGAGCCTGAGCTACCGGCATTCCTACAGGCGTTCCGGCATTCCAGTAGTCGTATTATCTCGCGCACCGCTGCGTGGCTGGTCCTTCGCACGGCCTCACGGCCGGGAATGGTTCGTCTGTCCAAATGGTCTGAGTTCGATCTCGACGAGGCGCTATGGTCGATCCCCGCCGCCAAGATGAAGATGCGCCGAGACCACCTGGTCCCGCTCTCACGACAGAGCGTGGATGATCTCCGCGGCCTGTATGAGATTACGGGCCGCGGCGAGTGGGTATTCCCAGGGAATGGCCCCAAGAACCCGACGCTGAGCGAGAACACCATCAACAAGGTGATCGCCATGGTCGGCTATAAAGGCAAGCTGGTCGGCCACGGCTCGCGGCATACGGCATCGACGCTGCTCCGTGAGCATGGTTGGCATCGGGATCTCGTCGAGGCCCAGCTGGCGCATAAGGAAGAAGGTGTCGCCGGCGTCTATAACCAAGCCGCCTACCTATCGAAGCGGCGCCAGATGATGCAGTGGTACAGCGATTACCTGGAAGCGCTCGAGCTTAGCATCACCAAAGATCAGGAGGCGCGGTTTGCCCGTGAGGTGATCGGCCTTTCCAGCGGCCACTCTAGCCCAGCAGGGTAGACCCGCCCCTCCTATGGGACAGTCTCCCTACATCCATCCCGGCGGCGTACGCCGGGATCATGGACTTACCCACAGTTGCAATTGTGGCCGCATCCCTTACTGCCATCGGCGTGACCGTCGGCGCAGGCTTGGCAGCAATACCGCTTCCCATTTGCCTCAGGTGATTGATCAGTGACTTTGCACTCACTGTTATGTCATCACAATGAACAAGCCCATTTTCCGTCAGCATTCCCTTACCCGATGATTTATTGCCGGGGTACCGGGCAACTCAGGTCGCCCTCTTCGCACTGCGAGTAGCTCTTCAGCGTCTCAGTACGTTGCTGGGTCAGGTTCTCCAGGCATCCGACTTTGACCATTGAATTGGCACTGCCTCCAGAGGTCGGCCCACTCACGAATTCGCATTCGGCGTCCCGAAACTTGATCCAGGCCCGTTGGGCCGTCTTCATCCGATCCTTCGAGTCGCCATCGAGCCGGCCCATGATCTCGTCATAGGTGGTATTTAGCTCCTTGTCAGCGGCTTGGTAGCCCTCGCCCGCGCAGGCATTCATCTCCTGCTGAGTGGTTGCGTCGTCGCAGGACGGGGCCGCCTGGGCCAATCCGCTCAGGCTAGCCAGTGCCAGCCCTGAAACCATGAGAAAACTTCGCATCCTTTCACCTCGCTTCTGGTGTTGTGCTCTATTGGTCGCCATGCCCTGCTCACCCTAGCCAACGTACGAGAGACTTGCTCGTAAACCATGGTCTCAAGTACCGCACACCAGCCCGCTCGCCGCGATCTCGTGTGCCCGTGATGTACCGATACCGCTGATGCGCGTTAGATCATCGGCGGTCGCCCAGGGCCGCCCGTCGATGATGTCATGTGCACGGGCCGGGCCGACATTGGGCAGCCGGTCCAGCTCGCTCGCCGTGGCCGTGTCTAGATCAATGCAGCTTGGGCCACTCGCTTGACCACCCTCGCCCGCCAGCTCATCCGCGCCGGAGAATCTCGCCTGCGCGTTGCCAGTGGTCAGGTAGATGGGGGCGTGATCTGAGACGATGTCACGCGCTGTGGCATGATCGATGTCGAGCATCTCGGGAAAGCGGACGATGCCGGTACCGGTCACGCTGAGTTCGCCGGGGTCATACCAGAAGTTGTCATAGAGGCTGGCGTATTGGCCGTCGGTCTCGCTCAGGGTCGTGGCGCCACGGGTAATGGCCGGCCGAGCGCCAGTATCGCGTAGCGGCTGCCAGGCGGGATCACTGGGCGGCAGGTTAAAGTCGCCAGCGATGACGCGTGCGCTATCCGGGTAGACCTCGCGCATCCACTCCCAGATGCTGGCCAGCTCACGGATCTCTGGCGTGCGATCGGCGCGGTTGTCGCCATAGACGATGTGCACCGCGGCCATCGCGATCTTGTCGCCGGTATCCTTGTCACGGAACTCCGCCAAGTACGGCTCCCGCGCGAACAGATCGCCGGGATCCAAATACACTACAGCGCCCTGGGTATACTCGACGGCGCTGTCTCGCCACAGGTAGGCGTAACTCTCGCGGTACGAGCTGCGCCCCACCGTGTGGGAGGTCATCGAGCTCCAGGCTTCACCCGTCTGCCGCTCCAGCTCACGCTCGAGCTGTGTCACGGCGCTGTCGTCCATCACTTCCTCAAGCGCCCACAGGTCGGCGCCCTTCGCGACGTCAGCGACGGCGTCCAAGCGCTTGCCGTTGTTCCACCCTAGATGCTTGAGGTTCCAGCTACCGACGGTGATGTCAGCTGCTGCATGGGGTGCGAAAGACACAGCCACGACGAGTGGTGAGATGAGCGACAGGGATCGTTTCCAGCAGAGCATAGAGGGTCTCGAATTGGTGGGTGGTCAGCGCGAGGGGAATCTACGCGACATGCTCACCTGAGAACACTGGATCCGAACCCCTTCTGATAACTCAGCGCCTTCGAAGTGCAGCTAAATGCGAGCATCCTGTGCAGAGGATTACCGAAGAATTTTTATCGAACCTCGATCCAGACGTAAGTGATTGCCCTTTCTGAATTTCGGCATCTGCTAATATAGAGTTTTTCCTGCAATAATCACTGTTATAGCCAAATTACGCTATTTGATCCGCCGAGCGTGTCTACCCGATACTGTACGCACATACAGTATTCTTAGGGAGCACGCTGTCATGTCCGCACAATTCAAAGCCGCCGCGTCTTATCAGCAGTTGAGCCGCCGCATCCAGCAGCAGATCGCCCGGGCGCGCGATCGCGAGCAGTTCGCTGTCACCGTCTACCGCTTCGACGAGGATGATCCCGCCGCATGGAATCGCATGCTCGGTGAGTTCGAGGAACTGGACTACGTCTCGGTATCTCGCGTCGGCGTTGCCGAGGCGCTGATCACCTGGAACGCAGCGGAAGCGGAGGCCGCATCATGACGATCCCCGTTCAGTACCTGGGCCAGTACGACCAAGGCGCGCAGCCGGTGATGATACCTCTCGCCGCTGGCGAAGCCCGCGCCGGCTTCCCCTCTCCCGCCGATGACTACATCGAGGCAGAGCTAGATCTGATCGCACACATTGTGCAGCGCCCTAGCGCGACGTTCTATGTCCGCGCCGCTGGCGACTCGATGGAGCGCTACGGGATATTCAGCGGGGACATTCTCGTCGTCGATCGCTCACTCGAGCCGACCGACGGTGACATCGTCGTGATCGCCGTCGACGGCGAGATCACCTGCAAGCGCCTCGGCAAAATCGGCCAGCGCCCCTATCTGCTCGCCGGTAACGAGAACTACAAGCCGATCCCCCTGGCCAACGCCGAGTGTCACTTCTGGGGCGTCGTCACTCATAACGTCCATTCGCACCGGGGTGGGCGGTCGTGATCGGCCTGGTCGACTGCAACAACTTCTACGCGAGCTGCGAGCGCGTGTTTCGCCCTGACTGGGAAGGCCGGCCTGTTGCCGTACTCTCGAATAACGATGGCTGCGTGATCGCGCGGAGCAACGAAGCGAAAGAGCTGGTCGAGATGGGCGCGCCTACGTTCAAGATCCCACCCGATGCCCGGCGACAGCTGATCCTGGTCTCGTCGAATTACACGCTCTACGGCGACATGAGCCGGCGCGTGACGGCGACACTGCGCGACTTCACGCCGGACGTCGAGATCTACTCCATCGACGAGTCATTCCTGGGATTCGATGGCTTCCCCCTGGATGGGCTGATCGACCACTGCATCGAGATGCGGCGTGTCGTAAGACGCAACACTGGCATACCGGTCAGCGTCGGGCTATCGACCTCACGCACGCTGGCCAAGCTCGCGAACAAACGGGCGAAGAAAGGCGCGGGGCGCGACGGCGTATGCCTGATGCAGCCCGACAGCGACGAGACGCGCGCGGTCCTCGAGGATTTACCCGTCACTGATCTCTGGGGCGTGTCCGGACGCCTTGGCCAACGGCTGAGCCAGATGGGCATTGTTACCGCCTGGCAGCTACGCGAGGCCGACCCAAAGCGGATCCGGCAACGGTTCTCGGTCGTGCAGGAACGGCTCGTCTATGAGCTGCGTGGCACCGACTGCATCGACACAGATGACTATGGCGAGCCGAAGAAGAACATCATGACCAGCCGATCGTTCGGCCGGCTTTCGAGCGACCCGCACGAGGTGCGCCAAGCGATCCGCGCGCACGCCGCCCGAGGTGCCGAGAAGCTGCGCAAGCAAGGCAGCGTGGCCCGGGCGATTCAGGTTCACCTGAAAACCAACAAGCACAGGGAAGACCTGGCGCAATACCACCCCGCGCTAATCGTTCAGCTCCCCCACCCCAGTAACGACACCCGCGTGATTGTCGGTGCCGCCCAGGCCGCGCTCAAACGCATGTGGCGCGATGGCTATCGCTACATGAAAGCGGGCGTGATGATGCTCGATCTCGTGCAGTCTGACGCCATGCAGCACGACATCTTCGATTCACCAGAGAGCGACGCCGAGCGGGAACGATCGGCCAAGGCATCAGCGGTGATGGACGAACTGAACAAACGCATGGGGAGCGGCACACTGCGCTTGGGCGGCACAAAGGGCAAAGCGGACTGGAAGCTGAAAGCCGAGCTGCTGACGAACCGGTACACAACACGGTGGGACGAGCTGCCGGTGGCCCACCTGAAGTGAGATTACGAGATTGACTACCCAGCCGAAGCTGAGATATGTTCGCTGAAGGCGTGGCTAGCCTTGGCTGTGAGCAACCTCAATCAGCTTCACTTCGCACCACCAAACTATCAGCGTTCTATGCGCTGGCAGCTTGCTTAAATGCTCACTGGGAAACGGCTGCCTAGCGCGAAATGGAGCGTTCGACATGAATGATTACACCGACCAGTTGAAAGTCGCGGCTAAATTCCTTCGCGACGAATTCAGTAAAGACGGCGATAAAGTAGGCTCATCTCACGCACATCAAGTGATTGCGGCATACTGTGGATACAACTCGAAAAAAGCTTTGATCGATGATGGGTTTGACGTCGAGAACGAAGAGCTAGCCGAAGAATATGATCCCGACCTAGACAGAATGGAGGCGGTGATATCTAGCATGAAGCCGACACCTCTGCAGCAATCAAGTACTGATTATGTAGCTGCAGTTATTCACGCAGGCTTGGCTCCTCCCTGCGAATCATGCGGCAATAAGGTTGTTGGAATTCAGCCACTGCTTGAGCCCGGCCGGTGCCAATTTGTTGATGGCTACGTTTGTGAAACATGTGCCGAGCAGGAAGCTGAGGCGTATGCCACGTGCAGATTCTGCGGGCCGGACGTCGTCTATCGAGCTGAGAATATCAACTTCCGAGGTGAGTGCCCTGAACATGACGGCGAGTCTGTTCTGGACGAGGAGGAAGAGGAAGATTATGAGAGCTACACCGAGTACCACACCAAAGACGGCTGAGGAAAAATAGCGAGGTGATTCGCTAAACGTACGCGCAGGCCCCGCCCAACAGGAGCGGGGCTTTTCGTTACAGAGGGTTGATCAGAGCCGCGTTACGATCGTCACCGGGTCGATTGACGGCGGTACTTACCGACCAATGCCGGATCAGACCGGCGTCGATATGACGAGTGACGCCTCGGATGGCGTCGCGCTCTGTGAAGTGCGGGTCAAGCCATGGCTCGAGCGAGTCGTTATCCAGCGCCAGAGGCATCCTGTCGTGAACCTCTTTCGCACTGCCCCGCGCCGGCTCGGTGATAATCGCTACACCTGGTGGCTTGTCTTCGCCTCGATCCGTCCAGATGCCAGCCAGGTATAGCGTCTGCTCGTCAGATCGGGTTATGAAGTGCGGCTGCTTGCGACCATCGGCGGATAGCCACTCGTACCAGCCATCTGCTGGTATCAAGCAACGGTGGCGCTTGAACGCCGGGGCGAAGTAACGCGATTTTGCCACGGTCTCGGCTTTCGCATTGATCGGCTGCGGCGCTGTAGTGTCCGCCCACGTCGGCCGATATCCCCACCAGAGCTGCTCGATCGTCACCAGCGCCTCGTCGTCAGCACGGCGTGCGACACTGATCCACGTGCCCGGCGGCACGTTGTAACGGGGCTCAGCGTCAACGAAGAGGTCGGGCTGGGCCACGGCCTCAGCGAGCGCCGAGAAATCCATCGTGTAGAAAGCGTATCGTCCGCACACTTATTTTGGGATATCCATTGAGACGAATCGCACGCCAGTTTGCTGAGAGACAACCTGCGCGTAGCTCTCGATTTCAGTCAAGGCGTAGTATGCTTTGTTTAGAGCCAGCTCGTACTGCTGGATCGTATGCATGGTATGTGTCTGCTTCAAAATATCTTTAAAGGCTGGAATTCCAGGCTGAAGCTTGTCGAGCTGATGATTTATCGAATCTTCTGAAGATTTTGCTGCAGAATATAGTTTTTCAGCTTTGGCGTGGAGCCTATCGGGGGACGCACCCTCAGGAATATTAATGCTTCCACTGTTTTCTTCTACACTTTCAGCAAAGTAAAGTATTGACTCGGCTTTTTTAACTAGAAGATTCGCTCTAGACTGCTGCTGAACCGCACTGGTTATAATTTGGTTATAGGAGCTTACAAAATACGTCCCCACCGAGACCCCTAACGCGAGAACAGACACAATAATAGAAATATATGCAGTCATTCATAATCCTATTGGTAGACTGGTGAAACATCACGGCCAGTAAAATGGAAAGTGTAAGATCACACAAGAGAAATGTCTAAAGTTCGCGACTTAATTTAGCGCTTGGATATGCTTATGATAAACCACACCCACGCAGGTCGCTCCTCTCTTTCTCGGCCGCCGAGTTACCCCAGCAACCAGCCTATGATGGCCACCACGGCGCACCCCGCCGCCGGCGTCAGCACATCCAGTGCGGAATCGCGGGACCAGTACAACAGCCCCTCATACCAGCGCACGGGCATCACGTCGCCCCACTCCCACCCGCGATCTCGGGCGAGGTGGTATTCGTGCTGCGCGATTTCACGCGCTAAGAATGCCGTCACCGCGATGACGCCGGCGACGGCGAGGCCAAAAAAAGGCCACAACATGAGTTGTAGCCCGATGGCGATCGCTAGATGTTCCCAGTGAGTTTTATTCATCGGCGTCGATCCAGATAGCCGCCTGAGCCTGCCCGGCCAGCGTCAGGGCTTCTTTTAGTTCCGCCCTGGTGGCTTGGATCACGGAGTTGTCGGCGAGCACCCAGCGGATCGTGTCGGAGTCTTCGGCCATGGCAACGAAACGGGCCATACGATTCTGGCTTGTCTCGTCACCGTCGAAGGTGTTGCCCGCAGCGTTGGTGACTTTGATACGGGCGACCTGGTCGGCACGAGCGGAAACGAACGCGTCGCGCTCGCGCTTTGCTTCGAGCACTGCCAGTTCTTCGGCGGTCGGCGCTGGGGTATGCGTAAATGAGCCCATCAGATTTCCACCTCTCGATTGAAGCGCAGGGCGTCCCACTCGGCATGGCGCGCTTGAAATGCGTCGTCGGTTTCCTCTTCCTCGCGAACGGGCTCGGGGCCATAGCAACCGATCGCCAAAACCTCGATAACGCCATCGGTTTTCGTCGCTGATAGCAGAGGCATGGAAGGCAGCACATCCGACTCAAATCCATTGAACGTACCATCGCCTGCGCTTGTGAAGTCAAAGGTTTCAACACTGCCGTTGACGATAACGGTCAATACCTGACCTAGGGCAGAAAAGGAGACGTCATTGTCGCCGCATTGTGGAATCAGTTTAAGTTTCATGCTTTCCACCTTCCGGAAGCCTTTACAATGACGTTGCAGGTAGTATCTGTAAAAACTGGTGCAGCTGGATTTGTTGCTGTAAATAGCTTCACATAGACTTTATCTTTATACCGACCTGCAATATTGCAGGTGAAAATCCTATCAGTTGTAGTCGTGTTGATAGGCGTAAGTGATATATCGGGCAAATCGCCATAAAAGGCATGTGGAAAAACTATTGCAACCGGTTCAGGCACCGCCTCTCCAACACCTAACTGGATAGTCTCTAGCGTCCCATCTGCAAGTTTTGTATATCTACCAGTGCTGTTCGATCCACTCTCAATAATCGCGCCGCTTGGCACACCACCGGTATCTTCTACCGTGCCAACGATGCCACCTCTCGCGTAAACCTCACCAGTACCAGCAACATCACGCAATGCAGCAGTGCCCACCTCATTCGGCAGGCCGGAGCCCTTCGCATGCATTATCTTGTCGGCATCAACGCTAGCCGCTGCGGTCTCCGCAGCTTGACGATCATTACCCGTCGCCTCGCGATCCGCGCCGGTCTTCTGTCGATCGGCGGCCGTGGCTTCGGCAGCAGCAGTCGTCGCCGTGCGATCTTCGCCGGTCTGCTGTCGATCGGCGGCCGTGGCCTCGGCAGCGGCGGTTGTGGCGGTTCGATCTTCGCCGGTTTGCTGGCGATCGGCGGCCGTGGCTTCGGCATCGGCCTTAGTCGCGGCTCGGTCCTTGCCGGTCTGCAGGCGGTCGGCAGCGACCGCTTGCCGATCCTGTCCAGTCGCGGTGGCGTTCTCTTGGGCGGTGTCCCGGGCAGCTGCCAGTTCTTGGCTGGTGCCGATCCGTTCCCGAGCTTCCGTCAGCGCATCGTCGGTGGCCAGCTTGTTCGCTGCTGCCTTGCCAGCACTGGTCGACGCAGCTTCCTTTGACTGTGCTGCTTCGTTCCGCAGTTCTTCGCATGTCGCGGCGAACTGCCCGGCGGCGTCGGCCTGGCCTTTGGAGAACGCGGCCATCTTCACCGCGCCCACCAGGCACGGCACGAACCGCGTCATGTAGCCGACG
>NZ_PZJR01000002.1:84369-87382 GCF_003206035.1 Salinicola sp. CPA57
CGCCTCGGACTCGGATAGCCAGTCGAGCGACATCTGAACCGTTCGCTTGGGGGTGAAGCGCTCGAAATACTCGGTTCGACTCTGGTCCTTCGCGGTGGTCACTTCAGTGCCGCTGTCGTAGCCGTACTGCGGCCCCAGGCTGATGTTGTAGTGCGGCTGCCACGCGTCGCTGACGAACACCCGCCCGAGCGTCAGCGCGCCCTCGAGGTTGGCCTCGTCGAATAGCTCGACGTGGATGCGCCCGGCGATCTGGGCGTCATCCATGAACACGGTCAGCAGCGGCGTATAACTGCGGCGCGTGTTCTCCTGCATCCGCCGGTTCCAGAAGTTGTCGTTGCCCCAGATCACGTCGCCAATGCCGTAGACGATCGGCCAGACATCGCGCTTGCCGCTGTCCCACACCAGGTCGTCGCCATCCTGGTCGCGATAGACCCGCACCCGCACCAACGCGCTGGAACTCAGGTTGTGCGCGGGGATGGCCACCACCGCCACCGGCCGGCGTTGGGGGAACGTCATCACGAACTGTGTCGCCGTCGGGTCCAGGCCGTTGGTCTTGGCCACCACCGAAAAGCGCCGGTCCTGAACATTGGCCAGCGGCAGCGTCTCGACGTAATCGCCGCCGCTGACCGTGACGTCGTCGATGTAGTTCGGCCAGCCAAGCACTACCCGTTTCGGATCAAGCGCCATCGATCACCCCCATAAATTGACCTCGATCGCACCCTTTTGAGCATCGAGCCGATAACCAACCACCCGCATCACACGGCCGACGCCATAGCCCAGGCGTGGCGTTTTCACCGTGAGGCACTGCCCCACGGCGATGGCGCCGAGATCATCGACCCGCGCAGTTATCGTGACGATGTCACGACGCACGCCCAGCACCGCGACCAGGTCGCTGGCCACCTGCTCGGCGCTGCCGCGTGAGGCCAGCGCGCTATCGATCGTGAGCGAGCCCGCCAACGGATGACGCGCCAACGTCTCGGCACGCTCGACGACAGCTTGGCGTGCTTGCTGGGAGAGACGAGCGCGGCGCGCGTCGTCGACGCTGCCGGCCACGTCTCGCTGCACCGTCTCTATGCGATCCGCATTGATCGTCACCCGGCCGACCGGCAAAAGGTTTTCGCCGGCGCCGGTGGCGCTACGTTTGATATCGAGGATTGCGTAATCCTCGAGCGTATCGACGGGAGCTGTCGGAGCCTCGAGCCGCCGGCAGCGCAAGGTGCCGTCGGGCTCGACGTTGAGATACCCACCCACCGAGATCGCCAGGTTGTCCAGCAGATCCAGCGTATCGGTCGACGAAGTGACGTAGACCCGCACCGCGCCCAGCGTATTGAGATCCGCCACGTCGTCAGCGCTGACACGCCAGCCGCGATCGCCGGCTATCGTCTCGAACACGTCGCCGGCATCGGGTGCACTCGTCGTCGCATCGACCGTGACCGTTCCCGACGGAGACGCCCCCAGGCGAACGTAGCCGCCATAGGCGCGCCATTCGCCGGCCGCTGGTGCATCGGCCTGCAATGCATCCAGCGAGGCGTAGGCGGCACCCTGGGACAGCTCGGCGCCATTGTCGTAAACGGACGTCATCTCACAGTCGTCGCGATCGGAGACCTGATAGATCAGCCGCGCGGTGTTGACCGTCACCGGCGTGGCGTTGGCCACCTCGCCGAACAACAGCGGTTTGGCCTGCCCGGCGATGTCACCCTCCACCCCTTCCAACCCATCCGGTAGCACGTTGCCGCCGGTATAGGTCGCCTGCGGATGCGGTGTCTGCAGCGGTTCCAACGGCCCACGCAACACCACCGAAACGCTGCCGGATTCGAACGACAGCCGCCCCACCGTGCCTCGAAGCGCGGTGGCGCGTGCATCGCCGACGCCATGGCACAACGTGGCCGCTCGCCCGTCGACGGCGTAATCGACCAGGTGATCGAGGCCGCCGTCCGCATTGACCAGCGTCGTTTCGCCGTAGCTGGAGCGGTCTCCACTGATCAGCGACCCAGCAAAAAGCCCGGCTCGAAAGAGACCGGGCTGATTGATGCGAGGATCGAAAGCGTTATCGTCGGGGTCGTCGTAACGCCCCAACGAATAACGCAACGTCACGGAATCGCCCCCGGGGTCGAGGGCGTCCACTTGCAGTGTCCACGTCATGCGCGGGCTTTCTCCAATCGGTTGTCGGACTCCAGGCGGTCAAGCGAGCGATTGCCCTGCTCGGTCGCGGCGATCTGGCGACGATGCCCTTCGGCACTGACGCGCACCCCGGCCGCGCCGTGCTGCTCGATCTGGCGTAGCAGCTCGGCGTTCTGTTGCATCAGCCGGTTGTTGTCACGCAATAGCCGCTCCAGTTGGCCGTTGTCGCCACCCACCGCCGGCGGCGGAATCATCACCGGTGGCAAGCTGCCGTCGAGGAACGACCGCACCGCCGGCGCCTGATCGGCCGTGGCCACGAACTCGCCCCGGTGCAGCTCCGCGCGGTACCCATCGAACGGCACATAATCCAGCCCCGTGGCGTGGCTGCCGTCGAACTGCTCGATTTTCTTGAGCTGTTCGATCTGGTCCTTGAGCGCGTCGATTTCCTTCTGGGTACTGCTGCGATCGCCCATCAGGTCATCCAACGACGACTCAGCGTCATCGAGCTGATCGCGAACGCTGTCACCGTCGCGCCAGTCGAAGTTGGTGCCGTAGAAGCTGTTGAGCGCGTCCTGCATTGCGTCCCAGGCGTCATCCATCGTCTGGATGCCCTGATCGTCATAGCCGGCGTAATACGTCTTGCCGCCATACTCGATCTCGAACCGGTTGCGCGAGTCGCCCTCACCGTAGAAATCCGTTTCATCCAGCTCGAGCAGCTTGTTGCTGCCCTCGCCGGTTGCCCGGTTGAACGCGTGAACGTAGTCCGACAGGGTATCCCACAGGTTTTTGACGTTGTGCCGCTCGTCGCTATTGCCCGACGTCTTGAGTTTTCCATCCTCCCAGTAGGCGTTCTCATCACCGATATAACCGGTGTAGCCCTTATAGGTCTTAT
>NZ_PZJR01000020.1:0-16110 GCF_003206035.1 Salinicola sp. CPA57
AGAGAAGCCGCGACACTGTCGCGGCTTCTCTCGCTTGCGGCTACCCGTTTTGCAAGCGCTTGCGAGCTAGGAACAGACAAGGCGAAAGCGGCCGAGGCAGCGGAGTTGCGGGGTGTAAATGAGCATGCCGAGGCCGTTCTCAATGCCGTTTGACCGACGCGCGCGAGCGGTCAAATATGCTCGACGCCGGAGATTTCGTACTCCACATCGCCACCCGGGGTGCGCACGTTGACCACGTCACCTTCCTGCTTGCCGATCAGCGCTCGCGCGATGGGTGAGGTGATCGAAATCTTGCCGGCCTTGATATCGGCTTCATCCTCGCCGACGATCCGGTAGCGCACTTCTTCGTCGGTCTCGAGATTGAGCAGCTCGACGGTGACCCCGAAGATCACCTTGCCGCTCTTCGTGACCTTGGTCACGTCGATGACCTGAGCCAGCGACAGCTTGCCCTCGATCTCCTGAATACGCCCTTCGATGAACCCCTGCTGCTCGCGAGCGGCATGATATTCGGCGTTCTCCTTGAGATCGCCATGCTCGCGGGCGACCGCAATATCGCTGATCACACGCGGACGTTCCACGCCCTTCAACTGCTCCAGCTCCTGGCGCAAGGCCTGCTCGCCGTGGACGGTCATCGGGACCTTATTCATTGACTACTCCTGCATGCTGTTCCTGCAGCCGCCGCACCGTGATCGCGTTACCGTATTCCAGCGCCATGCACACGGCACGCGCCCCCGCCAGCGTCGTGGCATAGGGCACCTTGCGTGCCAGCGCAGTGCGCCGGATGACCGAGGAATCATTGATCGCCTGGCGGCCTTCGGTGGTATTCACGATATAGGCGATTTCGTCGTTCTTGAGCAGATCGACGATATGCGGACGGCCTTCAAAAACCTTGTTGACGACAGCAACGGACAGACCAGCCTCTTCCAGAGCCCTGGCCGTGCCGCGCGTTGCAATTAGACTGAAGCCCAAGGCTAGCAGAGATTGGGCCACCTCGATAACACCTTGCTTGTCGGGCTCGCGCACCGAGAGAAACGCCTGACGCTCGCCGGTCAGCCTCGGAATCGCTTCGCCGGCGCCCAGCTGCGCCTTGTAGAACGCTTCGGCGAAGGTCGCCCCGCTCCCCATCACCTCGCCGGTCGACTTCATCTCCGGCGACAGGATCGGATCGACCCCCGGGAACTTGTTGAACGGGAACACCGCCTCCTTGACGCTGTAGTAGCCGGGGATGATCTCGCGGGTGAACTGCTGCTCGACCAGGGTCGTTCCGGCCATGCAGCGTGCTGCCACCTGTGCCAGCGACGTGCCGATGCACTTGGAGACGAACGGCACGGTGCGCGAAGCGCGCGGGTTGACCTCAATGACGTAGATCTCGCCATCCTGCCACGCCAGCTGCACGTTCATCAGCCCGACCACGTTGAGTTCGACCGCCATGCGCTTGACCTGATCGCGCATCTCGTCCTGCACTTCCGCCGGCAGCGAGTACGGCGGCAGCGAGCAGGCGGAATCCCCGGAGTGCACGCCCGCCTGTTCGATATGCTGCATGATGCCGCCGATCACCACCTGCTGGCCGTCGGAGACGGCATCGATGTCGACCTCGATCGCCGCGCTCAGAAAGTGATCCAGCAGCACCGGCGAGTCGTTGGAGACCTTGACCGCGTGGGTCATGTAGTTCTCGAGCTCGGAGGCGTCGTAGACGATCTCCATGGCCCGGCCGCCGAGCACGTAGCTCGGACGCACCACCAGCGGATAGCCGATTCCCTCGGCCTTGGCGAAAGCGTCTTCGAAACTGCGCGCCGTGGCGTTGGGGGGCTGCTTGAGCCCCAGCTTTTCGATCATCTTCTGGAAGCGTTCGCGATCTTCGGCGCGATCGATGGCATCCGGCGTGGTGCCGATGATTGGTACTCCGGCCGCTTCCAGCGCGCGGGCCAGTTTCAGCGGGGTCTGCCCGCCGAACTGCACGATCACCCCGACCGGCTTCTCCTTGTCGGCGATCTCGAGCACGTCCTCGAGTGTCACCGGCTCGAAGTAGAGACGATCCGAGGTGTCGTAGTCGGTGGAGACGGTCTCCGGGTTGCAGTTGACCATGATGGTCTCGTAACCGTCTTCCCGCATCGCGAGCGCCGCGTGCACGCAGCAGTAGTCAAACTCGATGCCCTGACCGATCCGGTTGGGTCCACCACCCAGCACCATGATCTTCTGACGATCGCTGACCTCCGCCTCGCACTCCTCCTCGTAGGTGGAGTACATGTAGGCGGTATCGGAGGCGAACTCGGCCGCGCAGGTATCGACGCGCTTGTAGACCGGGCGGATATCGAGCTGCTGGCGGCGCTGCCGAAACTCCCCTTCGGAGACACCCAGCAGCAGGGCCAGACGCGCATCGGAAAAACCCTTGCGCTTGAGACGGTAGAGGTCGTCGGCACTCAGATCATGCAGCGAGCGCTTGGCGACGGCGGCCTCGGACCGGATCAGATCCTCGAGCTGAACCAGGAACCAGCGGTCGATGTTGGTCAGCGCGAAGATCTCGTCGACGCTCATGCCGCTGCGCATGGCGTCGGCGATGTAGAAGATCCGATCGGCGCCGGCAGCCTGCAGCTCGCCCTTGATCAGCGCCATGTTCTCCTGATTGAACTCGGTGACCTTCGGGTCGAGCCCGTCGACGCCGATCTCCAGCCCGCGCAGCGCCTTGTGCATCGACTCCTGGAACGTCCGCCCGATCGCCATCACTTCGCCGACCGACTTCATCTGCGTGGTCAGGCGGTCGTTGGCCTGGGGAAACTTCTCGAAGGTGAAACGCGGAATCTTGGTGACGACGTAGTCGATCGACGGCTCGAACGAGGCCGGCGTCGCACCGCCGGTAATGTCGTTCTGCAGCTCGTCGAGGGTGTAACCCACCGCCAGCTTGGCGGCGATCTTGGCGATCGGAAAGCCGGTCGCCTTGGAGGCCAGCGCCGAAGAGCGCGAGACACGCGGGTTCATCTCGATCACGACCATGCGCCCGGTGTTCGGATCGACACCGAACTGGACGTTGGAGCCACCGGTCTCGACACCGATCTCGCGCAGCACCGCAAGCGATGCGTTGCGCATGATCTGGTACTCCTTGTCGGTCAGCGTCTGCGCTGGCGCGACGGTGATGGAGTCCCCGGTATGCACGCCCATCGGATCGAAGTTCTCGATCGCACAGACGATGATGCAGTTGTCGTTCTTGTCCCGAACGACCTCCATCTCGTACTCCTTCCAACCCAGCAGCGACTCGTCGATCAGCAGCTCGTGGTTGTTGGAGAGCTCGAATCCTCGATCGCAGATCTCCTCGAACTCTTCCTTGTTGTAGGCCACGCCGCCGCCGGATCCGCCCATGGTGTAGGAGGGCCGGATGATCACCGGAAAGCCGAGCGTTGCCTGAATCCTCCACGCTTCATCCATGCTGTGGGCGACTTCGGCCTTGGGGCACTCGAGACCGATGTTCTTCATCGCCTTGTCGAACAGATCGCGATCTTCGGCCTTGTTGATGGCGTCGGCATTGGCGCCGATCATCTCCACGCCGTACTTCTCGAGCACGCCGTGCTTGTCCAGCTCCAGCGCGCAGTTGAGCGCGGTCTGCCCGCCCATGGTCGGCAGGATCGCCGACGGACGCTCGCGCTCGATGATCTGCTCCACCGCCTGCCAGGTGATCGGCTCGATATACGTGGCATCGGCCATCACCGGGTCGGTCATGATGGTCGCCGGATTGGAGTTGACCAGGATGACGCGGTAGCCCTCTTCGCGCAGCGCTTTGCAGGCCTGGGCCCCGGAGTAGTCGAATTCGCACGCCTGCCCGATAACGATGGGGCCGGCGCCGATGATCAGAATGCTGTCGAGATCCGTACGTTTTGGCATGCGCTAACACTCGTCGAAAAGGTGGTGCCGGCGCCGCGCGCCGACCCTGAAAGATTCGATTCAAAGGCTTCGATTCACAGCGTCCGCTCAGGCGGGCTGCGCTTGGCGAGCCTGCATCATCGTCACGAAGCGGTCGAACAGCGGCGAGACATCCTGCGGGCCCGGGCTCGCCTCGGGGTGGCCCTGAAAGCTGAACGCCGGACGGTCGGTCAGCTCGATGCCCTGCAGCGTGCCATCGAACAGCGAGCGATGAATGGCACGCACGTTGCCGGGCAGGCTGGTCTCGTCGACCGCGAAGCCATGGTTCTGGCTGGTGATCATCACCTGGCCGCTGTCGAGATCCTGGACCGGGTGGTTGGCGCCATGATGACCATGATTCATTTTCACCGTTCTGGCTCCGGCGGCCAGCGCCAGCAGTTGATGGCCCAGGCAGATACCGAAGACTGGAATGTTCGTTTCGAGAACTTCCCGGATCGCGGCAATCGCGTAATCGCAGGGCTCCGGATCGCCCGGTCCGTTGGCCAGGAAGACGCCATCCGGGTTCATCGCCAGCACCTCGCTGGCCGGCGTCTGCGCCGGCACCACCGTCAGGCGGCAGCCGCGGGACGCGAGCATGCGCAGGATGTTGTGCTTGATCCCGTAGTCGTAGGCGACCACGTGGTACCGACGCGGGTCCTGGCCGCCATCCGAGGGCCGCTCGTTGCGACCGGTCTCGGCGTAGCCCTGGCCCAGCACCCACTCGCCCTGGGTCCATTCGTAGCTGGATTCGCAGGAGACCTCCCTGGCCAGATCCATTCCCTTGAGTCCCGGGAAGGCTTTGGCGGCGGCCAGTGCCCGCTCGACGGCATCATCGCCCTCGGCGGCATCACCAGCCACAATCGCCCCGTTCAACGAGCCCTTGCTGCGTAGAATGCGCGTCAGCCGGCGGGTGTCGATATCGGCGATCCCGATCACGTTCTCGGATGCCAGATACTCGGATAGCGACGCCGTGCTGCGAAAGTTGCTGGCGATCAACGGCAGATCACGAATCACCAGCCCGGCCGCGCAGATGCGATCCGACTCGACGTCTTCGGAGTTGATGCCGGTATTGCCGATATGCGGATAGGTCAGGGTGACGATCTGGCGGGTGTAGGAAGGGTCGGTGAGAATTTCCTGATAACCGGTCATGGCGGTATTGAAGACCACCTCCCCGCTGGTTTGCCCATCGGCTCCGATCGCAGCACCGTAAAATACACTGCCGTCTTCGAGAGCCAGTATCGCGGGTCTGTTCAAGGCAACATCCTCCTTAACGGGTCATCAACACATTGCGTCGAGGTCTAATGTCACGCCCCTACGAAATCCTGACCGGGCGAGCCGCCGCAAGGCCGTAAAAAAGCGGGACGAAATCCGGAAAAACCGGTTTCATCCCGCTTGTTGTACTGATTGCGGCACCACCTGCGGCGAATCGCTGTTGCCTGCGGCACTGGCCCGGCCAAATTGGCGAAATGATACCGGAAACCAGCGACCGGCTCCAGTACCGATCACGATTCGATTCAATGACGCCCCAACCGGAGCGCTATCAGCACCCGCTGGCGGGCGGTATTCCGTCTTTCGCAACCGCCTGGCACAACCGCTAGTCTTTCAAACCCAGCACATCCTGCATGTCGTAGCGGCCCACTTTCCGCTCGGCCAGCCAGACCGCCGCGCGTACCGCGCCGTTGCCGAAGGTCAGACGGCTCGACGCCTTGTGGGTGATCTCGATGCGCTCGCCTTCGGCCGCAAACAGTACCGTATGCTCACCGACGATATCGCCGCCACGTACCGTGGCAAAGCCGATCTCCTTGGGATCCCGGGGGCCGACCTGGCCGACGCGCTCGAACACGCCATGGGTCTTCAAGTCGCGACCCAGCGGCTCTGCCACAGCCTCGCCCAGCATCAGCGCAGTGCCGGAGGGGGCATCGATCTTGTGGCGGTGGTGCGCCTCGATCACTTCGATATCGTAGCCAGCGTCACCCAGCGCCCGGGCCGCGGTCCTGAGCAGGTTCACCGTCAGGTTGATGCCCGTGCTCATGTTGGCCGCAAAGACCATCGGCAGGCGATCGGCATAGCTGTCGAGCGTCTTGAGCTGTGTCTCGTCGAGACCCGTCGTGCCGATCACGATCGCCTTGCCGTTGTCGGCACACCAGGCAAGGTTGTCGAGGGTCAGGGCCGGCGTGGAGAAGTCGATCAGTACATCGAAGTCGTCCCTGGCTGCATCCAGCGAGTCCAGCAATGTCACGCCGAGCTTGCCCAATCCGGCCATCTCACCGGCGTCGCAACCCGCCAGCGAGCTGCCCGGGCGCACGATCGCGGCGCCCAGCTGCGCAGCCTCGTTGATGTGCGTCGCCTCCAGCAGGATCCGTCCCATTCGGCCTGCCGCTCCCATGATCGCAATCCGCGTCATGCATCCTCCCCTAGCTTTCTCTTGAGCGCAGTCCTGCCACGCCGGTAACTGTCAGTGGCGGCAGTATATCAGCCAGCACCGGGTTGGCGGCGCAGGCTACACTGGAGGGCGTCGAGCATCTCCGGAGTCCCCGTCCCATGCCAACACGCTGTCATCGCATCTGGATATCAATCGGCGCAGCATTGCTCGCCGGCTGCAGCGCCACGCCCCAGCGCACGGCCATTGCGCCCGTGGATCTCTTGGCCGGCACGCCGAACATCGACTGGTGCGGGACGCTGGCTCTGCCGTCGGAGTGGCAGGACGGAACACCGGTGGGCGGGCTTTCCGATCTCGGCTGGGACGACGATGAGTCGATGCTATTCCTGATTTCCGATCGCGGCTGGCTACACCGCGCTCGGCTGACATTCAGTGGCAGCGGCGAGCTACGTGACTATGAGCCGCTGGATACCTACCCGCTACGCGGCGAGGATGGCGCCATCCTGGCGAGTGCCAGCAGCGATGCCGAAGCGCTGACGCTGGAGAACGCCAACGACGGCGTGCGTGGCAATACCCAACTGGTGATCGGCTTCGAAGGCGACGCGGCGGGGGGCGAAGGCGGTGATACGAAGAACGGTGATACCAAGAACGAGGCGCAAGGCAACGCCCGCTGGCAGCGCTTTCTGCCTTCGGGTATTGCCAGCGAGCCGGCGCATCGACCGGCAGGGCTGTCGGACGTCAACTCCAACGGCGGGCTGGAGGCGATCACGGCGCTACCTGGACTCGGTCTCATCGGCGGGATCGAAACGCCTCCCGAGGGATGGCCCGAGAAGCTCACCCGAATCTTCACGCTCGATGGTCAGCACGAATGGCGATATCCGTTGGCGGACAACGCCAACAGCGCCCTGACCGCGATGGAAAATCTGGATGGCGATCTACTGACCCTGGAGCGCGCTTACACCCCACCGGCTTCGCTGGTGATCCGGCTGCGGCGAGCGCGCATCAACAGCGACGGCAGCATCAGCGTCACTGAGCTGGCCAGACTTTCCAACGGTGATGGCTGGTCACTGGACAACTTCGAAGGCCTGACCCGGATCGGCCCCCATCGCTATCTGATGGTCAGCGACGATAACTTCAGTCTGGTGCAGCGCACCCTGCTGACCTGCTTTGCCGTGACCGAGGTCGGCGATCGGACCCCATGATCCTGGACCGGTACCGTGGATGTCGCAGCAGCGATAGCCAAGGTCGCACCTATGCATGGCGCCGCATAATGATTTCCGCTAGTTGCCATTTCCCTCCACTGATTCGATCCTGCCGACGGCCCGGTGAACGCGACGACACTCAGGATAAGAATTCGTGTTCATAGGTTCGACGTTCAAGCCAAGGGCCATTCCTGCCGATGTAGGGCACGCGGTGTCTTCCCGGTAGCACCGGCAGCACCAACGACACGATAATCAAGACGAGGGTTCAGGATGAGTGGGATCAATCAGGCCGCGCTGGATGCCGGCGGCGACACATCGGCGGGGTTTTTCTCCCGTGAAAGAACGGTAGCGGGACCTAACTTCAATCGCTGGCTGGTGCCCACCGCAGCGTTGGCGATCCATCTCTGTATCGGCATGGCCTACGGCTTCTCGGTGTTCTGGCTTCCCATGAGCCAGGAGATCGTCAACGCCCCTGCCAGTTGCACCAATCTCGGTCTGTTCCAGGCATTGACCACGACGAGCTGTAACTGGAGCGTCCCCCAGGTCACCTATGTGTTCGGTATCTTCATTGCCATGCTCGGCGTGTCGGCGGCGATCTGGGGTGCCTGGCTCGAGCATGCAGGGCCGAGAAAGGCCGGCTGCATCGCCGCGCTATGCTGGGGCGGCGGTCTGATCGTCGGTGGCCTCGGGGTCATGAACCATCAGCTGTGGCTGGTCTATCTGGGCTGCGGCGTGCTGGGCGGCATCGGCCAGGGTCTCGGCTACATCACGCCGGTCTCCACCCTGATCAAGTGGTTCCCGGACCGCCGCGGCATGGCGACCGGCTTCGCCATCATGGGTTACGGCGGCGGCGCGATGGTCGGGGCACCGCTCGCGGTGGTACTGATGAACCACTATTCCGCGAATGGTGGCACCGGCGTCGCCATGACGCTGATCACCATGGGCGTCATCTACGCCATCGTCATGGCCTGCGGCGCGATCGGGTTCCGTGTACCACCCAACGGCTGGAAGCCGAGCGGATGGACAGCACCGAAGAACGCCAAGTCCAACGCCATGATTTCCCAAGGCCACGTTCACCTGAAGACGGCGTGGAAGACCAAGCAGTTCTGGCTGATCTGGGGCGTGCTGTTCCTCAACGTGACCGCGGGTATCGCGGTGATCTCGATGGCCAGCCCGATGCTGCAGGATGTCTTCGGCGGCGCTCTTGTGGGTCTCGCCGATCGCGCCGCCACGCTCAGCGAAGCGCAGCAGGCGGCCGTGGTTGCCGCCGCGGCCGGCCTGGTTGGTCTGATCAGCCTTTTCAACAGCGTTGGACGTCTGTTCTGGGCATCGCTGTCGGACAAGATCGGGCGCAAGAACACCTACTTCTGCTTCTTCGTGATCGGCATCATCATGTACTGCCTGCTGCCGATGTGGGGCCACCTGGGCATGGCCGGGCTGTTCGTGATCTCGATCTGCGTCATCTTGAGCATGTACGGCGGCGGCTTCGCCACGGTACCGGCCTATCTGGCCGATATCTTCGGCACCCAGATGGTTGGCGCGATTCACGGCCGTCTGCTCACGGCCTGGACCGCCGCCGGCCTGGTCGGCCCGCTGATCATCGCTGCACTGCGTCAGGCCCAGCTCGACGCCGGCGTCGAACCGAGCCTGGTCTATGACCGTACGCTCTACATCATGGCTGGGCTGCTGTTCCTGGGCCTGATCTGCAATTCGCTGGTCAAGCCGGTCAAGCCGGAGCAACAGATGAGCGATGAGGAGCTGGCCCGGGAGCGCGCGCTACAGAAGGAAGACGGCGTCGCTTCCAATGCCGAGACTGCGGCCCGTGGCCGCTTCGGTGTCGGCGGTGTTCTCGCCTGGCTCGGCGTGGGCATTCCGTTCCTGATCGGGCTCTACATCGCCCTGGCCAAGGCGGCCGCGCTGTTCTAGATCCTATCCGCTTTACCGCGGCCGGACGCTCGGGAGCGTCCGGCCGTTGCGTTTCCAGTCTCTCCGTTTCTATTCCCGATCCGCCTCGCGGTCCTCCGCCAGCAGCGACTCGAACGAATCCACCTCTCCGCAGCGGTCCGGGGCATAGCCGCTCAGCGTCTCGATGCTGGTCAGAAATGCCTGCGAGCCCATGAAGGCGAGCAGTTGCTGGACGTTGTCCTGCCTGAGGCGATCTTCGTGACCGATCAGCAGGTAGTGCTCGGTGGAGAGCGGCAGAAACCCGAGCCCGAACTGCGCCGCCGCCGCTTCCAGACCGAAACCGACGTCAGCCATGCCGGCGGCCACGTAGGCAGCTACCGCGGTATGAGTGAACTCTTCCTGGGCAGCACCAGGAATCTGAGCTTCCGCAATACCGTGCTCCGCCAGCAAAAGATTGAAAAGCACGCGGGTCCCGGAGTGTTCATCGCGATTGATGAAGCGCACATCGGCCCGGGTAAGATCCGCCAGCGACCGGATCCTGTCTCGATCCTCGGCCCGCAGGATCAACCCCTGCCGACGGGTGACGAATCGAATGATCCTGAGCGCCTGCCCCTCCAGCTGCGGCCGATAGACCTGCATCACCCGCTCGGCGAGCCGCGGGCAGGATGGCACGTGAAAGCTGGCCAGGTCGCATTCGCCACGCCCCAACGCGTTCAGCGCCTCCTGCGGATTGCAGTAGCGCAGATCGAGTTCGCCGGGACACGCCGGCAACAGCGCCACCGCGTAACCGTGACTGGCATGCAGGCGCAGTACCGGGTGAGTCCCTTCCAGCAACTGTTGCAGCTGATGATTGAGTTCGGAGGCCATGCTGTCGATTTGCGGGCCCAATCTTGCCCTGACGCGCTGCTCCGACCACAGCAATTTTTCGCCCAGAGGGGAGAGCTGCGTGCCGTACCCTTTTCGCATGTCGACCAGCGCCATCCCGAAGAACGTTGCGCCACGGTTGAGCAGATTCCAGGCGTGGCGGTAGGAGACGCCCGCCTCTTCCGCCGCCCGCGTCAGCTTGCCGGTCTCGCGCAGATTGGCGAGCAGCCGAAACAGCACCGGGTCGAGCAGTTCGCCGTCATCGCTGCGAAATAGCCACGCTGGCGTGATATTCAACTTTTTTCTAAGCATCTTCGTTCATATTTCTCGCGCCCCGCGGGAGTGCTAGGTTGGCGTCTAGCGGCACCCAACTTAAAACAGTTAAGAACAACGATTCCTATAAGACGATTGGCTGAGAGCTGGCGAGAGGTGCGAAGTCGCCGGACGAAATCCAACTGCTTGATGAGACGACCAGGCCATGCCACACGCCAGCCCGCAGACCGACGGCGCCTGGACGCCGGCACAGATTCAGGACGTGATCGACGCGCACAAATCGATGCCGGGCGCCATGCTGCCCACGCTTCATGCCATCCAGGATCGCTTCGGCCACATTCCCGAAGCGGCGATTCCGATCATCGCCGAGTCGCTGCGCCAGACTCGCGCCGACGTCCACGGCATCATCAGCTTCTATCACCATTTCCGGACGCAGCTGCCAGGTCGCAGCGTGGTGCAGGTGTGTCGGGCGGAGGCCTGCCAGGCAAGAGGCTGTCGGCCATTGGAAAGTCACGTCAAAGCCGTGCTCGGCGTGGACTACCACCACACCACGAATGACGGCGAGATCACGCTGGAGCCGGTCTACTGCCTGGGCAATTGCGCCTGCGGGCCGACGATCCGGGTCAACGACGAGATTCATGGCCGCATGACGGTCGCCAAGTTCGATCGTCTGGCCGAGCAACTGAAGGCGACCGTCGTGGAGGTTCGATGATGACGACCACCGTCTACGTACCTCGCGACACCACCGCGCTCTCGCTGGGCGCGGAGGCGATCGTCGCTCGCCTCGAGCGGGCCGCTCGGCAACGCTCGCTGGACCTGCGGATCGTGCGCAATGGCTCCCGCGGCCTGTGCTGGCTGGAGCCGCTGGTGGAGGTCGAGACAGCTGCGGGCCGAGTCGCTTACGGACCGGTCGAGCCTGAAGATGTCGACGCGCTGATCGAGGCCGGCCTGTTCGAAGGACGCTCGGATCATCCGCTGGCGCTTGGGCTGACCGAGGAGATTCCCTACCTCAAAGCCCAGCAGCGACTGACGTTCTCGCGGATCGGCATCACCGATCCGGTCTCGCTCGAGGATTACACCGCGCTGCGCGGCTTCGAAGGGCTGAAGAAGGCGCTTGCACGAGACGCCCGGAAAATCGTCGACGAGGTCAAGATATCCGGCCTTCGTGGCCGCGGCGGGGCCGCCTTCCCCACCGCGATCAAGTGGCAGACGGTGCACGATCAGCCACCGGGTCAGAAGTTCATCGTCTGCAATGCCGACGAGGGCGACTCCGGCACCTTCGCCGATCGTCTGATCATGGAATGCGATCCCTACCTGCTGATCGAGGGCATGGCGATAGCGGGCCTCGCGGTGGGCGCGACCCAAGGCTACGTCTACCTGCGCTCGGAGTATCCGAACGCCCACGCCATCTTCGGGGAGGCGATCTCGCGAGCACGTGCAGCGGGCTATCTGGGGCCGAGCCTGCTCGGCAGCGGCAAGGCATTCGAGCTCGAGGTTCGCCTGGGAGCCGGTGCCTATATCTGCGGCGAGGAGACATCCCTGCTGGAGAGCCTCGAAGGCAAGCGCGGCCTGGTCCGCGCCAAGCCGCCGCTGCCCGCCATCGAGGGTCTGTTCGGGCGCCCTACCGTGGTCAACAACGTGCTCTCGCTGGCTGCCGTTCCCTACATTCTCGACCAGGGTGGCCAGGCCTACGCCGACTACGGCATGGGCAAGTCCCGCGGGACACTCCCGCTGCAGCTGGCCGGCAACGTCGCGCGTGGCGGGCTGGTGGAGCTGGCGTTCGGCGTCACGCTGCGCGAGCTGATGGAGGATTTCGGCGGCGGCACCCAGAGTGGCCGTCCGCTCAAGGCAGTGCAGGTCGGTGGCCCGCTCGGCGCCTATCTGCCCGAGAGCCAGTGGGACAGCCCCATCGATTACGAAGGCTTCGCCGCTTTCGGGGGCGTCGTCGGCCATGGTGGCGTGGTGATGTTCGACGACAGCGTCGACATGGGCGATCAGGCGCGCTTTGCGATGGAATTCTGCAGCGTCGAATCCTGCGGCAAGTGCACGCCGTGTCGAATCGGCGCCGTGCGTGGCGTGGAAGTGATCGATCGCATCCGCGCCGGCGAGCGGGCCACGGAAAATCTCGCCCTGCTTGCCGATCTCTGCGACACCATGGTCGACGGTTCGCTCTGCGCCATGGGCGGGATGACACCGTTCCCCGTCCAGAGCGTGATGAAGCATTTTCCCGATGACCTGACACCGCGACATGCCGAAGGCGGGAGGTAGTCATGCTGCAACATTTCGATCCGAAACAGTTCGACCGCGACCTGGGAACACCGGCAAGACTCTCGGAAACCCTGGTTCCGCTGACTATCGATGGCGTCGAGATCAGCGTACCGGAGGGCACCTCGGTACTGCGCGCCGCGGCGCTCGCCGGCATCACCATTCCCAAGCTGTGCGCGTCCGACAATCTCGAGGCCTTCGGCTCCTGCCGCCTGTGCGCCGTCGAGATCGAGGGTCGACGCGGCTACCCGGCCTCCTGTACCACGCCGGTGACCGAAGGCATGGCGGTCACCACCCAGAATGACAAGCTCGCCAAGCTGCGGCGCAACGTCATGGAGCTCTACATTTCCGATCATCCACTGGACTGCCTGACCTGCCCTGCCAACGGCGACTGCGAACTGCAGGACATGGCCGGTGCCGTGGGCCTGCGCGAGGTGCGCTACGGCTTCGACGGCGCCAATCACCTGGATGCCGAGATCGACGACTCCAACCCCTACTTCAGCTTCGACCCCAGCAAGTGCATCGTCTGCTCGCGCTGCGTGCGCGCCTGCGGCGAGGTCCAGGGCACCTTCGCCCTGACCATCGAAGGCCGCGGCTTCGACTCCAAGGTCGCTGCCAGCCAGAACGAGCCGTTCATGGATTCGGAGTGCGTTTCCTGCGGCGCCTGCGTGCAGGCCTGCCCGACATCGACGCTGATGGAGAAGAGCGTCATCGACCAGGGCGTGCCCGAGCACAGCGTGGTCACCACCTGCGCCTACTGCGGCGTGGGCTGCTCGTTCGAGGCGCAGATGAAGGGCGACAAGCTGGTGCGCATGGTGCCGTACAAGGGCGGCGACGCGAATCATGGCCACTCCTGCGTCAAGGGGCGCTTTGCCTTCGGCTACGCGACCCACAAGGATCGCATTCGCGAGCCGATGATCAGGGACAGCATCGACGAGCCGTGGCGCCCCGTCGCCTGGGAAGAGGCGATCGCCTTCGCCGCGCGGCGCTTCAAGGAGACTCAGGCGAAGTACGGTCGCGAGAGCATCGGCGGCATCACCTCGTCGCGCTGCACCAACGAAGAGACCTATCTGGTCCAGAAACTGATCCGCACCGCATTCGGCAACAACAATACCGATACCTGTGCCCGGGTCTGCCACTCGCCCACCGGCTATGGCCTCAAGACGACCCTGGGCGAGTCCGCCGGCACCCAGACCTTCGATTCGGTGATGAAGGCCGACACCATTCTGGTGATCGGCGCCAACCCCACCGATGCCCACCCGGTGTTCGCCTCCCAGATGAAGCGCCGCCTGCGCCAGGGCGCCACGCTGATCGTGGCCGATCCGCGCCGGATCGATCTGCTCAAGACGCCACATGGCAGCAGGAGCCTGCATCTGCCGCTCAAGCCGGGTACCAACGTGGCGCTGGTGAATTCGCTGGCCCATGTGGTGGTGACCGAAGGCCTGGAAGACGCCGACTTCATCGCGCGTCGCTGCGACAGCGACGCCTACCAACGCTGGCGCGACTTCATTCGGGAAGCGCAACACTCACCGGAAGCTCTGGAATCGGTCACCGGCGTGCCTGCGATGCAGGTGCGAGAGGCAGCACGTGCCTACGCCAACGCCGCCAACGGGGCGATCTACTATGGCCTGGGCGTCACCGAGCATAGCCAGGGTTCGACCATGGTGATGGGCATCGCCAACCTCGCCATGGCCACCGGCAACATCGGCCGCGAGGGTGTCGGGGTCAATCCGCTGCGCGGCCAGAACAACGTCCAGGGCTCCTGCGACATGGGCTCGTTTCCCCACGAACTGCCAGGCTACCAGCACGTCGCCGACCCGGCCGTGCGTCAGAAGTTCGAGGCGGTCTGGCACACCACGATCGACGACGAGCCGGGGTTGCGCATTCCCAACATGTTCGACGCGGCCATCGCCGGCACCTTCAAGGGGCTTTACGTCCAGGGCGAGGACATCGCGCAGTCGGACCCCAACACCCAGCATGTGGAAGCCGCCCTGACCGCACTGGATTGCCTGGTCGTACAGGATATCTTTCTCAACGAGACCGCCAAGTACGCCCACGTTCTATTGCCCGGCTCCACGTTTCTGGAAAAGAATGGCACCTTTACCAACGCCGAGCGGCGCATCAACCGCGTGCGCAAGGTAATGCCGCCGGTGGCTGGCAAGGAAGACTGGGAGGTCACACAGGATCTGGCCAACGCAATGGGCTATGCCATGCACTACACCCATCCCTCCGAGATCATGGACGAGATCGCCCAGCTGACGCCGACGTTCACCGGCGTCAGCTATGCCAGGCTCGAGGCGCGGGGCAGCATCCAGTGGCCATGCAACGACGCCTTCCCCGACGGCACGCCAACCATGCACGCGCTCGACTTCCCCATCGGCAAGGGCAACTTCGCGATCACCGACTACGTGGCTACCGAGGAGCGCGCCACCCGCCGCTATCCGCTGCTGCTGACCACCGGGCGCATCCTCAGCCAGTACAACGTCGGCGCCCAGACCCGACGCACCGACAACGTGGCCTGGCACGCCGAGGACGTGCTGGAGATTCACCCCTCGGACGCCGAGGTCCGCGGCCTGCGTGACGGCGACTGGCTGGGCATCAGCAGCCGGGTCGGGCGGACCGTGCTGCGCTGTCTCGTCAGTGATCGGATGGCGCCGGGCGTGGTCTATACCACGTTCCACCATCCGGGCAGCGGGGCCAACGTGATCACTACCGACAACTCCGACTGGGCCACCAACTGTCCGGAATACAAGGTGACGGCGGTGCAGGTGGAAAAGGTCTCCCAGCCTTCGTCCTGGCAGCAGCATTTCCAGCGCTTCGACGAGCGCCAGCAGCATTACCTGGAATCCGCCGAAGCAACCACGGCGGCGCTCAAGTGAGCGCCGTCGGCTATCTTTCCGGCGTCAGGGGGCAGATGAGATGAGTCATTCGAACATGAATGATGGGGGGCATGGTGGGCCAACCGCACCGCTGATCAAGATGATCAATCAGATCGGCGCCAACAACCTCCATCATGGAGACGACGCCCAGGCGGCCGAACTGGTCGCGACGCATCTCAAGAAATTCTGGGCGCGCAGCATGAAGCGCCAGATCATCGATTACGCGGAAGCCGATGGCAGCGAGCTGAGCCCGGTATCGCGCCTCGCAATCGCTCGGCTGAAGACCCTGTCGTCGACCGTCAAGGACTGGGAGGAGACCTCCGACGCGGGATGATACGAGGATAGAACAGCTACTGGCTGGCCAGTCGGCGCCTAGGAACAAGGGGCTTCGCGAGGGCTCGCGAGGCGCCAGCCGTGGTCGGATAGATGCGTGACAAAAAAGGCCTCATCC
>NZ_PZJR01000021.1:0-346 GCF_003206035.1 Salinicola sp. CPA57
GTCGGGCGCTGATACAGACCGGTGAAGGTGAACTGCAGCGCCGGCAGACCTTCGGCGGTGGTGGTCCAGGTGACCGTGCCACGACAGCCAGTCACGATCTGCTGCTGGCCGTCGTTCAGGTAATACAGCGTGACCGACTCGCCCTCGCTGCTGTGCGGCTGGTAGATAACCTCGCCGGCTTCCAGATCCTGAATTTCGGTCAGGCCACACGCGCGCAGCAGAATACCCAGCGCCGGCGCGACGACTTCGGTTTCCGTCGGAGCGGTGCCGCTACCGGATAGCGGGATCGTTACCTGAACCTGTGTATTCGGCCCGGTATTGATCTGGGCGTATCCGCCGAGGTTGT
>NZ_PZJR01000021.1:404-34736 GCF_003206035.1 Salinicola sp. CPA57
ACTAGCGCTTTCTTACGTGTCAGCATTGCCGCTCTCCTTGCCGCTGGATTTATCGGCGGCCTTGTCGCTGCCACCGGACGTCGGCTTGCCTGCCTCTTTGCCTTCTGACTTGGCGGCAGGCTTCACCTTGCTGGGGTGCTTGGCGTGCGCCCCGTACTTTTGCGGCTGGGTCGGCTCGCTCACCGTCTCCAGCTCGCCGCCCTTGCGTCGGCGGAATACGCCGGCCTGTTGGGTTGCCATTCGGCGTCCCTCCTGGTGGGTTAAATGGTTACTGCTCTGTCGCTCGATCGATACCAGGTATTGATCGACCAGAACTCGATCCAGAACGTGTACGGCCCGACGATCTTGTCGACCTTGCCGCTCTGGTACGCCATGGCGTCGCCCGAGACTTCCGGTTGCCAACCGAACAGCGCATCGCGCATCGCCTTGCGGTGGGTTCGGTAGTCGTCTCCCAGCTTGGCCACCAGCCACACGCCGTAGACTTGGCCGATCATCTGCCGTCGGCCACCGATAGCTGGCTCGCCAGCGGCGCCGTCTTCGGCGAGATAGACCTGGGCGCACGGGACGTCTTCGTTAAAGTCGTCGATGGCCTCTGTCATCATCGCCTCGCTGACGCTAACCAGGCCGGGGCACTGCTCTCGCAGCCGAGCGATGATCGCCGTGGTCAGATCGACTTCGTCGGGAGATTGGCTCATTCCTGACTCAGCAAGTAATCGAGCCGGTCGCTGAACTGCTTGGGCAGCTCTTTACGCACCATCTCTTGCGTGTCGTTCAGGAGCTGCGGATGGGCGACCATGCCCGGGATTGAAGGACCGAACTGCATGTACGGTTCGGAGCGGTTGTCTTTGGCACTGGCACGACGCAGAACGTGACCTTTGGCGTACCAGCCGCCGGACTGCCGACCCGCACGCCCCACCAGCTGCCGCCCCTTGTCTTTTCTCACCCGCACCGTCGCGCCCTTGCGCCGCGTCTGGTAGACACGGCCGTTGACGCTGGTCGCGCTGATACGCACGACCTTGGGCTTGGGGGAGAAACGCTCGAGCGGTATACGCCGGCCGGTGTAGATCAACGCCCGGTGGGCATCGCGGCGGGCGCGTTTGATCTGGAGAGTGCGCTTAACGTCCGCGACCTTGATCGTGTACGTCTTGCGAATCTCCCGCGAGATCATCGCCGCCGCTTTGCTTTGCGCCGCATCCAGCGACCAGCGCATCGCCTTCTCGACCTTGCCGACCTTGAGTCGCTTTTCTAGCCGGCGGCGGTCATTGATGTCGTACTTGTAGCGGATCGACATCACATCACCTCGAAGCGTCGAAAATCCCCATCGTCGGAAATCGCATTGAGGTATTCCCAGCGGCGATCCGCCGTGATGACGACATCACCGCGTCCGCTTTTGGGAACCTGCGCAACCGGCACTTCGATCGTGTTGGCGAAGCGCCCGACACCGCTTTCGGGATCGTCGTAAACCAGGGTTTCCAGCTCCAACGTGTACGGCACGCCCGCGATCGTCTCGCCGTTGGCGCGCCGGTACGTGGCCAGGCCGTCGGACAGGTTCTCGGCGAGGACGCGGTTAGCCCGCGCCATCGCTTTGGCAAAGCGGCTCATTACGCGGCGCTGGCGACGCTCGCCAGACCCTGGACGATAAACACCGTCGCGACGCCGTCGGCTGCGTCAGTGGTGAGCGCACCGATTGGGCCGGCACTATCGGCGGTGCCGGCGGCGACCATCTCGTCATCGAGCATCGAGACGCTGGCACCGGCGACTAATCCGGACGCGCAGGGAACGTCTTTCCACTCGCCGTAGGTATGCCCGACGAACTCTTCGCCCTCGGCGGCGCTATCGAGCGGCACCAGCGCCAGTGCACCGATCACCACAGGGATGCCGGATGTCACACCACCAGCGGGTGCGATCATGGTCAGCGTCTTACCACTACCGTTGAAATTCTTAGCCATGGTTGGCTCTCCTATTCGGGAAGTCTTAGCCGTGACAAAGTCACATTTTAAGAATCGCGCCCACAAAAAAACCGCCGACGGCGGTCATCAGTAGGCGCGGGTCGTCACGCTATCGATCAGTTACCTAACAGCTTCACCATGGTGCGGTAGCTGAGCGGGGCGACGCCGGCATCCATGCGCACCTTGAACACCGCGCCGTCGACCGTGAAACCCTGCTGCTGCTCCAGGTAGGGCGAGCTATTGCCATCCAGATAGGCCACTTCGATGGTATCGAACTGGTTCGGGTCGGCGGCCATGTAGCTGGTCGTCTTGCTCTGCTCGTCGAGGCGCGCATCCGCGATAACCTCGGTCAGACCGCGCACCGGGTTGGGTACACGCGCCTCGGCCATAGCCGGGTCGAACTCGGCGGCATAGAGTGCCTTGGTCGTGGACTCCATCGACACCGGCGTCAGGTGATACTTGGGCCGGATGTTCAGCGTGGCGTTGCCTTCCTTCTGCATCGCCATCATCGTCTTGGCTTGGTCGATACGCGCAATGGAGAGCGCACCTGCTGCCAGCTGGTTGTTGCGATCGCCACTGAACAACTTCTTGTTGTCGCTCATTGTCGGGTTGGAGCCCAACAGCGCGTAGACCAGATCGCCGACGGTGCGGATCGCAGCGCGGCCCATCATGCGCGGGATACGCTGCAACGCAGACAGGTCATCGTTGATGATCGCCTGGCGTGTGATGCTCAACAGCTCACCGTAGGTGGCCAACATAATCTGCTCGCCGCGATCTCCGACGCTGGCGTATTTGTACTCTGCACCCTCACGCACCTTGCGCAGCGATGGGAAGGTGGTCAGGTCAACACGCTGCATCGGACGAAAGTCCGGCAAGCTTCCCTGAGCGGTCCATTTCTGGAACGTCTCCTCGGCCTCGTCGTAGCCCTTGAGCATCTGACGACGGGCAACGTCCGCCAGCAAGTGGCCGAAGTCGCTGGAGGTGTGCGTGAACGCCGCGCCGGCGATCGACATGCGGTCGCCGCTGTAGCTAGCAATACCCACCCCGCGTTCAGCGAGAGACGCGCGCGCCATTTCCATCAGCGTCATGCCGGCGTAGGCGTTGTCCTTCTCCAGTTTGTCCAGCTGGACACGGGCTGCGATGGCGTTGCGGATACCATCACCGACGATGTTGCCGTTTCCGGCATGCACGCCGTGATCGGTACGTGTCGGCGCTGTCGGCTCGGTATTGGCACCCAACGCAGCGAGCAGCTTTCCCTGGGCGGTTTCGGCATTCACGTTCATGTCATCCAGTAACGTGTCGCGCAGGGTGTTGTGCTGTGGGAACGCCTGGAACACAGCACGAACCGAATCGCGACGGGCGCGCTCCTGCTCCTGGAACTGCTGCATGGTAGGCGCAGACTGACCGCCACCCTGCGGCTGACCACCGGCAGGCGCACCGCCTTGAGGTTGGCCGCCACCGGCCGGGGCGCCACCTTGAGGCTGCGCGCCATCGCCTTGGCCATTAGGCGCGCCACCCTGCGGCTGACCGCCTTGAGGTTGGGCGCCCTGCGACTGCCCGCCATTGGGCTGGCTGCCTTGGGCACGCGGCCCCATGAGGTTTTTCAATGCGTCGGGCATATGCTCGAACTCCTGCAGTCGTTTCGATTTGAGCGATGCCGCCATGGTCAGCGGCTCCACCAGTTGATCGGCGAAGCCGTGCTCCACCGCTTCGGGACCGGATAGCCAGGTCTCGGCCGCGAGCCAGCTGCGGATCTCGTCCTCGGTCTTGCCGGTCTTCTTCGTGTACGCCGTCAGCAGCGTGGTCTCGACTTTGTCGAGCAGTTCCGCGTAACGGCGCATGTCGTCGGAATTACCACCCTGAATGCCCCACGGTTTGTGGATCATGATCATGGCGTTTTCAGGGATGTAAACGGTGTTCCCCACCATCGCGACAACTGACGCCATCGAGGCCGCTAGGCCATCGATGTAGACGTTGATCGTCGCGGGGTGATTGGCGAGAAGGTTATAAATCGCCATCCCTTCGAAGACGTCACCGCCAGGGCTATGAATATGCAGGTTGATCGCCTGCACATCGCCCAGTGACTTGAGGTCCTGGGCAAACTGCCGGGCCGTCACGCCCCACGCCCCGATCTCGTCGTAAATCGCGATTTCCGCGACGCCCTGGGCGACGGCGCGGATCATGTACCACGTCTGGTTTCCGACCTGTTCAATCGCCGTTTTCGTTGCCGCCATCGCCATCGGACTGGCGAAGCTTCCGGTTACGATCGCGGGCAGTGTCAGGCTTGAGTTTGCCGTACTGGTCTGCACCGTTCTTGCCTCCGTAGTACTCGTGATAGGCGTCAGAGCTGTAGACCAGCCCCTTTTCGCGGTTCTCCGCGATCTCGTCTTCGCGGCTCTGTTTCAGCTCCTGCGGGTTGCGACCGCGAGCCCGCGCGACCTCGCTCTCGTCGGCAAAACCTGCTTCGACGAGCTGCTCCCACGCATCCGCTTCGCGACCAGGGTCGATCCACGGCATGACGGGCCCGAGATAGAACGCGTTGTAAAGCGTGCTGCGGTCGAGATCCGGTGGCAGCTTGATACGTCCGCTGGCCACGGCCATGTCGACAAAGCTGCGATAGACCCGCCGCGACCACTGATCACGGAACTGGCCTTGCAGCAGGTCATACCCCAGCTGCGCTTCGACCAGCTCCTGACGCTGGGCGCTGTACGTGCCGTTGTAGTCCCGGTTCGCCGTGGAGTAGCCCATGCGCGTACCGGCGGCCACTGCGCGAACCATCGCGCCCCGGAACCCATCCAACAGTGCGCTGGGGCGATTCGACTGGATGGTACCGACGTCCTCGCCGGGCATCAGACCGTCGAACACCATGCCGGGCGCAATCGGGATCGATCGCGCGCCGGTCGGCAACTGTGACTGCCCGGCTTGCTTTGAGCCGCTTCCGCCCTGCCCCTGATCGGGGTACATATGCGGCTCGCCCTTCTTGATATACATCGTCATCGCCGCCGCGATGCGGGCCGCGACACGCTCGCTTTCCTCGTAATCCTTGAGATCCGCCAGCCGCTGGATCACCGCATGGAGAACCGATATCCCTCGCGATTGCTGCAGTCGTTTGCGATGCGCCAGGTGAATCATGTTTTCCGCCGGCACTCGCTTGGTCGCCAGCGAAAACGCTTTCATGTCGCCCGGGTGCTGCTTGTAGACGTGATACGCCTTCACCCGCCGCCAGGCATTGCGCTCGATGCCGGCGAAAATACCCTTCCCCGGATCGTCGAAGTGAATCGGCATGAAGTCCGCTTCGAGACATTCCAGCGCGTAGGGAACATCAGTCAGGTGGTCGTATAACGGCACCCGACCGCGGACCTCCTGCGCCAACACCTCGCCATCGCGCAACCAGCTACGCACGACAAGGCGCTCCATTTCCGGCCGCGTCATCTCACCGGTGGTTTCCGGCCTGAGCGACCACGCCGCCCATTCGGCCTTGAGCTGCTTGGCCAGCTCTCGATGCCGTTTACCGTCCAGCGTCAGCGGTATCGGCTCGACACCCATGCCGTCGGCGCCGACGATACGTTCCTCGAGGCGGTCAAAAATGCCCGTCACCAGGTCGTGATTCTCATCAAGCCAGCGCGCTTGCTCACGCAATGAGCGCCCGCCGATCTGTGCGGTCATATCACCGCTCATCACCGAGCCCTTGGCCTTATTGGTGCGGGTTCTGTCGGCGGCCTCGTAGGCGTTGAACATCTGCCGAGCAGCGGCTCGACGGGCGCCCCACTGCGGCGCCATGGTCGCGATCGCGCGTTCGAGTGCGTTACTCATCGACGAACCTCGCGAAGCTGTAGACGCCACCGCCGCGACCGCTCAACTGCTGCAGCCGGCGCTCCCAATACTCTCGCCCCTTCCGGATCTCGGAGAGGTTGGCCATGGTCAGCGTGCGACCATTCTTGGAGAACGACTGGCCCAGCAGCACGGCCGTTTCCGCCTCGATGTAATACTCGACCATGCTCTGCGCTTGCTGGGTTGGGGTCATACCCACGCCCCTCCTGAAGTCTGTAGCCAGCCGCCACCGTCGCCACTAGGCGGCGGCGTGGTGGGCGGTGTCGGTGGTGTGTCGTCGTCATCCGGCGCAACGGCAACCGGGCCGTCGAGATCGAACCCGAAACGCTCCTGTGAGATCCGCAACGCGGCCAGCGCCAGCACCGCGCAATCGAGCCCTTCGTTACGCCGGCCGCCTGAATCCCAGCGATAGACGGCGCGACCCTGAACGATCTTTCGAACCTTGATCTCGGCGGTGATCTGCTTCACTTCGTCGCTGTCACAGACGGCGTCGTTCGCCGGCAGGTGAATGCAACCAGGCACCGGCTCGCCCGCGTTGGGCTGGATCTGTAGACGATTGAAGATCAGTTCCTTGGCGTTATCCGTGCCGATCTCGGTCAGGAAAACGCCCTTGCTGTTCCGCTTGCGCGGGAAATTCTGGATCGGCTTGCCGTAGACGTTCGCGCCCCTGGTGGGAATGGCCCACTGAATACCGTGGCGCTTCGACGCCTTGTAGACCTCGTCGGTGTAGTGGCCACCGGAATCCCAGCACCAACGCACCACCGACATGCGCGAGCCATCCGATCGGGAGTAGATCTTGTGCATCCGCTCGCCGACCTTGCGCAGCAACTCGGCACCCGCTGGGTCGCCGTAGACAATCCAGCGGTCGACAAGCCACGACTCTTCCTGCTCGCCGTAGGCATAGACGCGGCCTTCGTAGCGGTCGTCCTGCGTATCGATTCCACCGAACAGTCCCACCGCACGGTCGGGCACGTCCGCGAACACTTCGCGCCGGTTGTAGAGGATTTCCCAATCGAGCTTTTGCCCGGCGGTGTCGTCCCACGTCTCGCCCAGCGTCGTATTGACGAACGTCTTGAGCTTGATCGGATCGCCCTTGGCGTTCAGAAAGTCGTAGACGATCTGGGTCCACGTGGTCAGCGGGCTGTAGGCTGTCCAGATGTAGAACGACACCGCGCGCGGTGTGGCAATCGGCTCGTCATCGACGTTGAACCATTCGATACCATCACGGGTCCAGATGCCGGTTTCGTCGCAGACGTAACGACCCTGAGCGATGTGGAACTCGCGCGACTCATCGTGTAATTCGTGCTGCCGGATCACGCAAGCATTGTGCTCGCACTGGTAGTGCGCAGAATCCGGCTTACCCTCGTCCCACTTGATGCCGTAGCCCGACTCCTTGTCGCCCCACTTCAACACCTGCTCTTCGCCACAGTGAGGGCACGGGACGTGGAACCGCAGCCGCACCGGCGCTTCGGCGGCGGCCTGCTCCATCATGCACTGACCGGCGATTTTGAGCGTCGATCCCCGGATCGACTTCCGATAGGTGGCGCCTTCCAGGCGTTTGTCGCCCAGGGTGGTCGGCGTCCCTTCCTTCTCGATATCCCGGTCGAAACCGGCCAGCTCGTCGTAGATCACGACATCGGCCGATATCTCTCGATAGTTTCGGGCAGCCTTGCCACCGTGACAGATCAGCTGCTTACCGTTGGCGAACACCTTCGCCGAGATGGTGTTATCGCGGTGCTTTTTGCCGTACCACGGGGCCAGCGCCCGCACCGCGCCCACGTCGCGGATCATCGTCTCTACGTGGGTTTTCATGAACCGATCGCGGTCATCATCGGTCGGCGAGAACGTCAAACAGTTGCGCTTTTTGTGCTGAGTGAAATACCCCAGCGCCGCCAACAGCATCTTGGTGTAACCGAGGCGCGCCGACTTGGCGACGTTGACCACCTCGATGAGATCGTTCGTCATCGCATTGAGGATCGCGAGCTGAAACGGCAGTGTTTGCCAGCGACCTTCGTGATAGCTCGATTCCGACGAAAGATAGAAATTCTCGTCAGCCCACTCGACCCCGGTCACGGGCGGCGGCTTGTATAGCGCTGTCAGACCGGCGCGGACGCTCTTGGCGAACTCGTCGATCTGCTCAGGTGTTGGCGTCGATGTACTCATCCAGGAATTCCGGCAGGCGATGGTCGAGCCCCGCCGCCAGGTTCCGCGCCTTGCTCAGCTCCCGCGCGAGCGTTTCAAGGTGGCGCACCTCCAGGTCGGGGTGCTTCCGTTTCATGGTCGATCCCAGCGTGTCCAGAATCGTGGCGATCTCTGCCCCCGTTCGAGATAGCGCAAAAATGGCGAATCCAGCAGGCACAGACTGACGAGCGGCAATCGCGTTTTTCAGCTCCTGCCCCTCCGCCTGGGCAGATGTCAGACGCTTCCGCTCAACCGCCAACTTGTATTCGATGAAGGGATCGATTTCCTCGTCGCCTTCGGTTGGCTTCGGTTGGTACTTCTCCACCTGGTGAGCCAGCCGGTTTTCCAACACGGCCGCGCAGTCGAAATAGACAGATCGACCAACCTTCGCCACGGGCTCGACGCCCCATTTATCGAAGGCTTGCGTCGATATGCCGAGGCTCTTGGCCATGTCGGTTTTGTTCAGCCAGCCGGGGTGAAGCTGGGCCGGCTTATTCCCCTTCGACATAACAACAACCTCGGCTCAGGAAATTTTCGTATGTAGCCAAATTCCGCGATGCTTTGCCCCCGTACTACGGGTAGGGGGTGGGGGAGGACCCAAGCCAAAATATGCACCACTTCGGTGCGTCAATCGATGTCGGCCGGTTCCTGCCGAGACTGGCTCGCCACCACCGCCCGATCGGCGTTCGCGCGACGGCGCAGAAACTCATAGTCAGCGAGCAGGTCGAGCAGGTCTCGGCTGTCAGTCACCGACCGTGCCGGCGCTGGCAGAGGGTCGGTCAGGTACTCTGGGAGGATTGGACACATCAGCTTCGGCGGTGGCTCCTTCACGGGGGAGAAGCCGCACCCAGTCAGTAATGTCAGCAGGCAAAGGGCGAGCCAACCATTCAGCGTTCTCACCATCGTCATCCTCCAGTGTGCCGAGATCCGCTCGACGGCCTTCGATCCATTCGGCTGCCGCTTCGAGCGTGGCCTGCCGATCATCGAGCGCCTGTATGGCTGACTCGAATTGCGTTCGCTGCCAGTCTGCTGTCGTCATCGCCACCTCTGCCGCATCCTCCGCCGCTGCCTGCCGCACCTCGGCAAGATCGGCGCGGCTCGATTGACCGTCGTAGGCGAGCCACGCCACCAAAGCCAAGCCCCCGACCAGCCCCCACGGCAGAACGCGACCAGCAAGAATTGAGCCCATCACTCAACCCCCATAAGACAAAGCGACCGCTCTTCGGCCCGCCGCGTCACCAACCCGCGCAAGCGCTTACCACCGGCATAGACCCAACGCGGGAGCTGGTTACACGCCCCGACGATGTCACCTGCGTTCAGCTTCTTGAGCAGCGTCGACCCGGCGAATGCACCGCGACCGACGTTAAAGACGAACGAGCCCAACGAGGCGCGCGTCGTTTCCGGAATGTCGACCGTTACGAGATCATCGACAGCGCTCAACGCCATGCCGAGATCTGAGCGTAGAAACGCTTCGCACTGCGCCGGCGTCGCGGTCATGCCTGCCGTTACGTCACCCGTGTGCCCCGTGCAGACCGTCCAGACCCCCACCGCATCCTGATAACTCTGCATCTCGGTGCCTTCGAACCAGGGCACGATCAGCAGCAGGATTCCCATCGCACCACCGGCGATGGCGCCGCCGAGCTTCTTAGTCAGCCTCACCATTGCCTCCTCGGCGATCCCGCCGGCGCTCGGATAGATACTTGATGACATCGAACGCCAGGCGGGCCATGACGAGCACCACGCCCGCGATGCTGACAATGTCGGCGGTTACAACCTGCACGCCTCCGAACTGAAAAAGCGGCATGTTGAGCAGCGTCATGACGTCGCCTGGTGATGGCATGACGCCGACGTCGGAGGCCTTGGCGCTAGACGACAACGCCGTAACGCCACTGCCACCGCCGTATGCGATCACGCGGCCAGAATCGACTCTCATTCGATGCTCCAACTGTCAGGCACAAAAAAGCCCAGCCGGTGAGGGCTGGGCAAAGCAGGGATCATTCAAGGGTGGTGCGCTGCATGCACAGCAACACACCATGACGTGAACGATATAGCTAACTGCAACGATATGCAACACGTCTCACCAAATCGTGACAATGACCAGCCGCCGTTTTCCGCTTCGATGCCCAATAACGGACACTCCTAACGGTTAAATCCGGTCGATCCTATACGGCGCCGCGCCACCACTGAGCTGCATGGTTATCGGTTCCAGACGTCTGTCTCGGGATTGTCTCGGTCAGGATGGTGGAAATCCCGCGCTCGAAAAGCCACTGGTGATAGCGAGTCAGAGCCTCTTCCGCTTGGCGTTCCACGTACGTATGGATATAGGTTCGATCGAGATCCGACAGCGCATGATTTAGCAGCAACTCCGACACCAGGTAATCGACGCCGAGATCCGCCCATGCAGTACGTGCCAGCTTTCGGAGATCGTGGGACGTCCAATCCCCGCCCCCGATATCAGCGACCCATTCATGCGCGGCACTCTTCCCGATCGGCTTTCCTTGCGATCCTGGGAACAGATACACACCACGGTATCCGCGCGACAGCTGCCACTCCCGGTATCGCTTCAATAACGTCAACGCGACGTCGGTCAATGGCAGGCGATGTTCTCGGCGGGATTTCACGTGCGCGGCAGGTATCGTCCACCGGCGACCCGCTGACAGATCAAAGTGCCGCCACTTGGCCAGACGCGTTTCTGATATTCGCGTCCCAAACAGAAGCACTAGCAGCATCAGCACGCATGCTCCCACGCGAGCGGAACCGATGATTGGCAGGATCTCCGGCAGATGATCGGCGCGCAGGCGGCCCGGTTTCGGCTTCGCCCGAGCATCGAGGAAGTCGGATAGTTTCACGTCCACCACTGGATTGACTGATATCTGGCCCACCTTCTCGGCTTGTTTGAAAGCCACCTTCAAAACGGCAAGCGTCTGCCGGATCGTCGACACCGCATAGCGGGCCTGCATCGGCCAAACCAGGTTGTCGTCGAGATCCGCCGCTGCAAGTTCGGCAAGCGAAAACGACTCTAGCGCCGGCAACAGGTGCCGGTTGATGGCGACGCGATATTGAGACTTCCGGCTCGCTGATAACTGCCGACTCTTGCTCGAGCGATCGCGAAACCACACCAGCAGAGCTCCCACCGTCTTCCAGCTCGTCGCGCCCACGGGTAACGTAGGATCGACAGCCATCCGCGTTTGAATCTCCGGCAGCTGAGCGATGACGGAACGGCTCGCCAGATCCGGCCAAGCACCGATTTTGCGCCAATGATCAGACCCACCCGCAAAGCGCACCACGAACCACGAAGCTCGAGTGCGGGCCTGGTTGAAGCGCACGCGCAGCGGGTAGCGCGGATCGCGCAGCTGACGAATGGTGGGGTCTGACATATGCCGACGAATGACGGCATCGGAGAGATTGACGACGAGTGTCGCCGGGGAATGATCAGGCATCGGCTGAACTCCGGGCAGCAGCGGCCCGCGCAGCCGCGACAGTGCGGCCGCGAGCCGATGCGTTAGCGTTAAAGCGTTATGGCGTTACGTTTCGGAAGGGATTGAGCGGCGCCACTCCCGCTCACGAACACGGTCATTCAGCGACTCGATGGCGCGCTCAATGTCGAGCCGTGCATGCTCATTGTAGGGATTGGCATAGGCGCCGCGCTGCAGATGGTCGAGACGATCCAGACAGATCGCCAGCAGCGCCTCGAGGCTCACGCCGTTAACGCCGTACTCGGCAGGATTGCCCTGCTGAAACTGCACGTGGCACAGCGCCTCGGCGCCCGCGGTGACGACATATTGGCTCTGATCGCCACCCTGCCCGTATGGGCCTTGCGCCGTGATCTTGATGCCCATATCGGCCCGGCCGGGCTCGACGTGATGCCGTGTCACTTGTCTGACGCTATTCATTTTGAAACCTCTCGTCGGTTCTCCGGCGGGCGCATTGCCGTGCGCGATTCCGCCAGCCTTATGGCTTTGTATCTTTAAAGCGTTATAGCGTTACGCTCACCACCCGCGCGACGCCGAACTGCGCGACCAGTCTTTCGAACGCCTCGGCTTCGCTGGCCAGCGTCGACGACACCATCGAGAATGACTTGACCTCTCCCGTTCGGGAGTCGGCCACCTGCACGCGAAACACCCGGTTGATGATCATCGCGCCACGACCCGTCGCTCGACTTCACCTCGGGCCCAAGACAGTCGGCTTCGATAGGTCCGCACGGAGACATTCAGCAGCGCCGCTTTGGCCGCCTGATCCGTCCGGTGTGGGTTATACGGCCTCGCACCGTGGCGCTGGCAGACGCCCGCGTGCGCGGCGTTGTACTCCAGCCGCAGCACGTCAGCCGCCAGCGTTTCATCCAGCGCGATCGCCAGCACCGCCGCCTCGACCTGTTCCTCGATCGGGAACGCCGCCGCGCACACCACATCCGCCCCGCCAGCGCTCGGCAGTATCTGGCCCTTGCCTTCCATCCACTTGGCCAGCACCGAACGCGGGGCAGCATGGTGGTTGCCTTGCTCCAGCCACAGCGCCCAGGCATCCAGCAGGTCATCTATCCGGGTTCGTGCGCGTCGCGCCATCGTTACGCCTCGATGATCTCGATCGGGTAAAGCGCCTCTACCTGCCGCTTTTTCAGCTTATAGGTGTCGGTTCGATGCCCTTTGACGTCGACCCACTCGACCGACCCATCCGCCAGGAACACCTGAAAATCGATGACGTATTTGACGCCGCCTGGCAGCCCGATCGGCACCTGGCGCAAGAACATCACCACCTCGCCGGCCTGCTGCCGCGCTTTCAACTGCAGGTAGTAGTTCGCCTCCTTTTTCGAGTCGAACGTGATGCCATCGATCACCGTGCGCTTGTTGCCGTACTTGCTGCCGCCTTTGCCCAGCGCCTGCTCGAGCGTCGGCGGTCGCTTCATGCGATGGCTAATCATCGACGCCCCCGAGCCAGCCAGTGGTTCAGATCCGCCAGCATGGCCAAGTATCGATCACGCGCCGCCCGGCAGTTATCGAACTCTGACCGACTCTCGACACCGCACAACTCACGCATCGCGCGAGCGGCCGACACATCATCATCGACGCGACGACCCAGCTTATACGTGACATAGTCACGGAAAACGGATTGCCCGCAGACTCTCGCCGCGCCCCGCGAATACCGGAATTCCATCAGGCGATCCGTCGCTTTCGCTTGGCGTCGAACGCGCCCGCCAACGACAGCTCGGACAGCGCTTCGACGGCATCCAAGTAGTGCCGATTGCCACCCTCGGTATCCGTCACCAGCCGATCACCCCAGTGAATGACCACGCTGTCGCTCGGCATGCCCTCGACGTGCCATATCTCGCCGCCACGGGCGCGGATCACCTTCGCCTCCGCCTCGCACATCACATGCACCATCACGGCCCCGGAAAATGAAGAGCCACGCATATCGTCGATTCGATCCCGCGTGCGCTCGGCACGCATGATCTCGTCGTGCATCTTTCCCGGCTCTGGCGAGCAGATGGCCAAGCGCGCCAGCCGTCGTGGTCCGCCCGCCATCCGCAAGCCGGCATCGACCAGCGCCAAGCCCATGTTGTCGCGGCGGGCCATCGTCGACCCCGCCAGCCCGATCAGAATCATTGTCTTGCCTCTTGGATGCGGGCCGCGCGTACGGCCTTGAGTTGATTGTGTAGCTCGGCAGGTGTCGGCCCCACGCCATGCTCGACTGTCCGCGTGATCGCCCTTTCCATTTCATCGGTCGTCACGTTCGACGCGATCCAATGGCGGTACTTGCTCGAATAGGCTTCGCCCTTTGCGTATGCCAACGGCACGCCCACTTCGGCATGCATCCATGCCGCCCACTGCTCGGGGTCGGTGAACAACTGCGGGCCGCTCGGCGCGGTTTCGGCTACTGGCCAGCGGATGCCGGTCGTCGTCACGGTGACGAATTCGCCATCATCCACGAGCGTCACCAGCCCGATCTCCGCCAGCGCCTGGATGAACTCCAGCGCCACATCGGGCGGCGCTTCGAGCAGCGAGCCCAGCGCGCTATAGACGTATTTGCGGCGGCAGGTGTCGCCCTCGGGCGCTTTGGCCAGGTCCTCCAGCAGCAGCAACAGCCGCGCGTAACCGATCAGCGCGAAACGCTCGATGACCTGCTCGACCTTGGGGCGAGACGAGTAATCGACGGGGAATAGAAAGGCGTTCATGCGGAAACCTCAGCCTCGGCGCGCGCCGTCTCGATCGGCTGGTAAATGCCGCTCCAGTCGACTCGATAGCCGCTTTTCTCGATGATGTTCCTGGCCGATCGTTGACGTGGGGCGCGCTCGGCGTGATACCAGCTGCGCACCGAGCGGTGCTTCTCTCCCAGGAGTGTCGCCGCCGGTTTGATTCCGCCCACCTCGTCGACCCAGTCGTTAAATGTCACGAATAGGGTTCCGCTGTCACGTTTTGTGACAGCTTAAAGCGTGAAAGCCGCCAGCTGCAAGGGTTTTCATATTCCCCTTGCCACGTTTTGTGTAAACTGTCACGGAAACGAACGGCCAGCGCCGCACAGCATGGGGAACACTCGATGTCCGACACCACCGAAGTCATCGCCGAACGGCTGGCCACGTTGCGTCGTGAACGGGGAATGACGCAGGACGAAATATCCCGCTTTCTCAAGATTTCGCGCGGGCGATACGCCAACTGGGAAACCGGGCTTCGCTCTCCCAAGCTGGACGAACTGGCCAGCGTTGCCGACAAGCTCGGCGTGCCGGCGGGCTGGATCGTCGGCTGGACCAACGACCGATCGAACGTCGCGATCGGCAGCACTGGCTACGTCACCACCAATCGCACCAGCGTGCCGACCCGCAACGGCTCGGCGCGGATCAACAATGCCGCCAGCATCACCGCCTACAGCGCCGCCTATCTGGAAAAGCGCGGGCTCACCGAGACGCAATGCCTGTCGTTCATCGTCGCCGACGACGACATGCGCGAGGTCTGCAAGCGGGGCGATGAAGTGTTGATCGATCGTAGCGTAAAGGCGCCGGGCTCCAGCGACCTGTTCGGCATTCTCGTCGACGGCCAAGCCTGGGTTCGCTGGATTCGCCGCAACCTCGACAACACTTTCACGGTCTCAGCCGAGGCAACCGACAACGAGCAGACGCTATCGCGTGAAGCGCTCGACGAGCTGGACATTCTCGGGCGCGTTGCCCGCATCGCCAGCGATCGATAACCCCTAGACACCGCAAATCACGGCAGCAAGGCCGTGTTTTTTTGCGTCTCGACTTGACACAAAACGTGGCAGGTTGAAACATTACGGGACAGCCGGGAGAGCCACATGAGCCAGAACATAACGCAGCCATCGATTGTCAGCCTGATGCGGGCCGCCGATTTTCAGCAGGTCAGCCTGCTGAAAACCACGCGCACGTTCAGCACCTGCATGAACCATAACAGCGCCATTGCCTTTGGCCTCGAAGCCGCCATCGGACGGGCCGTGGACGCCGGCGAATGCGACGACGACACGCTGCAGCAGATGCACGCCGGCGCCCAACTACTCGCTCAGCGCCTGCGCCAACAGGCAAAGGACATGGAAGAGCTGACCGGCACGCTGGCCGCTCTCCAATCGAAGGCGCGCGACCATGACTGATCCGCGATTCATGGGCGAAGACGTGGTTGGCCTGCCCGGCCAGAACCTCAACGACGACGAGTTGGCCCTGCTGGTCGCCCAGGCCAATGGTCGCAAGCCCAGCGAGATCCAGCAGGATCTCGGGTTCGACGCGTTCACCGTCAGCCAGCTCGAGCGGACTACCAAAGCCAAGCTGGGCGCCGGCACCAAACCGCACACCATGTCCCGCGCGTTCGTCCTCGGCGTCCTGATCCCGCGAGCGCTCTGCCTGCTGCTCTGCATCGCCTCGATCAACGCCTACCACACCGATGGCACCCAGCGCGTCCCGAAGCGCTCGCGCGCACCGATCACCGCCATGGGCGGCGCCCGCAGCGCCAAGAGCAAGCGTGACGACGGCCCGCTGCCGGATCTCGTCGCGCTGATGGCGTGTCAGGTGGCATGACGTGCTTGTCTATCTGCCCACCCGTCGACACTGCCGCTGCCGCATATGCGGCGCCCGGCAGGTCAAGCCGAAGCACCCCGACGAATACGTGCGCGGCCCTCGCTGCCGCAACTGCGCGCGCGTCGGCACGCTTCGCATCGACAAATGGGCGGATAGCAAGCCATGGCGCCGGCACGTCTGCCGTTGCGACGGCTACCACTTCCCGCACCGCGAAGGCTCGCTGTGGTGCTACGAAAACCCCGATTACCCGGTCGAGGTCGACCGCCGCCTGTTCGCGTGAGGGATTGGCAATGAAGAACCACGGCAAGCCCTGGAGCAACGAAGATCTGGAGGCGCTGAAAAAGCACTATCCGGATACCGGCAACGCGACCCTAGCGAAGATCTTCCGGCGCTCCGAATCGAGCATCAAGAACACCGCTCAAACGCGCGGCCTGAAAAAATCCGACGCATTCATAGAAGCCAATCGCCCCGGACAGTTCAGGAAGGGGCAGCAGCCATGGAACAAAGGCACCCACTTCCAAGCCGGTGGGCGGTCGGAAAAGACACGCTTCAAGGCTGGCCAGCGTGGCAACAGGCACGTGCCGATAGGCACTGAGCGCGTTACGCCAGACGGCATCCTGCAGCGAAAGATTCGCGATACCAACTACGCGCCGCAAAACTGGCGAGCCGTTCACGCGATTGAGTGGGAAAAACGCAACGGCCCGATTCCTCCTGGCCATTTCGTGCGCTTCAAGAATGGCAATCGCCGCGACTTCACCCCCGACAATCTCGAGCTGGTCAGCCGCACCGACAACATGCTTCGCAATTCACTGCATCGCTATCCAGAGGAGATCGTTCAGGTCATCCAGCTGCGCGGTGCCATCAACCGTCAGATCAACCAACGGATAAAAGCCAATGAAGAATCGCATTGAAGACCTGCGCAACCACCTGTTCGCCACGCTGGAAGCCCTGCAGGACGACGAAAAACCCATGGACATCGCCCGCGCCAAGGCGGTTAGCGACGTGTCCCAGACGATCATCAATACCGCGAAGCTTGAGATCAAATATCTCGAGGTGACAGGCCAAAAATCCGGCACTGATTTTCTACCGCCCGAAGGTGGTCGCCCGCAGCTACCGCCCGCGCGCAAGTAAACCGGCGACGGCAATCGCCACCCACTGGAGAACCGACACCATGAAAGCACTACTCGACGCCTTCAACGAACGTCAGCGACAGATCGATTCCGAAGGCTGGAAACCGGAACACGACGACGCCCATACCGATGGCGAGCTGGCCGCCGCCGCCAGCACTTACGCGTGGGGCGCGTGCGTCCAGGTGACCGGCCACGCCCTTCCGAAAACCCCGCCGGCCGTCTGGCCTTTCGAGAAAGACTGGTGGAAGCCATCGACGTCGCCCCGCCGCAACCTGGTCAAAGCGGCCGCCCTGCTGCTCGCCGAGATCGAGCGACTGGATCGGGCTCACGTATCCGATCAGCCCTCGCCTGACACGCTATCGGAGTGCTGGAGCCTCAACGAGGAGGAATACCGCTGGACCAGCCTCGAAGAACTGATCGACGACAACGACGATCTCGAAGCTGGCACGACGGTCTATCGGGCCGATCCGGTACGTCACACCGGCGGCGGCTACATCGACAATAGCGCCGATGTCATCGAACGGATGGGGGAGCAAGCCTACGACCAGGTCGGAGAATTCGCCGACGACTACCCAAACCCGAGCCCAGAAGCGATGCGTCTGCTCGAATCGTTCATGAAGTCCTGGGCGGATGAACATTGCCCGCCGTCGTTCTACGCGGTCGAAAACTCCCGCTCCTACGTTATCCAACAAAGCGACCTGGAGGCCTGATGATGTCCTACAACCGCATCCGCCACCCCAAACCGACCCGGCTGCAGCTAGCCTGCCGAGCGATCTACTGGCTCACCGTCGCGTGCCTGGTCGTTTACGCCGCTGTCGGCTTCTTCGGGAAGGGGGCGTGATATGTCCGGTAAACGTTGGTCATCATTCGACACTCAGAAACTGATTGATCACTACCCAGCCGGCGGCGCGAAAGCGGTACAGCCGCATCTAAAAACGAGCCATGAGCTTCACCAGATACGCGCAAAAGCCAAGCGGATGAATATCCAGAAGAACCAGCCATTCAAGAAATGCGAGGTCACCAAGGCACTGCTTGATGCTCTGGAGAAAGCCTATACGACCGGGAGGCGACCCAACCTAAAGCCTGTCGCTGACCGATTCGACGTTAGCCGGAACTGGCTGTACTACGTCGCCCAGACACGGGGTCTCGCGACAACAAAGAACCTCCAGTGGGGCGAAGAGGTCGACGCCATGATCCGCGAGATGGAAGGCGTCACCCCGGAGCGCGTCTATTCCCGTCTACGAGCGGCTGGGTTCCGCTACCCGCTAACCGCGGTCGCCAAGCGCCAGCAACAGCTCCGGGTCAGCAACGTCGACGACAACCTGTACTCACCCACCCAGATCGCCAGCGCGCTGGGACTCAACAGGGCGCGCGTCATGCGATGGGTCAAAACCGGCCGACTCTCAACGACAAAGCGTTCGACGTGTCTGGGGGCCACCTCCGAAATGGCCGTGGTGTCTTCGAAAGCCCTGCGCGACTTCATCGTCGACCACCCCGGCGAAATCGATTTGCGCAGGATCACACCGGCCTGGCAGCCGTGGTTCATCGACCTGCTCACCAACAAAACCGCCGACCATGGCGTCGGCTTCACTGGCATTCGCGTCGCCTGACGCCCGGAGATCCTATGTTTTTCAAATACGCCATTCTTTACAAGGTCCACCAGGCGGCGGTCGCGGTCGAGGAACTGGAAGCCGCGCTAGCCGAATTCGCTTTCCGCCCGGTATCACCACGCGAAGCGCGCCGGGTCGGCTGGACGACGCCCGCCGGCCGCAGCAGCGAGATCCGCGCCCACGCGATCAACGGCCACTATCTGCTGGCCATGTTGCGCCAGGAACGCCTACTGCCCGCCGCCGTGATCAATGACGAGGTCGACGATCGGTGCGCCGCCCGCGAGCAGGCCGAAGGCCAGCCGGTCTCCCGCCGCGAAAAGCAGCTGATCAAGGAAGCCGTCCTCGAGGAGCTGCTTCCCCAGGCATTCACCCGCACCCAGCGCATCGAGCTGTGGTGGGATACCCAGCGCGGCACCATCGCGGTCAACGCCTCCAGCCGCAAGCGCGCCGAAGAGGTGCTGGATCTGCTGCGCCAGACGCTCGGCTCGCTCAAGGTCACCCCGCTGGCCACCAAGACGCCGCCAGCCCGCGTGATGACTCAATGGCTCGTCGATCCCGGCACGCGCCCGCAATGGCTCACCCTGGGCGGCATCGTCGAGCTGCGCGCCGCCGAGGACGACGGCGTATTCCGCGCCCGCCAGGTGGATCTCGATAGCGAAGAGGTCCAGACGCTGGTCGAGAACGGCCGCCAGGCCACGCAGATGAGCATCGGCAACGACAGCCGCGCCCGCTTCGTCCTGACCGACGATCTCGCGATCAAGTCGCTGACGTTCGATGATGCGTTACTGGACCAGGCATCCAGTGTCGAGACCGAAAGCGAGGCCGCGCGCGTCGACGCCGACTTCGCCATCATGACCGACGTTTTCCGCGACGTGATCGCGCAGCTGATCGACGCCCTCGGCGGCGAAGCGGTGGCCACCGAGCCGACCGCGCTCGAGGAAGGTGTCTCGATCAAGACCCGCCAGCCCGTCAACGAAGCCGAAGATGCCCTGCTAGCCGACGCAGCGACGTTCGTATTCAGTGAGAAACGCGCATCGATCAGCGCCCTGCAGCGGCGCTTCAAGATCGGCTACAACCGCGCCGCTCGGTTAATCGAGGATCTCGAGCGCGCTGGCGTCGTTTCCGCCATGGACAACAGCGGCAAGCGGCGGGTGGTGACGGCTCGGAGCTCCGCGCCATGAGCCCATTTGACGAGATGACCGATGCAGAGCGCGACGACTGGATAGACACGATCGCCAACCAGGGCATTGGCGAAATGAACTGCAAAGCAGATACCGGCGCCGATGACGAGGCCATATCCGAGCTGATGCTGGATAACGGATATGATCGATGCGTGCGGTGCGATTGGTGGGAGGAAGTCGCGTTCACCCAGCCGATCAACGATGAGTGCGTGTGCAACGACTGCCTGGAAGATGGTGAGGGGGAGGAATGACCACCCGCGTCCAGTCCCTGCTCGACTGGCTCAAGGTGGCCACCCGGCAAGACATCCGCGCCACCGGCACAACGCGCTCATATCTGCGCCTGATCGCCTACGGTCATAAGCGCGCCTCGCTCGAGGTCGCCGTGAGAACTGAGACGACATCGGGCGCGCGCGTCACCCGCAAGCAACTCCGGCCGCATGACTGGCACATCATGTGGCCAGAGCTGGCCCGACCCGACTTCAACCAGGAGTCCTGATATGCGCAAAGCACCATGGCCTGACTATGCAGGAAACCAAATCCACGAGGGCGATACTCTCACTCACCCATCGGGCGAGACGGGGAAAGTGATTTTTCTCGAGACCGAGAAAGATCCGCACGATCAATGGCGTGTTGATTATGCCGATCAGTATTTGCGTCTAGCCCTTCAAATCGGTGACAAAGGACAGGCCCTGGTGACCGAGTCACCAAGCGGCTCCCAATGAGCGGACTAGCCATAGCTGAAAGACACACAGCTAAACCGTGACATTGTCACACAAACAGCGGCGCCGTGATGGTGCCCGCTATCGTTCATGGCCGCCGGATCCAGCCCCGCCACTCGCATGCCGTTGTTATGTAAGCAATCGTAATACGAAACACTGAATAAGCGCCCTCCCCTGCCGATGTTCCCCCTGCCGGTTGCATTGACGCTCATCGGCCCCGGGTCTAATGTCCGTTCGTCGTCGCTCATCGGCGGCCAGGTTTGGAAGCCTGAATAGCAGCCAGCGCACGCCCCAGGGCGCGGCGCCAACCGCGCACGCCCGTTATGACGGGTCGTGCGTGGGGCGCTACGGCGCGCCGGGGTTCTGGTTGCTCCCGGTCTTCCAACCTGCGCACGATCCGTCACCAGTGTTTGGAAGCACTCGCCGGGTCGCTCATCGCAACCAGGAACGCCCACCATGACCATGACCCCAACGCTGACCGCGCCACCTCATCTACCGCCGCCGCTGCACGTCCGCCAGCGCATCCACCTGCAGAGCCAGCAGGCGCTCGCCATGGCCAACGGCGTCGACGCGCTCGCACAACGTGCAGTCGAGAACGGCGAGGCCAGCTACGACCAGCTCCAGCACATTGCTCTGCTCTCCGCGATGATGGCCGACCACGTCCGCCAGCTATCGTCCCACTGTGCCGAGCTTTCATCACCTGCCGCCAACGACTGACCGCCCTACCCTGGCCACGGATGGCCATGCCCTCGAATTCGTAACGCTGTAACGCTTGCGTTATTTGACGCTTTACCACTTGAATCCCCGCCCCTCTAGGCATAGACTCAATTTGTACTTGTAACGCTGTAACGCTGGCGTTATGTAACGCTTTCAATCTCTCACGACAGGAAAGCCACCATGGGAAACATCATCGGCGTCGTCAGCCAGAAAGGCGGACCAGGTAAAAGCACCATCGCCCGCGCGATCGCGACGTCATTCGCCGCGCATGACTGGAACGTCAAGATCGCGGACATGGACACGAAGCAGTCGTCGACAGTCGGCTGGCTAAAGCGCCGCCTGGATAACGGCATCAAGCCAGATGTCGCGGTCGAATCGTTCGGCAGCGTATCCCGGGCGCTCAAGGTCGCCGACCAATACGACCTGCTGGTGTTCGATGCAGCGCCACACGCCAGCGAAGCAACCGTCGAGATCGCCCAGGCGGCGGATCTGGTCGTTATACCCACTAGCCTGGCGCTGGACGATCTCGAGCCGGCCGTGATCCTCGCCGCGACACTCGTCCAGAAGCACGGCATTCCGCTCGAGAAAATCGCCATCGCGCTATCAAAGTGCGGCGACAGCCAGGCCGAGCTGCGCGACGTTCGCGCCTATCTCGGCGAGACGCCATACCTGATACTCGACGGACAGATCCCCGAGAAGACATCGTTACGGCAGGCGCAGGACATTGGCCAGTCGATCACCGAATCCCAGCACGCCGGGCCGCGTGCGAAAGCCGACCAGGTCATCCAGGCAATCATCGACCGATTCGAAAAGCTCACGGCGTAACGCTATAACGCAATCGTCATAGAACGCTGTGACGCAATACCGCATAGGAGATAGACCAATGGCAGGACCGAGCAAAAAGCCCGCAAGAGGGAAGGGCGCACCGCCGACGCTGAACGACACCCCGGCCGTGGCCAGCAACACCAGCCAGCCCGCTGACGGTGAGAAGACCACCTTCAATACCCGCGTACCGCCGGAATGGAAGCGCCGCCTTAAAGTGTTCTGCGTCGAGCACAACATCGACATGGTCGACTTCATGATGGAAGCCGTCGACAAGAGCCTGAGAGAGAAGGGCGGCTGATGGATTCGATCGCCTACCGCGTCGCCGTCGATCAGCTGGTGCAATCGTTCAACGGCGTAGTCAATCGCGGCCAGTGGATGGAAGCTATCGACAACCGGCGGCGCCAGGCTGGCGACGAATACCAGACGCAAAGCGAGGAACAGATCGCTTTCGAATGGCTGGAGCTGGCTAGGGAGGAAAGACTGGGAATCGAGGTCGATCCAATACTGGGTCTGACCGTCTATATAGCGCAGGAGTGAAGTGGCCGCCGGGTCTCTCACCACCCGACGGCCGCGACACGAAAACCACCATGGGATTGGAAAGCATCATGTCAGATACCGACTATAGCATCATCGCACGCACCCCGATAACGCAGATCCTCCAGCTGCCGATCGATCAGCTGCAGGCGCTACTCGAGCGTTGCTGCCCGCTCACGCGAGCCGCGCTAGATCCGATATTCCGCGCCAGGTAATACACAGGAGATCAAATGAGCAAATCTATCGAACACGCCGAGGCTGCCCTGGCTTCAGCAAAGGCTGACCTATTAAACGAACTGGAGCGCGACGCCAAGCGCGAAGACGGTAGTGATGCCCAAGAACAGCGACGCGAGAGGCATCAGCAGTCCTTGCGCGATAAGGTCGCCCAATGCGAGCGCGACCTGGAGGAATCGAAACATAACGCTGGTTAAGGGAACAGATTCGGGCCGCCATCGAGCGGCCCGTTTTCGTTTCCATCGGCGGAATCAGTCAGGTTAGATGACCTGGGTGGTAAGCAAGCAGCTTCGGTAACGGTATAAGATGCTGGGCAGTCTAACGCCCCAGGTAGTGACCAAAGAACAGACCGGGCGTGACCTTCCTGATGCCACTCGCAACCGCCGGCGGCGCCTGTCTCGACCTGGTGGCTGCGTTCAAAGTTCCCCGTGCATTGCCGACCTGCCAGGATGGCCAGATATAATTGGGTCATCAATACCTGGCACGGGAAAAATGCAGGCGAAAACGTAGGCTCAGCGCTTGCCGATCATGACGTCGTGACGGGACGATAAGCACTATAGAAAGCGGGAACAAAAATGCCCGCCTAGGTAGGCGGGCATTTGAAGCAGGAAGAGACTGCCATCTCTGTCTGCATAGCCCGAAGGCCATTTCCAACGTTTTTTGATTTTGATTCAACCAAGAGGAGAAGGCAAACATTGTTGGGGTTTTGTTGGGATAAACCAAACATCACACGCTAGGTGGTTGTTTTTTAGGTACCAAAAAGCGCTTTCAAATTAGAGTGCTGCGACGTATCTTTGACCCAGTACCCCCTAGCCGCAGGCTGCCACCTGTCTGGTTTAGCGTAATGGGGAACAGAAACCGCAAGCCCGAAGGCCATTTCCAACGCCGTGCGGCACCTGAGCCAGAGGTGACGCTAGGGCCTGCTGATAACGGGAGGGAGTATGATCGACTGGATCGGGCTCCTATCTCTCGCGGTCGGTGTGGCGAGTTTGTATTTCTCCGCCAAATCCTGCTTCCGCGATTGAATCAAGCCCGGCCACGTGCCGGGCTTCTTCTTTTGCTAGACCAAAAAGACAAAACCCGCCTTAGCAGGGCGGGTTTTTTTGCGCCACCTGTTAGCAGCAGGGGGCACGGGTTCAGCTCGGTGATAGAGGTATTTTGGATTAAAAATAGTACGCATGCAAGAGTAATACTCGTGTGGGCGCAGCATCGACAGGCGCCGAATGACCGTTTATCCTGACGCGGCGCGGTTACCGAGCGCTTACAACTCGAAGGTTCGACGTGGCTTTTTCCGGTTTCACTGAGGCTACCTAGAATGGCCTCAGTATCACTCCATCACCCCGGGTAGCTCCGGCTGGCACTGTGTGATGGCCCTGCAACGCGTCGTGCCTTCGGGTTCAGCTCGGTGATACAAGCTGACTGTGACCCTCTATAGGCCAGTAAGAGGCGATCGGGCGACTCCAATGATAAGGAGTCGTAGATATGGTTACATTCATTACCTGTCTATCGCTGGCGATCAGTGCAACTAGCTTGTACTACACAGTGAAAGCATACTATCGCTAGGAATTGTCCCGCCCGGGTTCGCTCGGGCGGGCTTTTTCGTTTCCTGGTGTGTTTTTTGGGTACACCCCAGCCAACCACCCTGGCCTAGTCGCTTCGGTACCATAAAAACCGCTTGCGCCAACTCAAAACGCCCCACAGCATAAACAGCTACCCATATCGCCCCAGCAGGTGGCAAATGTTCGTTCGCGCCTATCTCCGAGCCAGCACCCCTGAGCAGGACGCCCAGCGCGCCCGCCAGCAGCTCGTCGCATTCGCCGCTGAGCATGCCCAGCCAATCGCAAGTTGGTACGGCGAGAACGCTTCCGGCGCCATCGCCGATCGCGCCGAGCTTCGTCGGCTACTCGAGGACGCCCACCACGGCGACATCATCCTGGTCGAGAGTATCGACAGGCTTTCCCGCCTGGGTCGTGAAGATTGGCGCCGACAGCGCGCAGAGCTAGACGCCAAAGGGCTACGCATCGTTGCGCTGGATCTACCCACCAGTCACCAGGCAATGGCGCCCAGCGCTGCAGACGAGTTCACCGCGAGAATGCTCGATGCCATCAATGACATGATGTTGGACATGCTCGCCGCGATCGCGCGGAAGGATTACGAGGATCGCCGCCACCGACAGCGGCAGGGGATCGAGAAGGCCAAAGCGGAAGGGAAGTACCAGGGCAGGCAAAAGGACATGCCGAAGCGCCGACGCATCGCCGCGCTGCTCCAATCCACGCACGCCGACGGCCGGAGCTACTCGATTCGAGACGTGGCCAGCTTCATCGGCTGCAGCACCAGCACCGTCAAAGACGTGAAGCGCGACGGGCCATAGCCAAATATCGCTATATTGTGCGTTATAGCGTTAAACCGTTATAGCGTTACGACGCGGCCCGCTGTCGCCGCTTGCGAATCTTCGCGCTGATCCGCGTCCAGTCGTCTGGCTGCAGCCACAGCTTGCACCATTCCGCCAGCAGCTCGGCGCGCCTGGCCGCCGTGTGGTCATCCGGATAGTTCACGAAGTCGCCGGCCAGCGCCAGCAGCTGCGAGATCCCATCACGGCCACGCTTCGGCGTGAACTCGATGCCACTTTCCCGCATCCGCTGATTCAGCAGCTCGGCACTCCGGCCTAGGTTCAGCGTGTGATTAGTGGGATCTATCGCCGCACCGATCAACGCGCCCAGCCACATCTCGACTTCCTCCGGGGCGATACTCGAATAGCGTTCGCGGGGCATGCCGTAATCTCCGTGACAATGTCACACCATTTTCGCCGGTAAACGTGAATATGTCACGCAATCAGTCGCCGCGAAAGTGGTTCACCAGCTGCCAAGTGTCTGGCGTCGTTTCGACGTGCCCACCAGCAGCCGATCGCGACGGCCGTCGCAGCAGCTTCGCGGCCCGCAGATCCACGGGCTGACCGGTAGCCACCTGCAAATAGCCGACGCCAGCGCAATGTTCGCAATGCAGGCGATGGAATACGCCCGCCAGCGTTCCCTGGCCATGGCATAAGGGGCAGGCTTCGGCGGCAAAGTGTCGGCTGGTATCGATCATGGCCATATTGTACGGGTTGCAGTGATGGCGCGTAGCGCCATGAAAGGCGCCCACCGCTCATTGGGTAGGGTTGTCCATTCTTTCGCGCCGTAACGCGCCGCAGGCGCTGGACAAAGGGCATATCTCGACTCTTCCTATTGCAGCACTAGGGGTGTCCAGAGGGGCGTAGCCCCTTCGGGGCAACCGTGCGCAAGCACGGGCGTCAGGATCTCGACTTGTCGAGGCATTTTAAATGTCTTTGGGGATAACACCCAGGCACTGGGTGGTAGACCTAACTACGGTTTTTCATAAGAAACTACGTAATAACGATGGGCAGGTAATTTCTAAACGGCCAGACTTAATGTCATTACCAAATCACTTAATTTTGTTGGTCTCCCGACATAGATGCTGGCCGACGGGATTCGGGGAGGAGATGGCACGCGAATGGAGGCAAAAGCGGCCGATCGGGAAGTGACGGTGCGAAAATCCGGCCGTTAGGGAACGGGCTATGCCCGGCGTAGCCGGGTCAGGAAGGCGGGGCAGGGAGTGGTGCTACTCGTTTTGCTGATCGCGCCAGACCTGGTACGGCGGGTACTTCTTATTGACCAGATCGCGGATCTCACGCGGCGAGGCGTTGGGGTTGTTCTGCGCTACCTCGGCTGTCCAGCGGTTGACCATCAAGCTGTACTCGCGCTGGCGTTGCTTCTCCGGGTTCACGTCCGGCGTATCGCGCGGGCCGCGGCGCTCTTTCGGCATGTATGACCGATTGCCACCGCCGGCGATCTTGCCGGTGACCAGGTTAGCGCGGGCCTTCTTCGCGTCGCCCTCGCCGGGGAACTGCTCGGCGAAGCGTTTCTTCGCTCGCTTTATCGAGCGGCTGGCCCAGTCTCGCATCTCTTTCAGCTTGCCGTAGCCGATGCCCAGCGCGACGAGAAAATCCTGATTGATGTGCTTGATAGCGGGTCGGGCACGCGTGCTGCCGTCTGGCCGCTTTTCGGCAATCTGGTGAACGGTAAACGCGCCGGCGATCTTGAGTCGGCGCCAGGCGCGCCAGAATCGTTCAGACGGCTGCGGATAGCTGGGGTCGCATTTAGGATCGAGCAGCCCGGCAACCTTGGCCAGCTCACCGCAGGAGCGCGGCTTGAACGTGCCATCAGGCTTGGGCGTGCCCACGCGCAGAGAGGCAAAATCGAGGAACTGGACGATCGCGGATAGCACTAGGCTTTCCGCTGCCCGGGCTTCACTGCGGTTGCTGCGAGGATTGCCGTCGAGGTTTTTGCGCCCGTTAAGATTTGAGAGCGTCGGCAGCATCGCCGGCGACTCGTAATAGCGCTGGACCAGCTCGAGCAGCTTTTGTTGGGCCTTCGGCAGCTCGCGCTGCGTCGTCGGCCGGTTGAGCCTATCGAACTCGCCTTTTTGCGGGTCGTGCCCGCACCGGTTGCCTGTACCCCACCACTTACCTGGATGGAGGTACGCCGCTTTGCCCCATCGAAGGGCGAAATGCGGCATGTGTCCTGCTGACCCCATGATCCGCCTGGCTCCAAATTTGGCCAAGGCTTGCCCATCGTCCGGGCAGCAGATACACTGAGCTTGTCGAGTTCTCCAGTGCCTCTGCTGCGACGAACATCCGAAAACGCTGCCTTGCCGGGCGGCGTTTTCTTTTTGTGCAGCCTAAATTGTTGAATTTCCTACCTTTTATATCTCTTTCCGCGCTTGCGTCTGGCCTCAGTCTAACACCACAAAAGTCATTTTGACACGTTTTGTGACAGGAATTTTTGATCGACACCCATCTCGTCAGCGACTTGCTGGACCAAACAAGGGATAGCCTCGTCGACCATTTGTAGCCCGTGAGAGTAACCGGGGTGGTCGCGGTCTTCGCTCAAACCAAGGTAGGCGATCTGGTGTCGAATCTCCGCGAGAGTATCACGCGATGACTCGCGCACTAAAGGATTGCTGCCACGCCACTTTTCCACGTTACCCATACGCACTGCCTCCTATCTCTGTTGGTAGCCCCTCACGGGGTGAGAGAGCCGATTGTTATCGGCCTATTTTACTGTACATTTAAACAGTAATTTATACAGGCTAACAGCCGTAGCGCCATCGAGATATGGCACGAACGGGTGATCATCCTGGCCGACGAGCCCACGCTATCGCAGCTTTTCAAAGCCACAACCTACTGAGAACGCGGGTTTTTCTAGATCCATGATGGATATGATTGCACGATCGCGCGGGGATCTCTGTCACCGAACCGCCCAAAATGGGCATCTCGAGGACAATCGTATGAACTACCGACCGGCGCTTGAGCGGTGGGCGCAGAATCGACGCGATCGGGGATGGAACGAAGGGCCCCCGCCGACGGGCATCTGGATCGAGTACCACGCCACCCATGCCCAGTACGTCTACAGCGGGCGGTGCCGCATAGACACGCTGTCTCGCGACGACATCATGACGCTCGACACGCCCGCTCACCTTCTGCTCAACCCAGGCCGGGCGCAGATCCGTTACCTTTTCTGGCGTCCAGCGGCCGCCGAGGTCGAGTGGGGCCCACGCCGAATGGATCTGATCACCGGTGCGACGCATATACCCGAGTAGCGCGAGCGCTAGGCGTCTACCGCCCAGTTGCAGATCAGTACTTCCCGCGCCGCTTTGCCGCCGCTGGCGCCACCACCGACGGTGTAGCGGATATCGGCCGACTCGATATGGAAGCCGGCGAAGATCCGCCGCACCTCGGGGTGATCGTTGAGACTGACGATCGCTCGTCCCTCGATCCTGCCGATCGTCTCCGCCAGCTGCTCGTACTGTTCGATGCCAAACTCCACGCCATAGCCCGCGGTGTCGAGGTAGGGCGGGTCCATGTAGAACAGCGTATGAGGGCGATCGTAGCGCTCGACGCAGGCTTGCCAGGTCAGGTGTTCGATGAACGTCTGAGAAAGCCGCAGATGCGCCTCTGACAACGTTTCTTCGAGCCGCAGCAGGTTGAGCCCGGGGCCGCTAGTCGTCTTCGTGCCGAACGTGTAGCCGCCCGGCTTGGCGCCGAACGTCAGCCGCTGCAGGTAATAGAATCTGGCCGCGCGCTGAATGTCCGTCAGCGTCTCCGGGCGCGTCGTCTTCTGCCATTCGAAGATCTGCCGCGACGTCAGCGCCCACTTGAACTGACGCACGAACTCTTCGAGATGGTTCTGCACGACGCGATAGAGATTGACCAGGTCGCCGTTGACGTCGTTGATAACCTCGACCGGCGCCGGCTCGTCGCGCATGAAGAACAGCGCGGCGCCGCCGGCGAACGGTTCGACGTAGCAGCGGTGGGGCGGCATGAGCCGAGTAATACGCTTAGCGAGACGGCGCTTGCCGCCCATCCACGGGATGATAGGTTTGGCCACGAGGGTTTCTCCGGGGTCCGGGGCTCGTGGCCCTCTGAGTGTGTAGATTCCCGCAGCGCGGGCATTTGATTTCGAGTAGCTGGAATTCGCCGGCGCGAGCCAGCATGCGGTCACAGCGGCCGCATCGAATTTCATTGATTGCCATGTCAAGCCTGTTGCTATGTCAGCGTCTGGCCTAGACTCGCTTCGCCTCGCGCGAGGCGGGGAGCCCTGGCCGGCTTGCAGGCATGGACTGCATGTTCGGGGCCGCCCCGGGTGCGGCAAACACCCGGGGCGGTCGCTCCTCTCTTTCCTAAGCGGCTTGGAAGGAACCTTCAGCCCCGCTTGTAATCGTTCATGACAACCCCAGCTTCGCCGTCGTGATCCAGCGGTTCGCAGGTCGTCAGGTGCCTATCGAGCCACGGGCTGCTTTGGGAAGCGCCTGTGTTGTCGTCTCCAAATACCTGCGCTGCAATCCCCCTCGCCTCGTCCTCCGACTCCGCTCGAATGACAAAACCGTGGTTCATATCCCAGCCGCCACCATCCCATGGGCTGCCGTCGGCGCCGTCGATGACATGCAAGATCCAAAGTCGCCTTTCTCTGGTTCTATTCATCGGCCTCAACCCATAGTTGCGCCTGGGCCTTTCCCGCCAGCGTTAGGGCTTCTTTCAATTCCGCCTTGTTGGCCTGAATCACGGAGTTGTCGGCGAGCACCCAGCGGATCGTGTCAGCCTCGTCCGCCATCGCGACGAAGCGTGCCATCCGGTTCTGGCTGGTTTCATCACCATCGAAGGTATTACCGGCCGCTGTTGTCACCTTGATCTGGGCGACATTCGCAGCGCGCTCGTCAACGAAGGCCGAGCGCTTAGTAGCAATCGCTCGCGCAGCTAGCTCTTCGGCGGTCGGTGCTGGGGTATGCGTGAAGGTTCCCATTAGATTTCGACCTCGTAATTTTTGCGTTGCTGGTCCCAGAAGGCCAAACGGGCTGCGAATTCTTCTTCAGTTTCTCCCAGCCCCTGGATTGGCTCCGCCCCATACCAGTTAGACACGGCAACAACTAGTTCGCCGTCCGCTTTCTTAGCGCTAATCAATGGATTAACGGGAAGAATACTCGATTCGAAATCAGTGAACGTGCCATCGGTTAAACCTGTGAAGTCGAAATTATCGGACTCGCCATTGACAGTGACAGTGAGCACATCACCGTGTGCAGAGAACTCGCAGATATGGTTGGCTCGTGGCCGCTGCGCCATTCGTTTGATTTTCATAGCTTCCATCTCCCTGACGCTTTGACATACCAGGTATAACCTGTTCCGCCACGCACATCCGTGGAATATTGATAAATCAAGATTGATGTTGGCGTCGGTGACCTCGGATGTATCCACGTTCCACCAGCACCGGAATCGATAGTCCCGGTAACGACGACTCGGTTATCAATGAACTCATGAGGGAAAACCCAAGTTGCAGTCTCATTCCCCCACTCCTGATTTGCAGTAGAGCTGATATAAATACCTTGGTAAGGCGCTGAAGAGCCAATGCCTACGATCGACTCACATATCAACGTCCCGTTAGCGAACTTGGTATATCGCCCGTTCGCGTTTTCGCCATTCTCAATAATCGCGCCGCTTGGCACACCACCGGTATCTTCTACCGTGCCAACGATGCCACCTCTCGCGTAAACCTCACCAGTACCGGCAACATCACGCAATGCAGCAGTGCCCACCTCATTCGGCAGGCCCGAGCCCTTCGCATGCATTATCTTGTCGGCATCGACGCTGGCTGCGGCGGTCTCGGCTGCTTGGCGGTCGCTTCCGGTTGCTTCGCGATCCTCGCCGGTCTGCTGACGATCGGCAGCCGTCGCCTCGGCGGCTGCAGTTGCTGCAGTTCTATCTTGGCCGGTCTGCTGCCGGTCGGCGGCGGTAGCTTCGGCAGCTGCAGTTGCTGCGGTGCGATCTTCGCCGGTCTGATCACGGTCGGCGGCCGTGGCTTCGGCATCGGCCTTAGTCGCGGCTCGGTCCTTGCCGGTCTGCAGGCGGTCGGCAGCGACCGCCTGCCGATCCTGCCCGGTCGCGGTGGCGTTCTGTTGGGCGGTGTCGCGGGCTTGGGCCAGTTCCTGGCTGGTACCGATCCGGTCCCGGGCTTCTGCCAGCGCCTCGTCGGTGGCCAGCTTGTTCGCTGCAGCCTTGCCGGCACTGCTCGCCGAAGCTTCCTTCGACTGTGCCGCCTCGTTACGCAATTCCTCGCACGTCGCGGCGAACTGCCCGGCGGCGTCGGCCTGGCCTTTCGAGAACGCGGCCATCTTCACCGCGCCCACCAGGCACGGCACAAATCGTGTCATGTAGCCGACGCCGTCGAGCCCGGTATTCGGGTCGGCGTCGTCGGTATAGGTATTGCCGTCGCCGCCGTACTCGGCGGGGAATGTGACTTCTGCCATTACAGGATCTCCAGCAGATTGAGCTGATTGGTATAGGTCAGCTGATAGGGGTGCGAGAGCGGATCGAGCGACTGCTGCCGGGCGATCATCGTCCGCGCGAACTCGATGGGGCTCGGCTTCACGCTCTGCACGAACAGGATTTCCCCGACGATGTCCTGGGTACGCTGCAGCCGGTGGATGCGCAGGAACGCCTCGGACTCGGACAGCCAGTCGAGCGACATTTGCACCGTTCGCTTGGGGGTGAAGCGCTCGAAATACTCGGTTCGGCTCTGGTCCTTCGCGGTGGTCACTTCGGTGCCGCTGTCATAGCCGTACTGCGGGCCCAGGCTGATGTTGTAATGCGGCTGCCAGACATCGCTGACGAACACCCGCCCGAGCGTCAGCGAGCCCTCGAGATTGGCCTCGTCGAATAGCTCGACGTGGATGCGCCCGGCGATCTGGGCGTCATCCATGAACACGGTCAGCAGCGGCGTATAACTGCGGCGCGTGCCCTCCTGCATCCGTCGGTTCCAGAAGTTGTCGTTACCCCAGATCACATCGGCGATGCCGTAGACGATTGGCCAGACATCGCGCTTGCCGCTGTCCCACACCAGGTCGTTCCCGTCCTGGTCGCGGTAGACCCGCACCCGCACCAATGCGCTGGAACTCATGTTGTGCGCGGGAATGGCCACCACCGCCACCGGCCGGCGTTGGGGAAACGTCATCACGAACTGTGTCGCCGTCGGGTCCAGGCCGTTGGTCTTGGCTACCACCGAAAAGCGCCGGTCCTGAACATTGGCCAGCGGCAGCGTCTCGACGTAATCGCCGCCGCTGACCGTGACGTCGTCGATGTAGTTCGGCCAGCCAAGCACTACACGTTTCGGATCAAGCGCCATCGATCACCCCCATAAATTGACCTCGATCGCACCCTTTTGAGCATCGAGCCGATAACCGACCACCCGCATCACACGGCCGACGCCGTAGCCCAGGCGCGGCGTTTTCACCGTGAGGCACTGCCCCACGGCGATGGCGCCGAGATCATCGACCCGGGCGGTTATCGTGACGATGTCACGACGCACGCCCAGCACCGCGACCAGGTCGCTGGCCACCTGCTCGGCGCTACCGCGTGAGGCCAGCGCGCTATCGATCGTGAGCGAGCCCGCCAACGGATGACGCGCCAACGTCTCGGCACGCTCGACGACAGCTTGGCGTGTTTGCAGGGAGAGACGAGCGCGGCGCGCGTCGTCGACGCTGCCGGCCACGTCTCGCTGCACCGTCTCTATGCGATCCGCATTGATCGTCACCCGGCCGACCGGCAAACCGTTGTCGCCGGCGCCGGTGGCGCTACGTTTGATATCGAGGATTGCGTAATCCTCGAGCGTATCGACGGGAGCTGTCGGAGCCTCGAGCCGCCGACAGCGCAAGGTGCCATCGGGCTCGACGTTGAGATACCCGCCCACCGAGATCGCCAGGTTGTCCAGCAGATCCAGCGTATCGGTCGACGAGGTGACGTAGACCCGCACCGCGCCCAGCGTATTGAGATCCGCGACGTCGTCAGCGCTGACACGCCAGCCGCGATCGCCGGCTATCGTCTCGAACACGTCCCCGGCATCGGGCGCACTCGTCGTCGCATCGACCGTGACCGTTCCCGACGGAGACGCCCCCAGGCGAACGTAGCCGCCATAGGCGCGCCATTCGCCGGCCGCTGGTGCGTCGACCTGCAATGCATCCAGCGAGCTATAGGCGGCACCCTGGGACAGCTCGGCGCCGTTGTCGTAGACGGCAGCCACCTCACAGTCGTCGCGATCGGAGATCTGATAGATCAGCCGCGCGGTGTTGACCGTCACCGGCGTGGCGTTGGCCACCTCGCCGAACAACAGCGGTTTGGCCTGCCCGGCGATGTCGTCTTCCACACCTTCCAACCCATCCGGCAGGACGTTGCCGCCGGTATAGGTCGCCTGCGGATGCGGTGTCTGCAATGGCTCGAGTGGGCCACGAAGAACGACCGACACGGAACCGGACTCGAACGACAGCCGCGCCACGGTGCCCCGTAGCGCGGTGACGCGTGCATCGCCGACGCCATGGCACAACGTGGCCGCTCGCCCGTCGACGGCGTAATCGACCAGGTGATCGAGGCCGCCGTCGGCATTGACCAGCGTCGTTTCTCCGTAGCTCGAGCGATCGCCACTGATCAGCGACCCAGCAAAAAGCCCGGCTCGAAAGAGACCGGGCTGATCGATGCGGGGGTCGAAAGCATTATCGTCGGGATCGTCGTAACGCCCCAACGAATAACGCAACGTCACGGAATCGCCCCCGGGGTCGAGGGCGTCCACTTGCAGTGTCCACGTCATGCGCGGGCTTTCTCCAATCGGTTGTCGGACTCCAGGCGGTCAAGCGAGCGATTGCCCTGCTCGGTCGCGGCGATCTGCCGGCGATGCCCTTCCGCACTTACGCGCACGCCGGCCGCGCCGTGCTGCTCGATCTGACGTAGCAGCTCGGCGTTCTGCTGCATCAACCGGTTGTTGTCGCGCAGCAGCCGCTCGAGCTGGGTGTTCTCACCACCCATCGCCGGCGGCGG
>NZ_PZJR01000022.1:0-5746 GCF_003206035.1 Salinicola sp. CPA57
CGGCGCCCGGCAGGATTCGACAGAAAAACGTTGACATCTTCGCCCAGATCCTTAAAATACGCCACTCCTTACGGCGAGCAAGAAAACAAGCGCTGACAAGCACTTGAAACCTTTCAGGCTCGTGGCGGAAGTCGCAAGACTTTCCAAGTGGGAACGCTCTTTAACAATCGATCAGGTAATTGATGTGGGTGCTTGCTCTCGCGTGACGTCAGTCACGACATATCGAGGCAAGCGACTCGTCAAAGATTCGTTTGACCTTGAACCAAGTTTGGTCCGCTTTTTTCCTTTGTCTTTGGGCTTGGGAGAAGTAAGGACTATCAGACTTTAAACTGAAGAGTTTGATCATGGCTCAGATTGAACGCTGGCGGCAGGCCTAACACATGCAAGTCGAGCGGCAGCACGGGGAGCTTGCTCCCTGGTGGCGAGCGGCGGACGGGTGAGTAATGCATAGGAATCTGCCCGATAGTGGGGGATAACGTGGGGAAACCCACGCTAATACCGCATACGTCCTACGGGAGAAAGCGGAGGATCTTCGGACTTCGCGCTATCGGATGAGCCTATGTCGGATTAGCTAGTTGGTAAGGTAACGGCTTACCAAGGCGACGATCCGTAGCTGGTCTGAGAGGATGATCAGCCACACTGGGACTGAGACACGGCCCAGACTCCTACGGGAGGCAGCAGTGGGGAATATTGGACAATGGGCGAAAGCCTGATCCAGCCATGCCGCGTGTGTGAAGAAGGCTTTCGGGTTGTAAAGCACTTTCAGCGAGGAAGAAAGCCTTTGGGTTAATACCCCAGAGGAAGGACATCACTCGCAGAAGAAGCACCGGCTAACTCCGTGCCAGCAGCCGCGGTAATACGGAGGGTGCGAGCGTTAATCGGAATTACTGGGCGTAAAGCGCGCGTAGGTGGCTTGGCACGCCGGTTGTGAAAGCCCCGGGCTCAACCTGGGAACTGCATCCGGAACGGCCAGGCTAGAGTGCAGGAGAGGAAGGTAGAATTCCCGGTGTAGCGGTGAAATGCGTAGAGATCGGGAGGAATACCAGTGGCGAAGGCGGCCTTCTGGCCTGACACTGACACTGAGGTGCGAAAGCGTGGGTAGCAAACAGGATTAGATACCCTGGTAGTCCACGCCGTAAACGATGTCGACTAGCCGTTGGGACCTTTAAGGACTTAGTGGCGCAGTTAACGCGATAAGTCGACCGCCTGGGGAGTACGGCCGCAAGGTTAAAACTCAAATGAATTGACGGGGGCCCGCACAAGCGGTGGAGCATGTGGTTTAATTCGATGCAACGCGAAGAACCTTACCTACCCTTGACATCCAGAGAACTTTCCAGAGATGGATTGGTGCCTTCGGGAACTCTGAGACAGGTGCTGCATGGCTGTCGTCAGCTCGTGTTGTGAAATGTTGGGTTAAGTCCCGTAACGAGCGCAACCCTTGTCCTTATTTGCCAGCACGTAATGGTGGGAACTCTAAGGAGACTGCCGGTGACAAACCGGAGGAAGGTGGGGACGACGTCAAGTCATCATGGCCCTTACGGGTAGGGCTACACACGTGCTACAATGGCCGGTACAAAGGGTTGCGAGATCGCGAGATGGAGCGAATCCCAGAAAGCCGGCCTCAGTTCGGATCGGAGTCTGCAACTCGACTCCGTGAAGTCGGAATCGCTAGTAATCGTGAATCAGAATGTCACGGTGAATACGTTCCCGGGCCTTGTACACACCGCCCGTCACACCATGGGAGTGGACTGCACCAGAAGTGGTTAGCTTAACCTTCGGGAGAGCGATCACCACGGTGTGGTTCATGACTGGGGTGAAGTCGTAACAAGGTAGCCGTAGGGGAACCTGCGGCTGGATCACCTCCTTAAACGACCAACCGATCGCGGAGCAAGCGCTCACATCAATTACCTGATCGACCAGAGCAAAGACTGTGGTATGGCTGCTTAAGTCGCCCAGTGACCAACGGGTCTGTAGCTCAGTTGGTTAGAGCGCACCCCTGATAAGGGTGAGGTCGGCAGTTCGAGTCTGCCCAGACCCACCATCTCTCGCGCAGTTGGTTGGCGCACCCCTTGGGGTGATGTCGAGAGAGGGTGAGGTCGCCGGGTTATTCGAGTCTGCCCAGACCCACCAAATTTTGCCGAATACGGCGTTGCTTTTTTCCTCGTGTAGCAGGCTACACGTCGGTCAAAAGCGCCTTGTCTTCAACAAAATTGCATTTATCGGGGCCTTAGCTCAGCTGGGAGAGCGCCTGCCTTGCACGCAGGAGGTCAGCGGTTCGATCCCGCTAGGCTCCACCACGCTTCACGCGGTGTACGACGCTCAGCAGAAAATGTGCCTGCCCTGCGACCCACCCCACAGTCGAATGCTGAAGTCCACAGTCACAAGCCAGGTTATCGAAGATAACGTCGGTTTGTGACTGTCGATTGACAGTCGCTCTTTAACAATTTGGATCATGCTGACAAGTTCTTCTCTCTGGAGAAGAACGCAACGAGATACGTCTCAAGCGTATCCGGCAATTGTCGAATGATTAATCACTGACCAGACTCCTTCGGGTTATATGGTCAAGCGATTAAGCGCACACGGTGGATGCCTTGGCAGCCAGAGGCGATGAAGGACGTTGTAGCCTGCGATAAGGTTCGGTGAGGTGGCAAACAACCTGCGACCCGGACATTTCCGAATGGGGAAACCCACCCAGCACAAGCTGGGTATCCCACACTGAATCCATAGGTGTTGGGAAGCGAACCGGGAGAACTGAAACATCTAAGTACCCCGAGGAAAAGAAATCAACCGAGATTCCCCCAGTAGCGGCGAGCGAACGGGGAGTAGCCCTTAAGCATGTGACTGGTTAGACGAACGCGCCTGGAAAGGCCGGCCGTAGCGGGTGATAGCCCCGTAGTCGAAAACCTGAATATGTGAAATCGAGTAGGTCGGGGCACGTGAAACCCTGACTGAACATGGGGGGACCATCCTCCAAGGCTAAATACTCCTGGCTGACCGATAGTGAACCAGTACCGTGAGGGAAAGGCGAAAAGAACCCCGGAGAGGGGAGTGAAATAGATCCTGAAACCGTGTGCGTACAAGCAGTGGGAGCAGACTGGTTCTGTGACCGCGTACCTTTTGTATAATGGGTCAGCGACTTATATTCAGTGGCGAGCTTAACCGTATAGGGGAGGCGTAGGGAAACCGAGTCTTAACTGGGCGACCAGTCGCTGGATATAGACCCGAAACCGGGCGATCTATCCATGGCCAGGGTGAAGATTGAGTAACATCAATTGGAGGCCCGAACCCAAGTATGTTGAAAAATGCTGGGATGAGCTGTGGATCGGAGTGAAAGGCTAATCAAGCTCGGAGATAGCTGGTTCTCCTCGAAAGCTATTTAGGTAGCGCCTCACGTATTACCGCCGGGGGTAGAGCACTGTTTCGGCTAGGGGCCCATCCCGGGTTACCAACCCGAGGCAAACTCCGAATACCGGTGAGTAGAGCGTGGGAGACACACGGCGGGTGCTAACGTCCGTCGTGAAAAGGGAAACAACCCAGACCGTCAGCTAAGGCCCCCAAATTCTGGTTAAGTGGGAAACGATGTGGGAAGGCATAGACAGCTAGGAGGTTGGCTTAGAAGCAGCCATCCTTTAAAGAAAGCGTAATAGCTCACTAGTCGAGTCGGCCTGCGCGGAAGATGTAACGGGGCTCAAACCAGATGCCGAAGCTACGGGTNNGCGGTAGAGGAGCGTCGTGTAAGTCTGTGAAGGTGAGTTGAGAAGCTTGCTGGAGATATCACGAGTGCGAATGCTGACATGAGTAACGACAAGGGGAGTGAAAAACTCCCCCGCCGGAAGACCAAGGTTTTCTGTTCTATGCTAATCAGAGCAGAGTGAGTCGGCCCCTAAGGCGAGGCTGAAAAGCGTAGTCGATGGGAAACGGGTCAATATTCCCGTACCGGATGTGATTGCGATGGGGGGACGAAGAAGGCTAGGTGAGCCAGGCGTTGGTTGTCCTGGTGAAAGTCGGTAGGCTGAGATCTTAGGCAAATCCGGGATCTCAAGGCCGAGAGACGAGACGAACGGACTACGGTCCGGAAGTCATCGATGCCACGCTTCCAGGAAAAGCCTCTAAGCTTCAGATCACATGCGACCGTACCCCAAACCGACACAGGTGGTCAGGGTGAGAATCCCAAGGCGCTTGAGAGAACTCGGGTGAAGGAACTAGGCAAAATGGCACCGTAACTTCGGGAGAAGGTGCGCCGGCTTAGGGTGAAGGACTTCGCGTCCCGAGCTCGAACCGGTCGAAGATACCAGGTGGCTGCAACTGTTTATTAAAAACACAGCACTCTGCTAACGCGTAAGCGGACGTATAGGGTGTGACGCCTGCCCGGTGCCGGAAGGTTAATTGATGGTGTTAGCCGCAAGGCGAAGCTCTTGATCGAAGCCCCGGTAAACGGCGGCCGTAACTATAACGGTCCTAAGGTAGCGAAATTCCTTGTCGGGTAAGTTCCGACCTGCACGAATGGCGTAATGATGGCCACGCTGTCTCCACCCGAGACTCAGTGAAATTGAAATCGCAGTGAAGATGCTGTGTACCCGCGGCTAGACGGAAAGACCCCGTGAACCTTTACTATAGCTTCACACTGGACGCTGATGTTGCTTGTGTAGGATAGCTGGGAGGCTTGGAAACCGGGACGCTAGTTCCGGTGGAGCCAACCTTGAAATACCAGCCTGGCATCATTGGCGTTCTAACTTGGCACCGTGATCCGGTGTGAGGACAGTGTGTGGTGGGTAGTTTGACTGGGGCGGTCTCCTCCGAAAGAGTAACGGAGGAGCACGAAGGTACCCTCAGCACGGTTGGAAATCGTGCATTGAGTGCAAGAGCATAAGGGTGCTTAACTGCGAGACAGACACGTCGAGCAGGTACGAAAGTAGGTTCTAGTGATCCGGTGGTTCTGTATGGAAGGGCCATCGCTCAACGGATAAAAGGTACTCCGGGGATAACAGGCTGATACCGCCCAAGAGTTCACATCGACGGCGGTGTTTGGCACCTCGATGTCGGCTCATCACATCCTGGGGCTGAAGTCGGTCCCAAGGGTATGGCTGTTCGCCATTTAAAGTGGTACGCGAGCTGGGTTTAGAACGTCGTGAGACAGTTCGGTCCCTATCTGCCGTGGGCGTTGGAGATTTGAGAAGTGCTGCTCCTAGTACGAGAGGACCGGAGTGGACGCACCTCTGGTGTTCCGGTTGTCACGCCAGTGGCATCGCCGGGTAGCTATGTGCGGACGGGATAACCGCTGAAAGCATCTAAGCGGGAAGCCTTCTTCAAGATGAGATCTCCCCGAGACCTAGAGTCTCCTAAAGGGTCCAGCAAGACTAGCTGGTTGATAGGCACGGTGTGGAAGCGCTGCAAGGCGTTGAGCTAACGTGTACTAATGCCCCGTGAGGCTTGACCATATAACCCCAAGGGGTTTACGAGAGACGGAAAGAAAGATCCCGTCTCCGTTCGGTGATCATCATCGACATTGCCGGATACGCGCTGCCCTCGAGAGCGGGCAGCCAAGAGACGTCGCTCAGCAGCATGATCCGAATCAGTGGGAATGAGGGCCGGGTAGGCAGTGAAGGCTCATTATTTCTGCGTCAGTTTTGCCTGACGACCATAGCGAGCGGGAACCACCTGATCCATGCCGAACTCAGTAGTGAAACCGCTTAGCGCCGATGGTAGTGTGGGGTCTCCCCATGTGAGAGTAGGTCATCGTCAGGCA
>NZ_PZJR01000023.1:0-953 GCF_003206035.1 Salinicola sp. CPA57
AGCGATCAGGGCAACTTGCCCGACACCGAGGTCTACGACTACGCCGGCGAGTATTACTATCACGGCTATGCGCGCGGCGAACGCCTCACCGAAAACCGGCTGGAAGCGCATGAATCCCTGGCCAAGCGTTTTCGCGGCAGCGGTGGCGCGCGTCAGCTCCAGGCCGGGCGCTGGTTCGAGCTCACCCAGCACCCGCTGCACGACCTAGTGGGTGAGGAAGAGCGCCAGTTCCTGCTGCTCGGGGTGACCGTCCACGCCGAGAACGCCCTGCCGGTCTCGGCCCAGCTCCAGGCGCTGCCGGGTAGCCTGCAGCCCCAGCTCGACGCCGCCAGGAAAGCGCACGGTCTCGAGGCAGAAACGGCCGATCCCACCGGTGAACGTCTCAGCGGCCGTCTCAAGGACTATGCCACCGGTGGCACCGGTCACTTTCTGGTCGATCTCGACGCCCAGCGCCGCACCCAGCCCTACCGCCATCCGCTGGCCCATCAGCGTCCGGTGATCGGCGGGCCGCAGACCGCCACCGTGGTCGGCCCCGCCAACGAGGAGATCCATACCGATCACCTCAACCGCGTGCGCGTCCAGTTCCACTGGGACCGCCAGGGCCAGAACGATGAGAATTCCAGCGTCTGGCTGCGGGTCTCCCAGCCCAACGCCGGCGCCGGCTGGGGCGGGGTGTTCGTCCCGCGCATCGGCCAGGAAGTGCTGGTCGACTTCCTCGAGGGCGACGCCGACCGGCCGCTGATCACAGGCCGGGTCTATAACGGCGAGCAGAGCCCCGACTGGCACAGCCACGGCCTGCTCTCCGGCTTCAAGAGCAAGACCTATCGCGGCAGCAAGTACAACGAACTCGTCTTCGACGACGCCACCGACCAGGAGCGTGTTCGGCTCAACTCCGAAGCCGAGAAGAGCCAGCTCAACCTCGGCTACCTGATCCACCAGGCCGGCAACACCCG
>NZ_PZJR01000024.1:0-3547 GCF_003206035.1 Salinicola sp. CPA57
CGACAGCGCCTACCAGCTCACCGACAGCCTCAGCCAGAGTGCGGCGGACCACAACGCCGACGCCCTCGACAGCCGCCAGAACCTCAAGCAGGCCGGCGACGACGCCGACGACCGCTACGGCAATAGCGAGCAGCTTTCGGGTGCTGATCAGAGCAACGCCCGTGGCGCCTCCGACAGCGGCGGCCGGGGCGAAGCGGCGCGGATGAAAGCCCCCTGGCTGCATATGGCCTCGCCCGCCGGCATCACCCTGAGCACGCCGGAATCGACCCACCTGGCCCAGGGCAGATCGCTGAGTGTCTCCAGCGGCGAAGACGTCAACATCGCCACCGGCAAGAGCCTGGTCGCCTCGATCTCCGAGACGCTCTCGCTGTTCGTGCAGAAGGCCGGGATCAAGTTGTTCGCGGCGCGGGGCAAGGTGGAGATGCAGGCGCAGGATGGCGAAATGGCCTTCACCGCGGAGAAAGGCGTCAAGGTGACTTCGACCGAGGGCCGCATCGAAATCAATGCCGAGAACGGCATCCTGCTGCAGAGCGGCGGCGGCTATATCCGCATCGAAGGCGGCAACATCGAAGTCCACTGCCCGGGTGCCGCGGATCTCAAGGGGGCGCAGCACAACTTCGGCGGGCCGACGAGTCTCCAGATTCCGCTCGATGCGCTACCGCGTGAACCACTCTGCTACTCATGCCTGCTGGAAGCCGCCGAGAAGGGGGCGACGTATCTGCGTCGGTGATGCCCCATGAAAGATGCCCACCTCACACTGGCTGACGAGCGGCTGCAGCGCCTGTTCGAGCAGGCTGACGACGAAAAGCTCGTTGGCTATCTGCTGGTCGACCTGTCGATCGACCGGCGAACGCAGAACACGGTCTTGCCGATCCATCGCCGCGGCGCCTCGCGCAGCCTGTTTCAGAACACGCCCGAACAGGGTTTCTCCGCCATCGCTCCCCATCTGGTGCCACTGAACGGCCTGCGCGATGCCGAGTGCGCCACGCTGATCGAACAAGATACTGAGGTGGCCGCTTTCAGTTGGCTATGGGTCGACGAGAGCGCGACAAACGATCTCTTCGCGCATCTGCAAAAGCAGCTCGACATGCGCTTGCCCGATGGTGGCCTCGCGCTACTGCGCTACTACGACCCAAGGGTTTTCACCAGACTGATGCAACTGCTGGACGACGAGCAACGGAAGACGTTGTTTGGCCCTATTCGTTATTGGAGCGTTCGTGTGACGGAGGAGCGACAGGTTTTCCAGCCATCCGATGATGCGGAAGACATGTTGCAGGGAGAAAGACCATGATCGAACTGACGCCGGATCAGGAGCGACGGCTGCGCCAGCCCGAACGGCAAGCGATGATCGACGAGGCGATGGCGTTTCTGCAATCTCGTCTGCCCTCACTCTACCGGCAACAGACACCCCAAGCCCATGCCGAGACCCTGGGCCAGGGTTACGACCGCGCCACCGGCTTTGGCATGACCCGAAAAGACCTGATTCAAAAGTACATGCTCTACGGCCTGAGCGCCCCGGCGCTGATCGACGGCGAGGCAGTCGCTCGCTATTTCCGAGAGAGCGAGCAGTCGCCCGATCTGCTCGCCCAGGACCTGCTGGCGTTGATCGAGATGCCCCCGGCCAGTGCCACCAACCAGAGAGACGACTGATGGTATTGCCACTCATTGCATTGGGCGGGTACGAGGCGCTGGTCCTGCTGGGTGTCGTGGGGGCCGGCACGGCAGCCGCCACGATCGAATCGCAGACCGGCGCCTTCTCCAAGGCCGGCAGCGTCATGGCAGAGGCCGGCAAGGAAGTCCTGACCACGGCGATGGACTACAATCTTGCGATCACGCGAGAGGCGCTCACCGCGGTCGGTGTACTGGACGACACGGCCTCAGAAAGCGGCAGCGACACTCGTTCGCGGCCGGTCGCGGGTGAGGTCAGCGATACCGACACCAACGAAGACTGCAACGACTGCGAGCCCCGAAAAAGGGGAAGCACGTTCGTCGCAGGCCGGCGATTCGAAACGGGGGACGGACGTTGGCCCGAATACCAGCTGAAGATCGCCAATATGGGCGGCGGACCGACCTTTGCTATCGTGGGGCCCAACCGGATCGAGGAGTGGCGATTCAGCAGCGTCGATTTCGATGGATTCTGGTCAGCCAGTTGCACGTTGGTCGAGGCCAAGTATGGCTATCGGCAGTTTCTGGAGCAGGATCTGGATGGAAACTGGGAGCCACGAGTCATCGTCAATAGCCGTGGACAGCGACTGGACTTTATGTCGAAAGCAATAAAGGGCTTTCCCACTCAAGCAAGCCAGCAATACGACGCCATCAAGAGCAACACTCCCCCAGCTCAGCTAGCTTGGTATTTTTCGGACGATGTGGTGAGAGACTATGTCAGCCGAGTTTTTTTGGCTGCAAGGTTGCCAGTCCCGTGCATCTACGAACCCTTTTAAAAAATCAAGAGAGATCAGTCATGAGCTATGCTGGCGCAGTAATCAGCTTTATCGTTCCTCCTGCCGAAGATCCAATGGCCGCAGAAGCCGTGTATGACCGTTGGATTTCCATGCTAGATGCGATCAGCCAAGAAGACCCAGTGCTGAGTCAGTGGCGCTATGCTGATGATGATCGCGGGGTATTACTGGACGTACACGAACGAGCCAGGGTGGTTCAGCTTGCCATCAGTGATGTTCGCCAGTTCAATCATAACTACAAAGGAGTGGGGCTTATATCGTTCACCTCCTACGGAAATTTCAGCATGGAGGAAAAAAAATACCACTATACCGAGAACAGCTTTTCTTGGGGGGGGGGAGGCTCAGGAGTTTTCTCATTACGAAACACTCGACTCAAACAGACCGCCTGGCCAGATTACTGGCAGGCCTTCGCTAACTGCCTACGAAAATTGTCTGAAGTGATGCCGCCTCGCTGGGCGAATGTGGCGCCATTCGCTTATTTTGATTTGGCCGCTTTCCCCCATCGCGAGTGGGTCGGTTGGATGGCACTGGTGCCGGACGTCGATTTGAGCAACGAGATGCCCTTTGTCGCGCTGGCCGAATACTTGCCCGATATCGGCACCCTGATCGTGACCACCAAGGAGCCGTTCGACCCCGAGAATGAGGAGCATATCAAACTGGCCCGGGCGACCGAGGTGTTTCTGGCCGATAGAGGGCTGTTGCCAGAGCGAGGCATTTGATCGGTTTTTTTAGGCGCTCAAACCCGTCTGCCCCAGCACCCGCTGCACGATCTGGGCGGTGAGGAAGAACGCCAGTTCCTGCTGCTCGGGGTGACCGTCCACGCCGAGAACGCCCTGCCGGTCTCGGCCCAGCTCCAGGCGTTGCCGGGCAGCCTGCAGCCGCAGCTCGACGCTGCCAAGCAGGCGCATGGGGTAGAAGACGAGGGCGATAGCGACCGTCTCTCCGACTACATGAGTGGCGGCACCGGCCACTTTTTCGTCCCGCGCATCGGCCAGGAAGTGCTGGTCGATTTCCTCGAGGGCGATGCCGACCGGCCGCTGATGACCGGCCGGGTCTACAACGGCGAGCAGAGTCCCGACTGGCACAGC
>NZ_PZJR01000025.1:0-33061 GCF_003206035.1 Salinicola sp. CPA57
GGCGTCGAGCTGGGGCTGCAGGCTACCCGGCAGCGCCTGGAGCTGGGCCGAGACCGGCAGGGCGTTTTCGGCGTGGACGGTCACGCCGAGCAGCAGGAACTGACGCTCTTCCTCACCCCCTAAGTCGTGTAGCGGGTGCTGGGTGAGCTCGAACCAGCGCCCGGCCTGGAGCTGACGCGCGCCACCGCTGCCGCGAAAGCGCTTGGCCAGGGATTCATGCGCTTCCAGCCGGTTCTCGGTGAGGCGTTCGCCGCGCTCGTAGCCGTGGTAGTAGTACTCGCCGGCGTAGTCGTAGACCTCGCTCTGCGGCAGGTTGCCCTGATCGCTGAGGGTATCGAGGCCGGTGCGCTTGGTCAGTGACGGCTGCTTGTAGTCGAAAGTGCCGACGCTGACGCGGGTGGGCTGCTGGCTTCGCGAGCCGCCCCACTGGGTCAGCGCGTCTTCCGTCTCGGTGGCATCCTGGCGGTGGAAGCGGATCGCCTGGGGGCTGACCGGCTGGGTGGTATCGACGTCGTCGGTAATGACCAGTCGGTGGCCATCGACGGTCCGACGCTCACCCTCGGCGGCGCCGTCAGCGCCGTCGTTGTCATCGCNNCCTTGGCCAGTTCGTGGCCGTCGAACACGGCGGTGAGGACATCGACGACGCTGCGATCCTGGAAGATCCGGCTGTCGCGGCCGAGCTTCAGCATCGCCAGCCACGGCACCAGGGTGAGCTGGTAGTAGGTGACGCCGCCATCCTCGCCCAGCAATGCGGCTTCGCTGACCAGCCCGTGCAGCGGGCGGTAGCTGCCGTCGGCCTGCAGAATCGAGAGCCGGGCCGGCTGGGCCATCAGCGTCTTGAGCTCGATGTCGCCCTGCTGGGAGATGCAGTCCAGGGTGTAGGTGAAAGGCTCGCTGACGCGCTCCTCGCCCACCAGCCGATGGGGCACGAAGGCGGTGCCGGCGATGTCGAGGGTCAGCAGCCGCTGGGACTGCGACAGGTCGATGTCGAAGGTGTCGAGAAGGTCGTTGAGCATGTTCTCTTCCTGATGACGGGACTCAGGTAATTAGTGTGGCCTGGGCAACCGGCTACGCTCTGTCCGACAAATGCCTGCGCTCACCCATACGGCGTTAAAAATCGACTCAAAATGCTCATTTACCCGCGTAAACTCCACTTTTTCGACGATTTTTGCCTTGTCTGGCCATCGCTCGTCGATTTTTCACACAGAGCTGGGCGATGACCGTCAAAGATACCTTTCGGTAGGATAATGCAGATCATTAAAAAGGTTTGTAAGAGAATTGCCATTGATGACTAAGATTTTTGATGAATTGACGGCTCTCTCGACGAGTCGGGGTCATTTGAAGACTGACGAGTCGAGGCAGATCGACATGGCCCGATATCATTCGGTGTTGACTCCATGACTGCGCCATCGCCTAATCCAGGTCGAGTCGTTCACACGTCGTCTCGATAAGAGATATCACTGTATGGCGCCTGCCATCCCGCAGACTTTCTCGACCTTCAATATCCCCCCGACGCGAAGGCATGTCGAAACCATCGACTTTCTGCTCGCGCGACCGTCGCTGGAGCTGCTGCCGGAGGCGTTGCGTCCCGCTGCCCGGGGCTTTCTGTCCTATCTCGCCACGTTACCCACCAGTGCCCCTCACGAATGCCCGGCCTGCGCGAGCCGCTCGATCGCCTTGGCCACACCCGCTGGCACGCATGGGTCAAGGCGCGATGGCTATTACTGCCGGGACTGCAACAAGCGATTCAATATCCTCAGCGGGACTCCACTTCGCCTGCTGCGCTCGGAAGAGAAGTGGAAACCCTGGATGAGTTATCGGTTCCAGGGGTTCTCGCAAGAGCTGATCGCAGCCTTCCTGGGTATCAGCAACAAGGCTTCCATGACCTGGAGCCGGGCCTTCATGGCGGCGATGGCCGACTACGACACCCAATTGCATCGGTGGTGGGAGGATCATCAGTCCACGCATATTTCCGAGCTGACCGATGAAGCCGAGAGGGCCTTGGAAGCGTGTGTCGCAACACTTACCGAGCTCGCCGTCCTGACCGACAGGCACTGTCCCTACTGCGGCTCTTCCTCGACCCAGGTGCTGACCAGCCGGCGCGCCACGGAGTATCAATGCCATGGCTGTGAGCGCCGCTACAACAACCTGACCGAAACGCCGCTTTCGCATATCCAGCACATGGAGCTGTGGCCCGAATACCTGCGCCTTCTCGTGGTGGGTTATCACGATACGGAGATCGGAGAGCGATTGGGGTTGAGCAAATCGCTGACCAACCTGTGGCGGCAGCGCTTTCTCGAGTTCATGCAGGCCCGCTGGCCGCTCCTGGTTCACTGGACCCTGTGGCAATGGTCCCGGCGTCGCGTCAGCGTACCGAGCGGGCCGCAGACCTGAAGCGCATTGCGAGCCGGACAAGGCGTGTCGGCGAACACCAATGACATCCACTTGGCAGCCTGGCTCATCATCGACCATGCTGAGAGCCCCGAATTCGGCAAGGAGGCCAGCATGAAACCCCATACGCTCTGGACAATAATCGGCACTTCCACGGCGATTCTCTCGGGCGTGGCGACGCGACAGGCCCTCAAGCACACCACCCGCCGTCACGCCTTCGAGCCGCCGGTCAATCCGGACGACCCCGACGTGCGCTGGCGCGAAGCACTCCTGTGGGGCGCCGCTTCCGGTGTCGCGGTGGGCGTGGCTCGTATTCTGGGCTGGAAAGTGGCCGCCAGCGGTCTACGACGCGCCCGCCGGACTCGCCGCGGCCGACGCCTGCTCTCGCGCATCGAAGATTGAAGGCGTGCCCCGACAGCGGGCACGTACGTCATTCATGAACGCGAATCTAACTGAGAAATATTATTGATTGCACGAAGATCTCTAAGGATAATCCCCGAGCCCGCCATTAAAAAAACCGCGGGCCTATAAGAAGGGATCATTTACTTTTGGGGATCATCACGATGAGCGGTCGCAATCGCACGATCGTGAGCCGCGGGAACCCGCCTTGGTGGCACCAGACCACCACGGCGCTTCTCTGCGGCTCCGTACTATTCGCCATTCCCGCCATCGGGTGCGCGCAGCAGACAGACGACGGGGCGTACCGACTCTCTCCCGTTATCGTCAACGCTCAGGCAGCGCCCGATGACGACGCCGATACCGTCGTCGCCCGCGAGCTATGGGTTGGCGGCAAAGTCGCCACGAGCATTCAGGACACGCCCGCCTCCGTCTCGGTGATCACCCAGCAGGAGATCGAGCAGCGCGGTGCACAGACCACCGAAGAAGTGCTGCAATACACTCCCGGTGTCGTCACCGATTATTACGGCACCGACGACCGTAACGACTACTTCCAGATTCGCGGCTTTCAGGCAACGACCTATCGCGACGGCATGACGCTGGGCTCCATGCGCGGCGTGCGTGAAGATCCTTACGCCTACGAGCGCATCGAAGTGCTGCGCGGTGCGAATTCCACACTGTTCGGGCCAGCCGATCCGGGCGGCTCGGTCAATTTCGTCAGCAAGCGACCGCGCTTCGAGCGCTTCGGCAACGGCTTCCTCTCCTACGGTTCATTCGATCACAAGGAAGCCGGCATCGATGTCGGTGATGTCCTGGATTCGGACCAGACGCTCGCCTACCGTTTCACCGGCAAGATTCAGGACAGCGATCGCGAGTACGACCACTCGAAGAACGACAACGGGCTGCTGATGGGTGGCCTGACCTGGGAACCGACGGATCAGACCTCAGCGACGCTGATCGTCGACTATCTCAGTCGCGATGACACGCCCAATAGCGGCGGCTATCCGCTCGACCGGGAGTACGACCGGGACGATTTCTTCGGCGAACCCGATTTCAACGACCATGAGGTCGACCGCACCAGCGTCACCGGCCAGTTGATCCACGATTTCGAAAACGGCCTGACGCTGCGCGCCAACGTCCGCTACAGCGATCTCGAAGACGACTTTCAGTACGTCTATATCACCGATTCCGCGGCACGTACCGGTACGCTACTGGATCGTGACTACTTCGGCACCGATACCGACGCGCACGAATTCATCGGCAACACGATCCTGCAGTACGATGCCAGCTTCGGCGATATCGACAGCAGCACCCTGGGCGGCGTCGAGTACCGTGATGCCTCGACCGATACTCAATCCATCTACGGCGATGCAGCGTCCATCGATATCGCCAATCCGGTCTACAGCGGCGGCCCCGATAACCTCACACCCTACCGTTACGAAAACCAGGATTACCGAACTCGCTCGGTCTTCCTGACGCAGAATCTCTCCTTCTACGATCGCTTCGTCGTCAGCGCCGGGGTGCGCAACGACTCGATGGATCTCTCGAGCGAAGGCGAATCCTACGGCACCGCTTTCGATGACAGCGACGATTTCTCGGAGACCACCGTTCGCGGCGCGCTGACCTATATCGTCAGCGATGAGCTCTCCACCTACATCAGTTACGTGGAGTCGGTCGCGCCGCCCACCATCGGCGTCACCCCGGAGCGCGGCAAGCAGCAGGAGGTTGGCCTGAAGTACTCGCCCGACGGCATGAAGGCCCAGTTTTCGGCAGCAGTCTACAACCTGGAAAGAGACGACGTGACCATCGCCGTGGTGCAGGACAATGGTGCCATCGATCAGCAGACCGTGGGTGAATCCCGCGCGCGCGGGCTCGATCTCGAAGCCAAGGCCGAGCTGACCGACAGCCTGAGCATCGTCGGTGGCTACTCCTACCTGGATACGGAAGTGCTGAGCGGCACGCTCAACAGTGGCGCATCGATCGAAGGCAACGACTTCGCCATCGCTCCGAAACACACCGCCATGCTGTGGGGCTACTACACGCTGCCGGGCGAGAAGATGAGCGTCGGCCTCGGCGCCCGCTATACCGATGGCTACTACTTCGACGCCGCCAATACGTCGAAGAGCGATTCGGCGACACTGATCGATGCCGCGTTCGACTACCGGATCGTCCGGAACACCGACTTCACGGTCAACGTCAGCAACCTCTTCGACGAGCAGCACGTCGTCGGCTCCGGCACGGCCAACTACTACAACCCGGGTCGCGAGATCCGCGCGAAAGTGAGCTATCACTGGTAACCCCGGTGATGGCGTGTGGCGCCACCCGAGCGGCCCCGGCCGCTCGGGGTGTCTGTCGATACCGCTCTCTTATCCCTCGTCGTACCGATCTTTAGCGACAGCGAGGGAGCTGTACGACGATGACCTAGTGTGGCCCGAGCGCTCCAACCACGGATTCGGTCAGACGCTGCAGCGAGAGCAGACCACCGAATATCCACACCGGTTCGATTTCGCTGACACGCCCTTCGCGAACCGCCGGCAAGTGCTGCCAGATGCGATTGTCGGAAAGCTCGCCGCCAACAGCGCGGGGAAGCGGCTTGATGATCACGATGTACGCATCCGGTCGCTCGGCGAGGCGATCGATGGAAATGCTGGCAAACCCCCAGGCGTTGGTGGGCCCGGTCCAGGCGTTCTCGAGCGGCGTGTTGCCGGTGAGCGTCTCTACCATGCCGCCGTTACCGAAAACGCGCACGTGCTGAGCGTCGCTGAACTGGACGATGTAGACCGGTGCATCGACGCTTTCCAACGCTTGTGCCGCCGAGGCCAGAATCCGGTCGGTGCGGGCAATCAGCGCCTCGGCCCGATCCGAGGTCCCCGACACCTTCGCAATTTCCCGCGTCATCGCCAGCGTCGCCTGGTAATACGGCTGGCCGGAGGAGAAGTTGTCGATAAGGCGTACCGACGTCATGCGATCCAGACGCGCATTGTCGCGGGAGAACAACGCACTGCTGATCAGCAGATCCGGCGGCTTCTGCGCAAGCAATTCGAGATTGGGCTGATCGCGAAGCCCCATGTCGAACGTCTCAGGCGGGATCGCCGGTGACTGGACCCAGTCGTTGTAGTTGGGGATGTCCGCGACGGCATAGGGCGTGACGCCCAGCGCGATCAACGTCTCGGCGACACTCCAGTTGGTGGCGGCGATACGCGGTGTGGCGTGGGCATCGGTCACGAGCGCCGGTAGCCAGGGTACGGTCGCCATCACCAGAGTCATGGCCAGTGAAAAGCGGCTTCGGCGGCCGAGCGGCCGCCGAGAACGTTGAGGAAACGACATTTACCAGTGGTATCGCAGCGTGGTCAGCACCGAGCGGCCATCGCCGTAGTAGCTGCTGTTGCTGAACGTGTCGATGTAGGAGACGTATTCGCGATCGAACAGGTTGGTGGCATTGACTGCAAGATCGAGGCTCGGCGTCAGCGCATAGCTCGCCACGGCATCGACCAGCGTATAGGAGCTGGTCTTCTCGCTATTGGCGTCGTCGATATAGGTGCCACCGACGAAGCGCGTGCCCAGCCCCAGGGTAACGTCCCCTCGATTCATGTTGCCGGCAATCGTGTAGTCCGCCCATACCGAGGCGATATGCTCGGGCACGAGCGAGGGGCGATTGCCCTGGTTGCCAGCCAGGCCATCCTCTTCGATCTCCGAATCCCAGTAGGAATAGGCGGCAGTCAGATTGAGCCGATCGCTCAGCGCCAGCTTGCTCTCCAGCTCGATGCCACGGACATTGACCTTGCCGATCTGACGGTAAAGATTCTCGCCTACTTGCGAAGCGACGTTGGTCTGGGTCAGATCGAAGACCGCCAGCGTGAACAGCGCGTTGGTATTGGCCGGGCGATACTTCATGCCGACTTCATACTGCTCGCCCTCCTGAGGATCGGCACTCCCCGACACCAGATTGCGACTCGTCGGCGGCTGGAACGATTCGGCGTAATTCGTGTAGAGCGACAGGTCATCCAGTGCCTTGTAGGTCAGCCCGACACGCTTGGTGAAGGCGTAGTCGTCGGCCTCGTCATCGGCAGTCTGTGTGTTGACGTCGTCGTAGCGCCCGCCCAGCGTCAGGATCCAGCGCTCCGCGAATGTCAGCTCCTGCTGCAGATAGAATCCTTGGGAAGCCTGCTTCTGTCGAAAGTCCGGCTGCCTGGCCAGATCGACACACGCCTCGCCGCAGTATTGCGGGTCGTAGATATCGATCCCGCCGGCAGTGCCATAGAGACTCGTCTCGTGCACGTCATCATGGGTGTAATCGAAGCCGGCCAACGTACGGCTGCCGACGCTATCGATATCGGTGTCGTACTGGAGCTGGTTGTCGATCGTGTATTGATCGCGCTCGCCGTCGACCACGAAGGCCGTACGGCCATTGGCGGGATCGGGATCGCTGAGGTAGACGTGGTTGTAGTCGAGATCCATGTGGGTGTAGCGCGCGTTCTGACGAAAAGTCAGGCCGCTGCCGAACTGGTGCTCGAACAGGTAGCCGATGTTGCGCTCGATCCTGTCCATGTCGTTGTAGCCCGGCTCGCCGAGGAAGGTGTCCGGATCGATGCCCGAGCCGCGCGGAATGGAGTGGGCGGCATTGGTGTCGCGCTTGTTGAAGTCCGCCAGCAGCGTCAACGACGTCGCATCGTTGGGCTTGTAGGTCACCGCCGGGGCGAAGTAGAAGCGGTCATCCTGGGTATGGTCGGCGCTGAGTTCCGCATCCTGCCACTTGGTCGTGACGCGATAGCTCCACTTGCCCGCCTGATCGATGGGGCCGCCGAAATCCGCACCGGTTTCGGTATGTTCGTTGCCGAGCGTGGTGTAGATCTCGCCGAATTCGTAGTCCAGAGGGCGCTTGGTGATCGCATTGACCATGCCGCCGGGCGCATTCAGTCCAAACAGCGTGGAGGTCGATCCCTTGAGGACATCGATTCGCTGAAGGCCGTAGGGTTCGAGCTTGCCACCGGTGAAGTTGACCGTCCGGCGCGACATCCCATCGCGGTAGGTTCCCAGCGACGTGGCGTTGAAGCCGCGGATCATGAAGTAGTCGTAGCGATCATCGGACGCGTACTGATCGACCGTCACGCCCGCCGTGTAGGAGAGCGCCTGCTCGAGATTCTGGACGTTGCGGGTACGCATCTCCTCTTCGGTCACCACCGACACGGAGCTGGAAAGATCGAGAAGATCGGTATCGGTCTTGGATCCGGTCGCGGTGCGCTCGGCAACGATCGTCGAGTCGGGGCCGACAGCGCTATCGGCAATGGCGGCCGCTTCGACCGTGACCGTGTCCAGCTTGGCGGCATCAGCGCTGGATTGTGCCCACGCCGACGATGCCAGCAGCATCGAACCCGAGGAGAGCAATGCCAGCGACAGCGTGCGACGGCATAGCCAGCGGGTGTCGGACGAGACCGGGCTGCAAGCCTGGCTCGAAGCCCATGACGACAATTTCATTGTGTTCCCTTGATGACGCGTCGGGCGCGCCGAGTTTATTGGTCGGTATTCGGTGGAGAATTGTGAAAACCTGGCGCGTAAGTGTCAACGATTATGATAAATATTCGCATTTGCATTGATTCCAGCTGACTTCAGAACGTGACTCGTGAGGTCGATAACGCTTGAATGACCGACGCCATCCCGACACGTTCGCGCATGGGTGCTGGCTGGCGAGCGCTTGAAGGCGTTGGCCATGACGAAAAAGGCCGCTGCCGCCGATACTCAAATGGATCGATCCGAACATGGCGTTCGACCCTCCCACGATACTGACACTGACCATTGCCATCGCCGCTGCCGCCGCGCTCTACCTGCTGCTGGAGTGGCGCAGCACCCGAGACGCCTCGCTGCTCTACTGGTCTACCGGCTTTGCCTCGATCACGGTGGGATGCTCGCTCGCGCTGCTGCGCGCCAGCGGCTATTTCATGATCGGCGTGTGGTTCGCCAACGGCCTGCTGGTATTCGCCCACTGGATGTTTCTGGCGGGTGTCGCGCGCTTCGTCGGGGCACGTCTGCCACGCGCGTGGTGGTTGATCATCGCCGTCTGGTGTGCCCTGCTCGTGCTGCCGGATGGGCCGACGTCGGCAAAGATCTATCTGATCGTCAATTCGCTGCTGGTCGCTCTGCTCTCGCTGAGAGCGAGTCTGCTGCTGCGCCTGCCACCGGACGTGGCCACGCTAGGCACGCGTCAGCTGCATTACACCCTGCTCGTCCACGGGATCTTCTATCTCGCCAAGGTGGCACTGACGCTTGTTCCCGGTGAGCTGATCGACCTCGTCGTCTACCGCGGCATGGTGATTCGGGTCTCGCTGGTCGAGGGCGTCATGGCGATTCTGCTGATCGCGCTGTCGATGACCGGGACGGTGCGATATCGACGCGAGCGACAGATCGAGCATCTGGCCGAGCGAGATCCGCTCACCGCCCTGTTCAACCGGCGGGCGTTCGAGGCGCGGGCACCACGATATCTGGAGCGGGTCTCGCAACACGGCGACGGGGCGCTACTGCTGATCGACGTCGACAACTTCAAGCTCGTCAACGACCTCTACGGCCATGCCGCCGGGGACCGATTGCTGGTGACATTGAGCGAATTGATGCGCCACGTGTGCCCCGACAATGCGCTGACGGCGCGCCTGGGAGGAGACGAGTTCGCGATTCTGCTGGACGATGCGCCCTCGGAAAGCGTCACCCGGCTTGGCGATGAACTTCGCGCTCGCTTCCATGACCACGCTTCGCGAACCTTCGACACGCCGGACGCAGTGACATTGAGCATTGGCGCGACCCTGTTCGACCAGCCGAGTGATCTCACCGCGTTGATCGATCGTGGCGATATCGCGCTCTACGAGGTCAAGCGGAGCGGTCGAGACCGGCTGCGCGTACTCGACCTGACCGAACCGGAACAGCGCCGCGCGGTCACGGCTTGCGGTATCGAATCGACCGGCTAGGCAGGCAGTGCCGGCTCGACAAGCTGCTCAAAAAAACGTGCCGGTCGTCGCAATGACGACCGGCACGTTTGCCAGAGGCCTTATCCTTCGAGGCCTTGTCCTTCGAGGTCTCGTCTCGAGGACAGATCTCCTGGAGAGGTTCGAGGACAGGTCTCTACCGCCAGACAGGCCTCACAGCGCCCCGTCGGCGATCGCTCGCGCCATGGTCGGAGACAACGGCAGGCGCGGCAGCAGCGTTGCCTGATAGGCGTGGTAGAGATCCGCCTTGCCGCTCCACACTTCGCTGGAAGGGTTGTTGTGGCGGTCGAGTTCCTGCCACCAGCTGCCGCGCTCGCGATCGATCAGAAAACGATCGATGTAATCCCAGAAACGGCGGTACCAGGTCTCGTAAGCGGCATCGCCGGTGCGCTTGAGCAGCGCGGCTGCGGTAGCGGCGGCTTCGGCGAGCGTCCAGTGCATGCGTTCGTGGACCACCGGCTGATTTTCCCAGTCGTGGGTGTAAACCAGTCCCGGTTCGCCGTCGACGTTCCACGCAAGCTCCGTCGCGCTGCGAAAGAGCCCCTGGGCATCTTCCAGCAGCCAGGCCGGTGTCTCTTCGCCGTGACGCATCAGCCCGCCTTCGAGATGCAGCATCAGCCGCGACCATTCGAAGGCATGACCCGGCGTTGCGCCATAGGGTCGAAACTGATCCTTGGGCGTCTCCTGGTTGTAATCGCGCCACTCGTTCCACTCGCTGTCGAAGTGTTCGACGACGCGGTAGTCGTTGGGTCGGGCATGAGCGTGAATGATCTTGTCGACGATGGAGAGCGCACGTGCCCGCCACTTCGGCTCGTCGAGAACGTCGGCCAGCTGCAGGAAGGCTTCGGTCGCGTGCATGTTGCTGTTGCCGCCGCGATACGCTTCCTCCTTGCCCCAGTCGCGGGAGAAACCCTCGCGCATGCGCCCTTCGTCTTCCGCCCAGAACCGCGTTTCGATCACCGCGATGATGTCGTCGAGCAGCGGCTTGGCGTTCTCGTCGCCGGCCTGCCAGGCACTGGCCGCCGCCAGCGCGACGAAGGCGTGAATGTAGGCTTGCTTGGTTTGCGTTTCCCCCGTCTTCGGCCGTGCGCCGTACCAGCCACCGTGCTCGGCATCTCGCAGATCGCCCTTCAGCGCCGCAACGCCATGCGCCACCAGCGGTGCCATGCCGGGCTCGCCGCGCATGGCGGCCAACGCAAAGCAGTGGGTCATGCGGGCGGTGATCATGGTGTCGGGGTTGGCATCCGCCGGCAGCCGGCCGTCTTCGTCCAGTGCGGCGAAACCGCATTCGGCATGACGCGAGGCGCGATAGAACGCCAGCAGGCGCTGCCCCTCGCACTCCAGCCAGTGGTGATGCGCCGGCCGGTCGAGCCAGCTCTCCTGCCGGGGCGGCAGATTGGAAGTCGTACCTGGCATGTTCGGGGCCTCCTTGGCCCGAGAATTGCTGTTGGTGCTCGAAGACCCTTGGCGATGCCCGAGCGAGGTGACGATAGCGATCTTCGGCGGTTCGTTCTCTGTTCGATGAATCGTGCGATCCTCGATGCTGCCTCAACCGTTGACGATCATGCCGCCGTTGGGATGCAGCGTCTGCCCGCTGATGAAGGAAGAATCCAGCGAGGCCAGAAAGACGTAGCACGGCCCCAGTTCCGAAGGCTGAGCGGCCCGCCCCATCGGCGTGTCGGATCCGAAATCTTCCAGCATCTGCGGATCGTGGGCGCCCAATGTCGCCGGCTGCAGCGGCGTCCATACCGGGCCGGGCGCAACGGTGTTGACCCGGATTCCGCGAGCCACCACCTGATTGGAGAGCGCCCGCGTGAAACTGACGATCGCCCCCTTGGTGGCGGTGTAGTCGATCAGGAAATCGGGCCCGATATACGCATTGACCGACGCGGTGTTGATGATCGAATCATCTTCACCCAGATACGGCAATGCCGCTTTGGTCAGATAGAACATGCCGTGGATGTTGGTGGCAAAGGTCCGTTCCCACTGGCTGTCGTCAAGATCGGTGAGATCGGTACATACCTGCTGGGTGCCGGCGTTATTGACGAGAATGTTGAGCCCGCCGAAAGTGTCGACGACCTGTGCAAGCGCGGAGCGGCAGAACGCGGCGTCGCGAATGTCACCCGCGATCAGCAGGCAACGCCGCCCTTCTGCTTCGACCAGCCGCTGCGTTTCCTTGGCGTCCTCGTCCTCACTGAGATACATGACCGCGACATCGGCGCCCTCCCGGGCGAAGTGGATCGCCGCAGAGCGGCCGATACCGCTGTCGGCGCCGGTGATCAACGCAATCTTGTCCTCCAGCTTGCCGCTGCCTCGATAGCCCGGCCGAATGAATTCCGCCGGCGGCTGCATCAGACCTTCCTTGCCGGGTAGTGACTGCTGCTGTGCATGGATCTCGGTCTTCTTGACCATCTTGGACGCTCCTTGTCTGAACCTAGGTAGGCAGGTTGGCTCTGGATGGACAGGCTGAGCCTGGGGAAACAGGGTTGACCAGGCTGAACCTGGGGCAACCCACTGAATCGTGTCAGCCAACTGGCAGAACCCGCCCTGGAATCCCGCTGAATATGTGTAGATTTCCTACGCCTGGCCCTAATTTGTAGTTGACCGATGACGCGCCGGCAAACCCGATCAGGCACTGGAGACGCCGAACAGCCAGCCCACTCCGGCCGTCGCGCCCATGGCCAGCACACCCCAAACGATGATCCGAACGACGGCCACCGAGATGCGAGACCCGCCCACTCTGGCCGACAGCACGCCCAGCAGACCGAGCGCCACCAGCGACCCCAGGGCAACCACCACCGCGAGACTCTGTCGGGAAGCCCCCAGCGCGGCAATGAGCGGCAACGCCGCCCCCGCAAGAAACGTCAGTGCCGAGGCGATCGCTGCCTGCAGGGGGCGAGCTTCGCTGACGTCACTGAAGCCGAGCTCGTCTCGCGCGTGCGCGGCCAGCGCGTCGTGATGCATCAGTTTTTCGGCGACTTCCTGCGCCAACGGGGAGGAGAGCCCCCGCGCCTCGTAGATTTCCGCCAGCTCGCGGGTCTCGAACTCGTAGTTCGCGGCCAGTTCGCGCCGCTCGCGCGCCAGATCGGCGTGCTCGGTGTCCTTTTGCGAACTGACGGAGACATACTCACCCGCTGCCATCGACATCGCCCCGGCAACCGCACCGGCCGCACCGGCGGTCAGCACTCCCGCCAACGTCGCCCCCGCCGTCGCCATGCCGATGATCAGGCTCGCGGTGGAGACGATACCGTCGTTGGCTCCCAGCACCGCTGCGCGCAACCAGCCCACGCGATCCGAGTAATGCATTTCCTTGGGTATGGACATACCCGGCTCATGTCGCAGGTCCGATTTCATGGAATTTCCGTTGATCGCCGACTGGATGCAGGTCGATAAGTATCGCGCTTTACCCTGTCATCCTAGGCCAAGCCGGCACATTCGGGGAATTCGTCCAACGGCGACCCTTGCCGAATCACCCTATCCACTGTCCGATATCAACGCCGACCTTCACAAAACGCCCTAGAACGACGAACTCCTCCCACGCGAACTCGGACCCCACGGCTCGATCCTTTCATCCTGCAACCTTTCAACCATTACCCGGCAATTTCGACAACGAGGTCGATGACCTTCTAGCAATAGTGCCAACTTCCTCATTCTCAAAGGGTCCATTTATTTCGTCATAGACGTATCCATCCTGCCGAAACACCTCATTTTACGACGCAGCGAGCGCCCGTCTATCACAATCAGCGATTGGTAACATTTAATACTTTGGTATGTAAGATGTCGATTACAATCTTTTCCAGACACACACAAGCCATTGTTATTAAAAAGAGAATGTCAAAATCTCAAAGAGTTAGTTTAGACCTTTGTCTTTATAGACCATGGTTACAATGAAAGTTTACGAAGTAATAGAAATAATGGCGCTCAGCTCAGGGAGTCACAATAACGAAAAGAGAGGCTGCGACGGACTAAAAAGGAAGCTGATGGATCGCAGCGAAAGGCGAACCTGGTGAAATCCTGTATCGACGCTTTCGGTCTCGATGTTCACAGGATGCCTGCCGACATTTACACCAGCGAATAAGCGACAGACATAACGTCCCTGGCGAGACCATTTCCGTCGAAGCGAGCCTTGGGTAACGGCAGAAAGATTCTCGCCGAGCCATGCAGAAGGGAATGCAGGCGGGGCTACCGACAATTTCTGAAAGACGTATCGGCTCATGTCTTTCTTGCTATCAAGCCTGATATGAGCCCACCGAGCACGACGCTTTGGCAGCGCCACGCGCGTGTCCCTGACACGTCGGTTGCGAATTTTTCCAGGGCGCCTTGCGCAGCCGCAGGTTTCATCCGGCTGCCGACGACAGCAACAGTCATTGACAACCGTCATTGGCAACAACGATTGACGAAAGCGACCAACAACAGCAATCAACGACAAGACCACGAGGGACACCAATAATGATTGCCTCACACAACGTGCTACGCCGGCCATTCCTCGCCGCCGTCATCGGCGCCTCCTGCGTCGTGCCGGCCCTGGCTCACGCCGATATCAACCCCGAGTTCTTCGGTTACGCTCGATCCGGCATCGGCTCGACCTCGGGAGGCGGCAGCCAGACCTGCTTCAAGTCGGCGGGCGCTCCTGCAAAATACCGCCTGGGCAACGAATGCGAGACCTATGCAGAGATCGGGCTCGGGGCGCAGCTGTATCAACAGCAGGACACCTCTTTCGACTTCGCCAGCCGGGTAGCCTATGTCACCGCGCAGGACAACGACGACGAATCGCTCAAGGACGACGACAACAATATTTCCCTGCGGGAGATGTATGTCTCCGGCAACAACGTCGTCGGCGGATTGCCCGGTGCCACGCTGTGGGCGGGCAAGCGTTTCTACCAGCGCCATGACATCCATATGAACGACTTCTACTACTGGGACGTCTCGGGTCCCGGGGTCGGGATTTCGGATATCGACGTCGGCACCGGTAATCTGAGTTTTGCCTGGACCCGCAGCGAAGGTAACGACGATGGCGATGGCCTGTTCCCCGATTCAGGCCAGCAGATCTCGGACGATACGCTCGATGCACGCTGGAGCGACATTCCCGTCAATCCCGGCGGCACGCTGGAGCTGGGTGTCGACTACGGCCGCTCGTCGCTGTCCGAATGGCAGAAGGACTACTACGACGATCAGGATGTCGATTACGACGAGGGTGACAAGGGCTGGATGGGGACCATCGAGCACACCCAAAGTGGCTGGTTCGGCGGCAGCAATACCTTCGCGGTTCAGTACGCCACCGACGGCATCATCACTCGTGACGGCAACGCTGTCGGACGCGGCACCGGCGCGCTTCGTCAGGAAGGCAGCATGTGGCGCGCGCTCGATCACGGTCAGATCTGGCTGGTGCCTGACCAGCTCGACATGCTCTACGCCCTCGTCTACGAGGATAAGGACATGGACGACAACACTGGTCGCAAGTGGTTTTCCGCCGGTGTCCGCCCGGTCTACTACTGGAGCGACATCATGAGCACGGCGGTCGAGCTGGGCTACGACCGTATCGAGCCGCAAGGCGGCGTCAGTGGCTACGATAGTGGCGATCACCACCTGACCAAACTGACCCTCGCCCAACAGTGGTCGGCGGGACGTGGCGCCATGATTCGCCCGACCATCCGTCTGTTCGCCACTTACGCGCAGTGGAACGGCGACGCCTACACCGATGCCCGTAACGCCAACTCGCTCGATACCGGTGCCGGCCCCAACAACGTCGACATCGACGACAACAACGGGCTGACGTTCGGCGCCCAGATGGAGGTGTGGTGGGGTAGCTGAGCCCCGACCGCGAGATCCACGCTCGCGCTGTTTCGATCCCTTGGGCTCCGGAGGCTTGCCGCTCCGGAGCCGTTTTCGTCTCCAGCAGGAGTTACCGAATGTTGAGTTCGTATCGCCTCGCCGTGCCGTTGAGCACGCTTCTGTTCGCCCTGGCGGGATGCAGTACACCGCTGATGGCACCCCAAGCCCCGACCATTCCTGCCCAGCAGGGGCAGCAGGCCCTGGCCGGTGCGCCGGACTGCTGCGCCTCGCTGGCCTCGCTGCCGTATCAGCCGTTGACGGCGCGGGAGACACTGACGCTGGACTTCACGCCGCAGACCCCGGTTCACGACTTCGGCGATGGCAAGAGTTTCTTCCAGGCGTTCGAGCTGCCCCGCCATGCCGGTCCGGTGGCCTTGAGCGTCACCAGCCCGATCCGGGACGGCCAGGTCTTCGCACCCACGATCATGGTGCTCGATGCCGCGTTCCAGCCGGTCAGAAAGCTATCGAGCGACTCGCTCGAGGTCCGCCGACCCACCGGTTTCTCCAGCGCGCGGCTTGATGGCCGGTTCAGCCTGATGCCTGGCCCGGATGCCCAGTACGTGGTCATCTATTCGAGCGAGCAGGATCGCCGGGGCTCGACGAGCTACGAGTCGGAAGCCAAAGCCTATGCCCGGGTCAGAGGTCTTGCCGAACCCGCCGGCCCCGATCCTCGCGCCGAGCATGCTGCCACCGGCCAGGTCATCCTGGAGATCGCCTCGCTGAGCGGTGGTACCGGCATGACGCCCCTTCCGGGTACCGGCGCGGTGCCGACGCGCCAGGCAGCCGCCCCCCCAGCGCAGAATGCCGCACCGGCGCCGACCCCAGCGGCGGCGAACGACACCGCGGATTTCGATTACCGCCGCATGATCGATGCCGCTCTCAAGGCCGGCGATGTCGAACTGGCCCTGGAACTGGCGGAACGCGCCGAACGCAGCGGGCATCCCGGCACCCGAGCCTGGCTGGCCGAGCGACTGCAAGCCAGGATGCCCTGACAGCCTCGGGGCGTTCATGACGGCCGATCACTGGCGTGGCGTCCTGGACACGCCACGGCAGCCGGGGCGCGCTACTCGAGGATATGGAAGCCGTCGAGGTAGCGTTCGTTGAGGGAGAGACCGAGCCCCGGTAGGTCGTCGGCGAGGTCCAGATAGCCATCGACCGGGGCCGGGTCGCCTTCGAACAGGTAGTAGAACAGTTCGTTGCCGATCTCGACGTCATGCACCGGGAAGAACTCCGACATCGGCGAGGCGAGCGAGGACATCGTCAGATGGTAGTTGTGCATCTGCCCCGCATGCGGGATCACCGGAACCTCGAAGGCTTCCGCCAGGGCATTGATCTTGCGCGCCACGGTGATGCCGCCGACGCGGTTGGTGTCGTACTGGATCACCGAGACCGCGCGCTTCTCCAGCAACTGACGGAAACCGTGCACGGTGTACTCGTGCTCGCCGCCGGAAATCGGCATCGGCGCGATGCGGTTGAGCTCGGCGTAACCGTCGATATCGTCGGCGATGACCGGCTCCTCCAGCCAGCGCAACTCGAACGGCGCCAGCCTGGGTAACATGCGCCGGGCGTAGTCGAGATTCCAGCCCATGTAGCAGTCGGCCATCAGGTCGATATCTTCGCCGATCACCTCGCGAACCGCGGCGACGCTCTTGAGATTCTCGCGCATGCCTTTTGGCCCGTCCCTGGGCCCATAGCCGAAACGCATCTTCATCGCCTGGAAGCCCTGATCGAGATAGCCCTGCGCCTCGGCCTGCATGACGTCGAGATCGTCGTGGTAGAGCTTGGAGGCGTAGCACGGGATCTTCTCCTTGGTGCGCCCCCCGAGCAGCTTGAACACCGGCTTGTCGAGCGCCTTGCCCATCAGATCCCATATCGCGATATCCACCCCGGAGATCGCCGCCATGCCGATGCCACGTCGACCCCAGGCCAGCGTGGCGCGGTACATGCGCTGCCACAGGTATTCGTAGTCGAACGGATCCTGCCCCACGATCAGTGGGGCCAGATGCTGATCGACGATGGTCTTGGCGACCCTAGGGGCCAGCGCCACGTTGCCGAGACCGACCAGACCGCTGTCGGTCTCGATCTCGATCACCGCCCAGCCATGAAAGCGGAAGCTCTGCATCGCATCGCCGCGATCCCACAGCGCATCCATGGCGTTGGTGCAGAAGTGCGCCTTGGGCGCCACCGTCTCGCCCTTCCATTCGAAAACCCGGGCGCGGACTCGAGTGATTTTCATTGCATGACTCCTGTTCACTGAGGGAAGTCGTTGGCCTTTTTCCCTCAACCCACGAAGGCGTTGGCGATCAGCAGCGCCACCAGCCCGGTGGCCCAGCCCAGCGTCGTCGGCACCGACAGCACCAGTAGCTGATGCTTGGCGGTCTTGACCCCGAGCAGGCGGTTGACCACCCAGAAATAGCTGTCGTTGAAGTAGCTGAAGAAGAGCCCGCCGAGACACGCCGCCTGGGCCGCCAGCACCATGTTGACATCCGGCATCGAGGCCAGGATTGGCGCCGAGATCGACGCGCCGGTGATCATCGAGACCGTACCGCTGCCCTGCACGAAGCGCACCAGCGTGGCGATGATGAACGGGATCAGCACCGCCGGCAGCGCAAGCCCGGCAATGCTTTCGCCGATGTAGTCACCGGCACCGCTGGCCCGCAGCACGGCACCCAGCGCGCCCCCGGCACCGGTCACCAGCAGAATGATACCGGCGCTTTCGACGCCTTTTTCCAGATGCGCCAGGACCTGGTCCTTGGGCATTTTCGGCACCAGACCGTAGACCGCCACCAGCACGCCGATGCCCACCGCGATCACCGGGTTGCCGATGAACTGGACGACCTGAACGACGATACCCGGTGCATCGCTGCCACCGACCAGCGCGGTGACCAGCGTGTTGAGGAAGATCAACAGAATCGGCAGCCCGATCGGCAACACCGACTTGAACAACGTCGGCAGCTCGCTCTCCTCCAGGTGCGCCGCGAGCGGGTCGTCTTCCGTATCGCGCTTCAGCGATCCCGGCACGTCGCGTTCGATCATCGCCTCGATACGCGGCCCCATGAAACGGGCGTAAAGTACCATCACGATCAGCGCCGGCGCGGTGAAGACCAGGCCCCAGGCGATCATCAGACCGATGTCGACACCGAAGATGCCGGCGACGCCCAGCGGCCCCGGCGTTGGCGGTACCGCGCTATGGGTGACCGCCAGCCCCGAGGCCAGCGCGATGCCGAGCGTCAGCACCGAGCGCCCGCTGTTGCGCGCCAATGCCCGCACCAGCGGATTGAGAATCACGTAGGCCGAGTCGCAGAAGATCGGGATCGAGACGATATAACCGGTGAGCGCCATCGCCCAGTCCTCGCGCTCCTTGCCGAGCAATTTGAGAATCGAATAGGCCATGCGCTGGCCGGCACCGGAGACTTCGAGAATTCGCCCCATCATCACGCCGAAACCGATGACCAGGCCGATGGTGGAAAGCGTCTTGCCGAAGCCGGTGGTGATCGAATCGATCACCGCATTGGGCGACATGCCGCCGATCAAACCGGCGATCGAGGCGGCGATGATCAGGGCGAGCAGCGCATGAACGCGGGTCTTCAGCACCAGCGCGATCATCACGAAGATAGCGATACCCAGGCCGATGATGACCTGGGGGCCAGCGACAGTGTCTGTCATGGCGTGACTCCTTGTGGGCTTTATTGGGTGTTGTTGCCTGCTGGGTTCAAGGAACGGATCTACCGAGTCCGGAGCGTCTTTCCAGAAACCGGTTCAGTCGTCGAGCTCTTCCTCCCGCTCGTCCTCGAGATAGGCACGAATGATCGCGTCGAAGTCGGCATCGGCCTGGAACCCCAGTGCCAACGGCCGCTCGACATCCAGCCCGCCCGGCCAACTGGCCACGATGGCATCGATGCCGGCATCCGGCTCGAAGCGCACGAGATCGCGCGCGGGCGCACCGGCCTGCCGCTCGAGCGCGTCGAGCATCTCGTTCACCGTCACCGTGATGCCAGGCAGGTTGAGCGTGCGCCAATCGCCCAGCGCCTCTCCCTCGAGCGCCAGCGCATGGACCAGATTGGCGACCACGGCGCGGGGCGAGGAGAGCCACAGCGGCAGGCCGGCAGCCACCGGGCAAATCGCCTCGAGGCCGGACAGCGGCTCGCGGATGATCGAGCTGGCAAACGACGAGGCCGCCTGATTCGGTTTGCCGGGGCGAACCACGATGGTGGGCAGGCGACAGACACGACCGTCGACGAAACCGCGCCGGCTGTAGTCGTTGACCAGCAGCTCCCCGATCGCTTTCTGCGCGCCGTAGGAAGAACGTGGCTGAGGCCCGACGGCTTCCGGCACCGGCTGGGATCGCTTTTGGGAGAGTCCTTGAGATAGCCCCGGACCGAACACCGCCAGCGAGCTGGCGAACAGGAATCGCAGCCGCCTTGGATGCGCCCGGCACGCTTCCAGCAGCGTGCGCGTGGCATCCAGATTGACCCGCATGCCGAGCTCGAAGTCCGCCTCGGCCTGGGAACTCACCACCGCCGCCAGATGACAGACGGCGCCGGTATCGTCGGCCAGTGCCTGCTGGATCAGCCCAGACTCAATGAAATCGGGATCGGCGATGTCGCCGGTCAGCGATTCGACCCGACCGTCGGTTACCGGACACGGCGCCAGATCGATCGACGTCACCCGCGTGATGGCCTGCCCCTCAATCGACGCCTCTCCCGCAAGCAGCTGTTGAATCAGTCTGGCACCGAGAAAACCGGCGCCTCCCGTCACGATCACATGCATGGCGTTGCTCCTTTGAGGCGCTGCCTTCGTTCACTGGATGGCGCTCAATTGACGAAAGGCGAATTGCGCTGAGATTTGAGATTTAACATCTTGTCTGACAAATTGAGCGAACAGGCAACACCGCCATTGGTCGGAGAAGATCGCCACATGCCGTCACGACGGCATTCAACGTGCCGGCCATTCGACGAACGCATGAGGATTGGGGATCGCGAGTGACAACAAATGAGTGAAAACATCGAACAGCCATCGCGCGGCCCGCAGCTTTCCGAACAGGTCGCCCAGCGCTTGAGCGACGCCATACAGGCCGGCGAATGGGGCCGCGGTGCGCGGCTGCCCACCGAGGCCGCCTTGGGTGAGCGTTACGGCATCAGCCGCTCGGTGGTACGCGAAGCGATCTCGATGCTGCGCAATGGCGGCCTGGTCACTTCGCGACGCGGCAGCGGCAGTTTCGTCGCCGAATCCCCGACGATCTCACTGCGCCTGCCGATCCCCGACCCCGATCTGCAATCGGTGGTCGAGGTGCTGGAGTTGCGCCGGCCGCTGGAGGTGGAAGCCGCACGGCTCGCCGCCGAGCGATGCACGCCATCGCAGCTCCGCCGTATTCGCAACGCGATGGTGGATATCGACGAAGCCGTCGAGGCGGGGCTTTCCGGGGTCGATCAGGATCTTGCCTTCCATCGCGCCATCGCCGAAGCGGCCAACAACACGCACTTCACCGCCGTGCTCGATTTTTACAATCGCTTCCTGCATCACGCGATCCGCGTGACGCGGACCAACGAATCGATGCGTGAGACCTTCATGCAACAGGTGGTTGCCGAGCATCAGGCCATTCTCGACGCCATTGCCGCCGGTAATGCCGATGCCGCCGCGCGCGCCGCCACCATTCATCTGGAACACGCCGAAATGCGACTGCGGCAGGCGCCCCCCGATCTGCTCAAGAGCGTGCTCGAGCGAGCCGAGGCGCCAGTTGAACCGTCGTCGACATCGTCGACTCAACAGGGAGAAAGACCATCATGACCACCACACAACGGCCCCGCATCGGCGTGATCGGACTGGGTTCGATGGGAATGGGCATGGCCATGTCGCTGGTGCGTGCCGGCTTCGAGACCTGGGGTTGTGATCTGCGCGAGGAGGCGCGGGCCAGTTTTGCCGGCGCCGGCGGACACGCCGTGGCAACACCCGCCGAAATGGCGGCCGAGGTCGAGATCGTGCTGACCGTGGTGGTCAACGCCGAGCAGACCCGGGCGGTGCTGTTTGATGACAACGGCCTGCTTCCGGGATTGAAGCCTGGCAGCCTGGTCATTTCCTGCGCGACCTGCGCCCCGGATGCCGTGCAGGCGCTGGGTAGCGACCTCGCCGCCCACGATATCCACCTGCTCGATGCGCCGATCTCGGGCGGTTCGGTCAAGGCGGCCGCCGGTCAGCTGACGATCATGGCCTCCGGCCCCGCGACGCTGTTCGCGCGCGCCGACAGCGTGCTCGACGCCCTCGCCGCCAAGGTGTTTCGTCTGGGAGAGGGGCTGGGGCAGGGCTCGCAGGTCAAGCTGGTCAACCAGCTGCTGGCCGGGGTGCATATCGCTGCCGCCGCCGAGGCGATGGCCTACGGCATTCGCGGCGGCTGCGACCCGCAGACGCTTTACGAGGTGATCACCCAGAGTGCCGGCAATTCTTGGATGTTCGAGAATCGCGTACCGCACATCCTGGCCGGCGACTACACCCCGCACTCGGCGGTGGATATTTTCGTCAAGGATCTCGGCATCGTTCACGACACCGCTCATCGCGACAAATTTCCGCTGCCGCTCACCGCCCAGGCGCTGAGCCAGTTCACCCTCGCGTCGGCCCAGGGGCTGGGACGGCAAGACGATTCGGCGGTGATCAAGGTCTACCCGGGTATCACGCTTCCCGGCACGGCCGCCAACGATGCCGGATTCGATTTCGATGGCGGTCCCAACGCCGATCCCAACGATCATGGAGGTGCTTGAGCGATGGCGAACTCTCTTTCAAAAGCGGATGAGCGACGGCCCAGCATGCGGCCCATCCTCGGCTGCATCGCCGACGATTTCACCGGCGCCACGGATCTCGCCAGCCAGCTGGTCAGTGCCGGGATGCGCACGCTGCAGACCATCGGCATCCCCCAGGCACCGCTGGAAGCGGGCGTGGACGCCGTGGTCGTGGCGCTGAAATCGCGCACCATTCCGGCCAGGGAGGCCATCGAACAGTCGATCCAGGCGCTCGACTGGCTGCGAGAGCAGGGCTGCGAGCAGTTCTATTTCAAGTACTGCTCCACCTTCGATTCGACGCCGGCCGGCAATATCGGCCCAGTGACGGAGGCGCTGATGGAAGCGTTGGGCACTGACTTCACCGTCGCCTGCCCGGCCCTGCCGGCCAACCGCCGCAGCGTGTTCAACGGCTACCTGTTCGCCAATGGCGTCCCGCTCAACGAAAGCGGCATGCAGGACCACCCGCTGACGCCGATGACCGACGCCAACCTGGTCCGTGTGCTCAACGCGCAGACGACGCGCAATGTCGGACTGATCGACTACGCCACGCTGCGCCAGGGCGATGCTGCCGTCACCGCGCGCATCGACGCACTCAAGGCCGACGGTATCGGTATCGCGATCTGCGACGCCATCGATAATGACGACCTGTTCATGCTGGCGCGAGCCTGCCGCGATCTGCCGCTGGTGACCGCGGGCTCCGGCCTGGCGCTGGGGCTGCCGGCCAATGTCGCCGAACGTCTCGATCACACCCAGGATGCGGCTCGACTCGAACCCATCGCCGGTCGCGAAGCGGTGTTGAGCGGCAGCTGTTCGCGGGCCACGCTGGCCCAGATCGAGTACGCCCGGCAGCGCATGCCGAGCGTTCACCTGGATGCCCAGGCGCTGGACGACGACTATCAAGGCGTCGTCGATGCCGCACTGGAATATGCTGAAGGCAATCTGGATGCCGGCCCCGTGCTGATCTACGCCAGCGCCTCACCCGAGGAAGTCCGCCGGGCGCAACAGCGGCTCGGCGTGCAGCAGGCCGGCGAGCTGGTCGAGCGCGCCATGGCGGAGATCGCCGCCGAGCTGGTCGGACGCCTTGGCGTGCGCCGGCTACTGGTGGCCGGGGGCGAGACCTCCGGCGCCGTGGTCACCGCCCTCGACGTTCAGGGACTGCGGATCGGCGAGAGTATCGATCCCGGCGTGCCGTGGACGACCACGCTGGGTACCGAAGAACCGTTGGCGCTGGCGCTCAAGTCAGGCAACTTCGGCGCCCCCGATTTCATGACCAAAGCCTGGAAACTGATGCCATGACCGCGATCCACACCTCGACATCATCCACCGAAAACCGCCTGCGCGAAGAGATCGCCGAGATCGGCCGCTCCTTCCGTAACCTGGGCATGGCGCCAGGCACCTCCGGCAACATCAGCGCCAAGCTCGACGACGGCTGGCTGATGACACCGACCAACGCCAGCCTCGGCGCACTCGATCCGGCGGAGATTTCCAAGCTCGACTGGGACGGCAACCTGCTGGCCGGCAAGCCGCCGACCAAGGAGTCTTTCCTGCATAGGGCCTTCTACGAACAGCGCCCGGATACCGGCGGGATCATCCACCTTCACGCCACGCACTCGGCCGCCGTGTCGTGTCTCAACGGGCTCGATGAGCACTCCTGCCTGCCGCCGATCACACCCTACTTCGTGATGCGCGTCGGCCGCCTGCCACTGGTGCCCTACTACCGCCCCGGTGATGCCGCGCTGGGTGACGCCGTGCGCGACTATGCCTTGGATCATGCCGCGGTGCTACTGGCCAATCACGGCCCGGTGGTCGCCGGCAAGACGCTGGAAGCGGCACGCAACGCCATCGAGGAGCTGGAAGAAACCGCCAAGCTCTATCTGCTGCTGCGCCAGCACGATGTGCGCACGCTGAACGAGAAAGAGATCGACGAGCTGCGCGACGCCTTCGGCGCCCAGTGGTAGCCGCGCATTCGTCTGCCCGTACCACCACTGTCAACAGGGTCATCGAGGAAATCAGGCCATGCCGCGTTTCGCTGCCAATCTCAGCATGATGTTCAACGAAGTCCCGTTCATGGAGCGCTTCGCCCAGGCCGCCGCCAGCGGTTTCGAGGGCGTCGAGTTTCTGTTCCCGTACGATTTCGAACCCGAAGCGATCGCCGCCGAGCTCGAGCGTCACGGGCTCGAGCAGGTGCTGTTCAATCTGCCGCCGGGCGACTGGGCAGCCGGCGAGCGCGGTCTGGCCGCGCTCCCTGAACGCGAGACGGAGTTCCGGGCAAGCGTCGATACCGCGATTCGCTATGCCAAGGCGCTGAACTGCCAGCGCCTGCATGCCATGGCAGGGCTGGTGGCGGAATCGGGCTCAGCGCCGGACAATGTTTCCCGTGAAACATTGTCAAGCGGTCATCGGGATATTTATCTGGAAAATCTAAGGTTTGCGGCCAGAAAACTCGCCGAGAACGACCTGACGCTGCTGATCGAGCCGATCAACACTCGCGACATGCCGGGCTATTTTCTCAACCATCAGGCCGATGGCCACGCCATCGTTGCCGAGCTGAGCGAGCCCAACGTCAAGGTGCAGATGGATTTCTACCATACCCAGATCATGGATGGAGATATCTGGAAGACCTACCAGCGCTATCGCGACGGCGTGGGCCATATTCAGATTGCCGGCGTACCCGAACGGCACGAGCCCGATAGCGGCGAAGTGAACTATCCGTGGCTATTCGAACAGCTCGATCGCGACGGCTATGCAGGCTGGCTCGGCTGCGAGTACAAGCCGCGCGGTGACACGGAGGCAGGGTTGGGGTGGTACCGCGCCTGGCAGCAGCGCTGACAGGCGGGGATCAATTGCCCTCGATCAGCCGGATCCCGTTGTCTTCGATGACGATCCGGCGCTGCTTGTAGAGCCGGCCGATGGCCTGCTTGAAGGCGTTCTTGCTGACGCCGAGGCGGGCCTTGATGGCGTCGGCCGGGCTCTTGTCACCGAGGGCCAGAAAACCGTCGTTGGCGGCCAGCGCTGCCAACACCTTGTCGCCGACCACATCCAGACGCGCCTGCCCAGGTGGCAGCAGCGACAGATCCAGGCGAGCGTCGTCGCGTACACGGCGAACATAGCCATCCATACGATCGCCCCGGCGTAGCGGGCGCGACATGTCGTCGTGATACAGCAGCCCCCAGAAACGGCTGTTGACCACCGCCTTGGCACCGAGATCGGTCAGATCCGCGATCACCAGCGATACCCGGTCGCCTGCCTTCAGCCCTTCCGATTCGTCCTGCAGGAATTTGTCGAGCTTCATGCTGGCCACCGGACGCATGCGATCGTCGACATAGATCATCACCAGCACGCGCTTGCCCTCATCCGGGCGGAAGCGCTGCTCGCCGAAGGGCAGCAGCAGATCCTTGGGCCGGCCCCAGTTCAGGAAGGCGCCGACATCGTTGACCTTGGTCACACGAAGATAAGCGACGTCACCCACATTGACCTGTGGCTCGGCAGCGCGTGGTGATTCGGCGGGAGCATTTTCCCGAGGCGTGCGGGTCATGGCGTTCTCTGGCTGACAAGCGATGGAGGAGATGGCGCCATTATGGCGGTCGAAACCGTGCCGAGCAAAACCGCGAAAACCCGAACGGTGAGCCTCATGGATAACGCCAGGATTTTGAATTCACGCAAGAAGGATTACACTGCGCCTCTGCCGCATGCCTTATACCTTCGTATTAATCCCATCGATAGTCGAATTCACTACGCGTGATTAGCAGACTAAAGGATAGCCTCCCATAATGTCGTCATCGGTTAGGCCGAAAGGCCACTAAAAGAAGACATTATCTGGAGGTAACGCCATGAAAACTCGCATTCTCGCAGCCATCGCAATCGCCGTTGCACTGCCGACCGTCGCCCAGGCCAACAGTGCCGTCGAACAGCGTCACTTCGACCAGCAGAGCGAAGCACTCAATATCGAGCAGACCGCGCAGTACCACGCGCTGCCGACTCGCTACAGCGTCGACACTGTCGATGGTGGTCACAGCGTCGCTGCCGATCAGTCACTCAAGAACGTTGCCGAGTCCAGCCAGCTGAGCACTAACGTGCAACCGTCTCACAACGGTCTGATCGGTGAAGGCCAAAGCGCCGCTGCCGGCCAGGCGCTGCAGAACGCCACGCAGACTGTCAGCAATGACAACGGCAACGTCGAAGTGAACTTCGCCAGCCTGTAAGACTTCGCCTTCGGGCAACATAGCAGCGCTAGTCCATTCAGGGAGCCAAACGGCTCCCTTTTTGGTGTTATGCGCTGCCACATCGAAAAATTTCAGATATCCCCGCCGCCATCATTCGCATTGATAGTTCATTTCGTGCCATTCGATTTTAGTTAGACGGCTAAAGGAATCATAATGACATCACAGGTCGAGGCCAAGAGCCCGACACCAAAACAGATGATCATTGGAGGCAACACCATGAAAACTCGCATTCTCGCAGCCATCGCTATCGCCGTCGCTCTGCCCACCGTCGCCCAGGCCAATAGTGCCGTCGAACAGCGTCACTTCGACCAGCAGAGCGAAGCGCTCAACATCGAACAGACCGCGCAGTATCACGCGCTGCCGACCCGTTACAGCGTCGACACCGTCAACGGCGGCCACAGCGCGGCAGCGGACCAGGCTCTGCAGAACGTCGCCGATGCCACGCAACTGGCCACCGACATTTCGGCAAGCCGCAACCCGCTGGTCGGTGAGGGGCAAAGTGACGCAGCCGCTCAAGCGCTACGGGGCAGCGGGCAGTTCGCCCACGACACACGAGGCAACGGCGAGGTCAGCGTCACCACGCTGTAAGCTCGCCCCCTCGCAGCACCAACGCAACAGCCGCCGGCACGAAGCCGGCGGCTTGTCGTTCCCCGACAGGATCCCCTCATCCTCTTCACCTTGCCCTCTTACCCCTTGCACCTCTTGCCCACGTCCCTACTGACTTATGACTGATTCCTTTGCCACCGCCCCTCGGGACGCCGCCCGCCGCTGAGGTTTTATGCGCGGTCATATCCCGTGGGAAGCGAAGCTGATTTGGATTCATCTACCTGACATATGTCATACAAAACAGCCTCATTATTGATAAAAAAGTCAAAGAAATCGGGCACAAAAATTGCTCTCTCCTGTCGACAAAATTTGGTTAAGCTGAATGTAAGCAAATATTACTGAATCGAGCCACGACTTGAATGACTCAGGACCAGCATGCGGGGATCCGGTTTAATGAGCAAAAGGATGAGGTCCATCAGGCATCGTTTAAGGCAGGACTTCGTCCTTCGGGTAATCTCGCTCCTGGGGGTCTGCGAGACACTGACTCTTCTGCCGTTCAGCGTTTACAGGTTCGCCCAAGGTAGCTTCGACAAGGGGCTTTTCGACGGTGTCACGCTCCTCGTTATCCTCTGCATCGTCGGCTATTCCTGGTGTGCCGATGACAGCCAACGTGGTGGTCTCATCCTGGCAGTGGCCAGCACCGTTTTTGCCGACATCACCAGCAATGTCCTTGGCATCGTAGGCGTATTCTGGTTTTTCCCCATGATGCTGACCAATTTCTTTCTGACGGATGCCAAGCGTGCGCTCGTGATCAATATCGTCATGAGTATCGTGATGATTCCGGTATTGATGCAGCTTTCGCGGCCCGAGAGCATCTTCTCCTTCATCGCTTCCAGCATCACGGCAAATAGCTGTGCCTATCTCTACGCCAGAAGAAGCGACTTGCAGCAAAAATCCCTGGAGCGACTCGCCACCCACGACTTCCTGACCGGAGCCCGCAACCGCCGATCCCTTCAGGACTCGCTGGCAGTCGCCAGGGGTCGGCTGCTGAACGAGGGGCGTCCCAGCTCTCTCATACTTCTGGACCTGGACAATTTCAAAGGCATCAACGACCGGTTCGGCCATGCCTATGGCGATGAGGTGCTGGCGAAATGCGCAAACCTCATCCGCCGGAGTGTGAGGTTCGATGACTGCCTGTTTCGTTTCGGTGGTGAAGAATTCGTACTACTGCTGGCGGATATCGAAGAGGCCGATGCCGCCGCCGTGGCGGAAGATCTGCGTGCGATCATCGCCAGTCAGCTTGGCGATCCCTCCTATCCCATAACCACCTCTCTGGGTATCACAGGGCTGCACCCTTCCGACGACGTCAAGCGCTGGATGAAAAGGGCCGACGATGCACTCTACGAAGCAAAACATGGTGGCAGAAACCGTAGCGTTCTCAAAACCTTTCGAGAAGAGGACAATAAAAAATCGGATTCTAATCAGGTTAATGCTATATAAGTGGAACCCAAAACATAGAATAAAATCGAGACGATTTCGGCCAACAATAATAGCCAAAATCTTTTGATCACTTGCTTCTGATCAGTAAATTACAATCGCTTACCAACGATTATTATTGCTATCATTTACCCTCATGGTCTGATTTTTGCCCAGCTTATGCTGGGCTTTTTTTGACTCATTTCCCTCTCTATTTTATTTCTCGAAGCATTCATTAAATCAATGAGTACGGTGCATTATGGTGTCACTGATGTCCCGGGCCTTGCCTGACGAATATCAGCCTGTTCGAGGGAATCTTCCGTGCCAGGCGGATCTCCGGCGGATAACGGGCCGCCGTCGGCCGCGTGGGGCGTAGCGGGACCGGCGTTCGCCAGCAACCAGGCGGCAGTGAAGGCGCCCTCGCTTGCCTCGGCCATTCTCAGTGCATGACAGGTTTCCCCGGTGTACTCCGTGCGGGGTAATCGCTCCCGTCGCAGCCACTTGCAGACAGCCGACGGCGAGACCCCGCAGACTCGGGCACAGCGTGATACGCCACCGAGCTGCTCGACCGCAAGACGGATCGCACTCATGACACCCCCTTGTACCTGTACTTCGAGTACATGATTATCAGGTACTGAAAGTACATTCAACCGGTGGGAACATTGAACCCATGGTTCACACCGGTAACAGGGATGAGTTCAGCTCCCGACTTCACAAGGCGCTCCGTCGCGCAGGCAAGGACGGCTATGGGATGGGCGCGCGCCTGGCCCGAGCCATGCGTGTCACGCCCAAGGCCGCCAGCAAGTGGCTCAACGGCGAAGCGCGTCCGGGCCATGACAGGAAAGTCGCGCTGGCCCGCTGGCTCGGTATCCGCGAAGAATGGCTGGACTACGGCCGGGGGGAGATGCTGAGAGACGATGCGCCGACGCCCCCCGACGACGCCCGGCATATCGGCGAACCCTCCCCTACCCGCTCGCGGCAGCCTTCCCAAAGGTCAGCCGAGGCGCTGCGCCAGATCGAGCAGGCCGTACTGTCCGGCGACATGGATGAAGCGGATCTGCTGCTGCTCGAGCTGATCGCCAGACGCCTCTCCAGTCGCGGGCATCAGCAACATCGCAGCGAGGACGCCAGGGCGGAGTACCGGACCACGACGGACACCCCGGCCCCATCCGACAGCGAGAATTGAACCCGCAGATAGCGGTGCCCCTCATCAGGTTTCGTATCCGGTATGAAGTTTGTACTCGAGGCACCTTTTATGTACATTTGGTACACAAGTTATCTGCAGCGTTCACGTATCGAGGATGAAATGCGTCGCTCCAGTCCCGATGGCCCGCCTCTGCCGGAAAACGGTGACAGCGCCCTGTGTCGCCACACCACGGCCCTGCAGCGGTTCTACTACGCCAGTCATCAGATCGCCATCGCCTACGATGTCCACATCTGCGAAGCGGGCGTGCCCGATGTGGAAACCAGCTACGGCGCCTGCCCCCGCCACGAGGGCGAGCGATTGGCGGCCTATCACCCCTCGTTCCATGTGCCTGGCAAGAATCACACCGTCATCATCACCGATCGCCGGTTCGGCGAGGAGAACCTTGCCAAGGCCTGGATGGCTGACCGCATACGCCAGCTCATCCTCAGCCGGCGCTGCCAGCGGCTGCCACCGGCCAGATACCGTCGACGGTGCTAGGCACTGTCTGAAAGGTCGGCGAGCGCCGCTCGAGCCTCCGCGGCCACGCCGCTCGTAGGGAGTGGAAGGAGCGATGCTGAAAGCTACCGTCGTTCAGCCCTCAACCACCCGGTCGCTTCATCGCCAACAGCCCCAGGCTGAAGACCAGCATCAGGCTGCCACTGGCACGATTGAACCACTGCATGGCAGTTCCGCTGCGCAGGTATTTGCCGATCCTGCTGCCCAGGACGGCATAAATCGCGATCGCCAATACCTCCATCGCCAGAAACAGCGCCCCCACGACGGTGAAGCTCAAGGCGTAGTGCGCGGGCGTCACGAATTGCGGTAGGAAGGCCGTGAAAATCAGGATCGCCTTGGGGTTGCCGGCGGCGACCAGGAACTCCTGCCTCACCAGATGCCAGATGGAACGGGGCGCGGCATCCTCGAATGCCACGGCTCGTGGCTTGCCGAGCATCAGTTTCAGCCCCAGCCACGCCAGGTAGGCCGCCCCCACCCATTTGACGACGACGAAAAACCACATCGAGGTCGTCAACAACGTGCCGAGCCCGATACCGGCGATCGCGATCATGGGAATGAAGGCGGCGATTCGCCCAAGCGACGCGATGACTGCCTTGAGCGGATCCACTTGCGCGGCGTTGGTCGTCGCCAGCAGGTTGTTCGGCCCGAAGACCATGTTCAAGGCAAAACAGGCCGGCAAGAACACCGGCAGGAAATCCCAATTCATGTTGCCCTCCTTGTGACGGGCTTCGAGGCCTGGGCGGTACCATCGTCGCCTGCTAACGCCGGCCCTCCCCGGCTGGTTGGCACAGCATGCCAACCTCCAGTTGGAGTGGCGAGCGACCGACCGGTGGGTCTGATCGCCGAAAGCATCGATTGCGCCGTTCGCTTCGGCTCTCTGCAAGACAGCGCACTGGTGGTCCAGCGGCTTGGACAGGTGAACATCGTCAACTGTGCCAGTCGTGAATATCTCGCACGCCATGGCGTGCCCCAGACGCTCGATCAACTCCTGACGCAGGCCCATCGCCTAGTCGGCTATGCCGCCAGCGAAACGGCCGGCAGAGACGCCAGAACGGCTGGACTACCGTAGGGCCCAGTAGGATTCGAATAGTTTGAACAAGCATTTGAAATACAATGTTTTTTTGAAAAAGCAAAGATGTGTCTTATACCACCACCTATATCAGCCCCCATCATAACCAATGCCTTTTCCATCATGCTCACAGTAGAGACCGTGAAACTTGACGGCACTTCCATTCGTCATAACTACTTAACCAATCAAACAGTCAATCATATGAATACAGCATAAAGACACTATATTGATTTTTGTAACAATGGCGTGATATTTCTTTTCCGAACATCCAGTGAGGAAACAGCAATGTCAGGCTCAGGAAACAGCTACCTAGGTTCATCCACGCCAAACAGTTCATGCGAAGCACTTCAGTTCGATACCCAGCTTGCATCGCCGAAACCATCAGTAGTTGCTCACCTTAGCGTCGGCGACATCCTCGATATTACCTTCGGAACAGCGGGTCAACAGGTCGTTGTGGCAATTCACAACGGTATGGAGGCTGGCAGTATCGTGCACTCACTTTTGACTCAGCTGCGTACATGCATGATCCAAGGCGAGCAGTATCAAGCACGTGTTCTCCAGGTTAGTAATGGGCAAGTGCGGCTTCGGGTTTATCACGTCTAGGCGCGAGCGAGGAGAACTCAATGATAACCATCGCAGGTGGCGTCTACCGAGAGCGCTGCATGCGCCCGGCTTGGGACGATATTTATGGATCTGCAGGACGAGCAGCGACGGCGATTGCCCGTTTCGGTGGGCTGGCTGAACTACATGCCTGCGTGGATAGCGATACTCAGATCGTTATAGAGGCTCGAGCAGCCGCTGAAAACTTCAGCTTCAATCCGCAAGTTTCTCAGATTGGCGTTAACTTCGAGTACATTCACGGCCTCGCCACCCCAGACATTCGCCGCGGTGGTGATGCCGAGTCGCTACTCCAAGTTACCGCAGAGAAGGTGCTTCGGTTCGGCATGGTGGATGGAACCGCAGTAGTTAATGCTGAATACGCCGTATTCGACCCCCAAAACGCCGATAGCCCTGAATCCTTCAACGCCAATGGATCCACAGCCAGACACCTCGCGCTGGTCCTGAACCGCCACGAAGCCAATCTACTGCTTCCTGGCTCCAACGGAATGCACCCCGAGCAGATCGCGACCGCATTGGCTACGCAGGAAAATGCGGAGGTAGTTGTCATTAAAATGGGGCCATTAGGCGCTCTCGTATATGACAACGGCGCTATCTCGACAGTACCGGCATACCGCACTGAACGCGTATGGAAGATTGGCTCCGGTGATACCTTCGCCGCCCACTTTGCACTGGCCTGGTTGGACGATTGCCGTTCAGCTCATGATGCAGCCTCAATTGCTTCCCTCGCAACGGCCTTCTATTGCGAGAGCCAGGGTTTTCCCGACAAAGCATTGCTGGCTGAATTCAAACCAGAGACCTTAGAGCCTTCCGAGCGATACCGTAATGGCTACGCTCCGAAGGTCTACCTCGCTGGCCCATTCTTCACACTCGCTGAACTTTGGATGGTGGGGCAGGCTCGCCGAGACCTGATAGACATGGGCTTGGAGGTATTTTCTCCCTACCACGATGTTGGCTTGGGTACTGCTGAGGACGTGGTGGAGAAAGACTTAGAAGGCGTGCACGATTGCGACGTTCTCTTCGCAATCGGTGATGGACTCGACTCGGGCACGTGAATCGCCCCGGGT
>NZ_PZJR01000026.1:0-1477 GCF_003206035.1 Salinicola sp. CPA57
AAGGCCCGTGCGCGAGAGCTGGGTAAAGCGCAAATAGGCCTGGGTGCACTCACGGTACCCAGGCCTATCACTACCAATCGCCGGGGAATAATGCCCCAGCCAAAGGTCAGTTCATCTGGAAAAAACCACCTCCGATGCGCACGTTGTGCTCCTTCTGCCATTCCAACGACTGTCGGCGAGCTTCTTCTATCTGCTCTTTGGTCATCTGCTTGGATAGGCGCTGTTTACCTTCCGCGCCGGCAGACCCTTGAAGGTCATAATACTTATAGGCCTGGACCAGATCGATATCGGTGCCGATGCCTTCTTCGTAAAACTTTGCCAATGATGCAAAGCTTGCAGTGGGGCTTCCATACTCCAACTTGCTAGAGCGCAACAGCCACTCAAAGGCCTTTTTGTTATTTTTATCAACACCTCTTCCTAGATAGTAAATTTCTGCAATAGCTAATGCAGAAGTCTTATCTCCCTGCTCAGCAGCGCACTCATACCAAAAAAGTGCTTTTTTGTAATCAGCCTCCGCTATTTCACTATACTTATGCCCATAATAAGCATACCCTAAACTTCTTTGGGAGAGAGAATATCCCATTCCTGCAGATTTCTTCAAGTAGTTCCGGGCAGTCTCATAGTTTTTTTCAACACCCAACCCATAATAGTAAATGGTAAATAAAGCATATCCCGCATCTGCTATATCTTGAACCCAAGAAGACTCAAGCATTAAGAGTGCTTTATGCCTATCCATGGGCACTTCATGTCTTTTGCTTCCGCTCAGGTAGATCATCCCGAGCAGGTAGTTTTCTTCAGGGCTTTTTTGAACTTTTGCATCTATCTCTAAAAAAGAAATATCACGAAGTTTGTCTCTAAGATCTTCGCTAGTTGGATCGTTGTATAGCGTGGTCGCCAAAGCATTCATTGACCACAAAAGAATGATAAGCGCAACCAGCATTCTCATCACGAAACCTCCATATTAAATACATCCCTGTACATCAATGTACGAGCCCGTTTGTCTAAAAAATTAACCTCAAACCTTACACCATTAGGCGGAGCATTACTGGGCATGCTCACAGACCTTTCTATTACATAATTGCTATCTCCTTGGGAGACCGTATACTCAGAAGATTCGGAAATACGCATACCACCCTGACCCGCGTTTTCTATTTCAAAAACGCCGTCTTCTTTGATAAAAGCATCATTAAAAATTTCTTCTGAAAGAAGACCGGAAGTCGTTTGCAACATCAAACCCAACTCCATCTTCGACAAGTTGGGAATCCGCGCCTTGATCCTGACCCGCTTGCGATTCACTTTTTCGCCATGGGGCCCCGTCTCACCCGTCACGTAGGTCGCCTGGTGCTCTTCCCAGGACAGTTCGATGGCCAGCCCCGTGATGCCCGCGGCCGCCCCTATGATCTTGGTCAGCGCGACATCGTCGCCCTTGTCGTTGCTGAAGTATTGCCGAATGATGTCGACACTGCTCCAGGCGCTG
>NZ_PZJR01000027.1:0-1236 GCF_003206035.1 Salinicola sp. CPA57
CAGCGGTCAATTCATCTGGAAAAAACCACCCCCGATACGCACGTTGTGTTCTTTCTGCCATTCCAACGACTGTCGGCGAGCTTCTTCTATCTGCTCTTTGGTCATCTGCTTGGATAGGCGCTGTTTACCTTCCGCGCCGGCAGACCCTTGAAGGTCATAATACTTATAGGCCTGGACCAGATCGATATCGGTGCCGATGCCTTTCTCGTAGAATTTGGCCAGTGACACAAAGCTAGCGCTTGAATCCGCATACTTTAGCTTGCTAGAACGCAACAACCAATCGAAGGCCTTTTTATCACTCTGCTCGACACCCTTCCCTATATAGTACATTTCCGACAAAGCCAAGGCTGATATCTGATCACCTTGTTCAGCCGCGAGCTTGTACCAATAAATAGACTTATCGTAATCGGCATCAACGATCTCTCCATACTTATAATCACTATAGGCATCAGCCAAAGTCCTTTGTGATAGTATATAACCCATTTCAGCTGACTCTTTCAAATACCTTAGCGCAGCCTTGTAATTCTTACGAACACCAAACCCTTCATAGTACATTGAAAACAAAGAATATCCTGCATCAGCAACACCCTCTTGCCACAGAGACTTGAAGACAGAATAAGCTTTCTCACCATCCTCTTTTACATCTCGATAATTACTTCCATTGAGGTATGTTATGCCTAATATATACTTTCCCTTCAGATCACCGCCGTCTGCTTTTTGATGTAACTCGTCAAGTGACCACCACCTTGTCTCATCTCTCATCTCATGCCATGTCGGATCATTGTAAAGCGTCACCGAAAACGCATTCGAAGACCAAAAGACAAACCCTACCATGAACACAAGAAAAAAAAGCTTTAATAACCTCATCATTCAAACTCCAACTTAAACACATCCGAATAACGTAAAGGGCGAGCACGTCCATCCTGAAAAACGACGTTAAGCTTGGCACCAATCGTCGCTTCGTCATTGCCCAGATAGAAGGTACGCTCTACAGTGCAAACGCTATCACCTAAAGATATATCATACTCAGGCATCTCGGAATTATTTCTTCTTGTACCGCCCTCCTCATCGAGTACAAAAATTCCGTCTCTTTTGGCGAATGAATCGCTAAAGATTTCTTCTGGACGCACAATAGAAATCGTTTCCATCTTCAACCCAAACTCCATCTTCGACAAGTTAGGGATCCGCGCCTTGATCCTGACCTGCTTGCGATTCACGCGCTCGCCCTGGGGCCCC
>NZ_PZJR01000028.1:0-1283 GCF_003206035.1 Salinicola sp. CPA57
CAGCGGTCAATTCATTTGAAAAAAACCACCTCCGATGCGCACGTTGTGTTCTTTCTGCCATTCCAACGACTGTCGGCGAGCTTCTTCTATCTGTTCCTTGGTCATCTGCTTGGATAGGAGCTGTTTACCTTCCGCGCCGGCAGACCCACGCAGATCATAGTATTTATAGGCTTGAATCAAATCGACATCGGTACCGATGCCTTCTTCGTAGAATTTGGCAAGAGAACGGAACCCCTGCGTCTCATAACCATATTTAAGCTTGCTGCAACGTAGTAACCATTCGAAAGCTTTTTCGTTACTTTGCTTGACACCCTCGCCCTGATAATACAAATTAGCCATAGCCAAGGCGGAATTTTTATCACCTTGAGCGGCAGCCTTTTTATACCAATAAATTGCTTCTTCGTAGTCTTGGCCCACCAGCCCTTCATAATCTTTTCCTCGATATGCTTCAGCCAAATCGCGCTGGGATAGTGTATAGCCCATTTCAGCAGATTCCTGAAGATACTTGAAAGCGACACTTAAGTCCTTTTTCACTCCCAAGCCATTGTAATAAACTCTAAATAAGGCATGCCCCGCATCAGCACCGTGTTTCTTCCACGAAGACTGGAGAAGCGGTAAAGCTTTATCGTAGTCCTGAGAAATATCAACAACTTCTGTATATGTCAAATATAGCTCGCCCAATAGATACTCGGCCTTAGGGTCGCCATTTTTCGCGCCCTGGCGAATATCTGCCAATGACAGCTTATAAGTAAAGTCGTCCCAAAGCGTGTCTTGAGTCGGGTCATTATAGTAAACCTCAGCAAAAGCAACACTCGAAAAAGAGGAGCAACCCAACACAAGAACTAGCGCCAGATTTTTAAATATGTTTTTCATGAAAACCTCATGCTAAAAGTGTCTTGATAAGAGAGCGACCGCGCTCTTTTATCGAAGTATTCCACGTAAAGCTCGACACCTTCTACCGCGACTTGATCTGATATAAAGACCTTTCTTTCAATCGTCACACTATCCTTCCCATGAGACAATTCATAGTCGATTGAGGAGCTTTCTGCTTTACGTTGCAACTCTAACGATCCTCCTTTGCCGTCTTTGACAAACTTATCCTCAAACAAGGTGGATGTTTCCAGGCCTGATTCACTACTAAACCTCAACCCAAACTCCATCTTCGACAAGTTGGGAATCCGCGCCTTGATCCTGACCCGCTTGCGATTCACGATTTCGCCCTGGGGCCCCGTGTCACCCCTCACGTAGGTCGCCGTGTGCTCTTCCCATGACAGTTCGATGGC
>NZ_PZJR01000029.1:0-1415 GCF_003206035.1 Salinicola sp. CPA57
GCCCGTGCGCGAAAGCTGGGTGAAGCGCAAATAGGCCTGGGTACCTTCACGGGACCCAGGCCTATCACTGCCAACCACACGGGAAAATGCCCCGGCCAGCGCAGCGGTCAATTCATCTGGAAAAAACCACCTCCGATGCGCACGTTGTGCTCCTTCTGCCATTCCAGCGACTGTCGACGGGCTTCCTCTATCTGTTCCTTGGTCATCTGCTTGGAAAGGCGCTGTTTGCCTTCCGCACCAGCCGATCCTTGAAGGTCATAATACTTATAGGCCTGGACCAGATCGACATCGGTACCGATGCCTTCTTCGTAGAATTTTGCTAACGTGCTAAAGCCTGCGGTAATAGTCCCATATTTAAGCTGTGTACAACGCAGCGCCCATTCAAATGTCTTCTTATTGTTTTTCTCCACCCCTTCGCCATAGTAATACATACTTGCCAATGCAATAGCTGATCTTTTGTCACCATTATCGACGGCTTTTTCGTACCAGTACATCGCTTTATCGTAGTCCTTGTCCACCAAACCTTCGTAATCTTTGCCACGATATGCCTCGGCGAGAGTGCGCTGGGATAACGCATACCCTTTCTCGGCAGACTCTTTTAAATAATCTAATGCAGCCTTACGGTTGTCGCCCGTACCAAAGCCATTGTAATAAATAGAAAACAGGGAATAGCCAGCGTCCGCAACCCCTCTGCCCCACAAATCTTTCAACATTGCAACAGCTTTTTCTTTGTCTTTTTTTATGTCGCGCCGATTGCTTCCATTCATATAATTTATAGCTAATATATACTCTCCTTTTAAATCCCCGCTCTTACTTTTCTCCTCCATCTCCTTAAAAGACCAATGTATCGTTTCGTCTAACATCTTTTGCCCAGACGGGTCATTGTAGAGCGTTATCGAGAAAGCACTCGGCGACCAAAGCAGCAAGCCCACCAAGATTACAACAAAAAGGCCTTTAAAAAATCTCATCGCTCAAACTCCAGCTTAAATACATCTGAATACTGTAAGGGACGAGCACGCGTATCTTGAAAAGTGACATTAAGCTTGACACCAGCCATTGAGTCGCCATCATCCAAGTAAAGTGCACGCTCTATAGTATATGCATCCTCTCCTGAGGATATATCGTATGCCAAATTATCAGAAACTTGATCTTGAGTAGACTGCTCGGCAATTTCTAATGAGCCACCATCTTTGACAAAAGTGTCATCAAAAAACCTTTCTTCTCCCAGCTCCGATGAGTTCTCAAGCTGCAATCTACACTGCATCTTCGACAAGTTGGGAATCCGCGCCTTGATCCTGACCTGCTTGCGATTCACGCGTTCGCCCTGGGGCCCTGTGTCACCCCTCACGTAGGTCGCCGTGTGCTCTTCCCAGGACAGTTCGATGGCCACGCCCTGCGATAGCAGATCCAGCGAG
>NZ_PZJR01000003.1:0-75862 GCF_003206035.1 Salinicola sp. CPA57
ATCTTGAATTCTTCGGTGTATCGTTGACGGCTCATGGAACCTCCTGCTGCCTTCAGTATAAGGCCTGGAGGTGTCTACGAAACTAGGGGCGATTCAAATATTGAGGAAAGAAAACTGCTAATTCCGGCATCACGGGGCGTTTTCAACCAGTGGCTGGAAGACGCTTTGTTCCGAATTGGGCGCAAGCTTTCCTAAAGAATTGCTAGCTAGCCTTCGGGCTAATGAAATGCAGAAATCTACGCCAAGTTGGTCAACGGGCTTTTGGACTCCCTCGCTTTAGGACAGTCTGCTTTCGGCCAATAGAAGTCATACGCGCAGAGCCGCGTTGATTGTCGCAAATTCTACAACGCCCTCATTTTGTCCATCCGTAAAACTCGAGACAGTAATTGGACTCAGCAAGTCAGGGAAATGGTAGACCGCGTTGACGCTGAAAGGCCCACCACCGGAATGGCCGATGACCCGACCGACATCCCCACACCGGCCACTCATGAGACCGAGTGCATACCCGCACTCTGTCCATGGCCGTCCCTCGATGGCCCCGCCGAGTGGATGGCGGATCAGCATCTCAGCAAGCATCGGTGCATTGAGCAATTTCCCCATGAAAAGGGCATGCAAAAGCTTCGCCGCATCGGCAGCAGTGCCGATAAGACAGCCGTGATAAACCCACCCCGGATGGTAACTCGCAGCACTCGTCCAGTGGACTCGCTCGAAATCGCGCCGTGCAACAGCAAGTTCGACACTGTCAAGGTCGAGCGGGTCGCAAATCATCTGCTTGACCAGACTGGCAAATGACTGCTGTGCCACATCTTCTATCAAATCCCGCGCCAGCAAGTAACCAACATTGGAATAGGACCAACCTTTCCCCGGTCTAAAAAGCCTGCCTCGCTCCATTGTGAGCTCACGCAAATACTCGACAGGCCAAGGCTCCTCATCTTCTGCAACTGCCCTCCTATACTCGGAAAGAGAGAAGTAGTCAGGAAGGCCTGACGTGTGATTTAGCACTTGGCGTAGCGAGAAGTCATAACCCGTAAGATGTCTGTCCAGATCGATCCTGCCTTCTTGCGCCATCCGCAATGCACAGATGGCAATGACCGTTTTGGTGAAGCTCCAATAGGGAAATATTTCTGCTCCCTCTACCTGACGGGTGTCAGAGACAGATGCGGGGGTACGATGGGTAAAAATGGATCGGTTCAAGCTCATCCGTCCACAATAGGCTGTTACGGAATGACGGTAAAGAGGCGCATTCGGCCAGAAGCAAACGTTAAGCCAGAGTAGATATAACGCCGCCTACACGCTCGACTTGGTAGTGGAGGAGCAGCCGCAATGGAAAAGCCGTCGGTGTGCCTGCGATTGTTAACATTTTTCTCGGTCTGCAATCTCTTGAACAGCTTTGCTGACTGAGACGAATGATTTATTGAGGACCTTAAACTCCTTTACCAAGTTTGGTCCGTACCCATGCTCTGACGATTCACTACGCTCAAACGTCCGAACATCAAGAGAAGACTTTGCGCTCAACCGTCTAGAGTGAAATCTCGGTTTCCCTGCCGCATAGTACTGAGTTTCAACCTGTATTGGCTCATCACCGATATATTTATAAAGGCCGCCATATTGCCCCCAAGTTAGCGTAATCTGTTGTCCTGGCGCTAAAAAAGGAATGCCTGTAACGATGGGGCCGACCTCCATCGTTGCTGGCATTTCCTTTGGCACATCTATGCTGAACGCTTCGTATGGCAGTGGCTTAGTCGTCTTAAATTTTACGCTGTGCGCTGCACCGTTACCGATGTTCTTGATGATAAGGTTCAAAACGGACGGTCGCTTAAGATCGGGGTCCGCATATACGATAATAACTGGATCGGTGGATGAGCGAAAGACAGAATATGTAACCACCACCGACCCTGTCGCAATCAATGCCATAAAGAGCGAAATCCAGTTGCCAACATCCATCTCGTCATGAACTCCCAGAAGTTAACGCCGCGATTTGCGGCCATTTTTAGCGCAGCGGAAAGTTTGCCCGACAGCAGCGCTTTGTTAGCCATTAAGCCAGACAATCAATATTCGACCCTAGCTTCAGCAAGTTTACGAAAAGAGCGTTGGTTTTCACGCAATACGTCATCCGTTAATTTCTCTAATTCATCTGTTAATTGATTTAGGCCCGCCAATGTTGCGTGCCCATCGCAAAATATTTTTCTATGACCATCTGGCACCTCGATTGATTCACGCAAAAAAGAGCTGGCTTGTAGTTGCCTGCAGTAATCTAAACATGAGCCTAGAATTAGCAGTTCGCTACCTTTCGGATGAGAAAGGCTCGCATCAGACATGTTAAAAGCGATTGAAACTATATCATAGCTGGATAGATCAACACTTTCCGAATCATATTTCAGTGATTTCATAAGGCGACAACCCTTCCTCATGCCACCATATGTATTTTCATCTTTATGATCAATCCAGGCGTTATGCAGAAATGGAGTATTTGTCAATCTTTCAGGGACGCTATTATCTAGAATTTGAACGCCACGAAAAACTTCATTATTTGTTTCCGCATATCTATTTGTGTTGTACCAGTTAGAAGGCACGACATCGACCTTCCTTGTTAAGGATCCTCCTTCAATTGATATTGACTTACTGCCACCTTTGTCAACATCTGCCTGTGGAAAAGCATTTTCCAAGATTTCCTCTGCCTCTCTTCTAAGATTTAACAGATCCTTAATAGGATTGCCTTCATATGGCGAACTTGGAACTTGTGGGTTTTCAAGCGTAAAAAACTTATTAATTATTACCAATAAATCAATGTCGCTTTTGGCTTTTATATGCGTATCGTTTGTAACAGATCCCTGGTATTTATATTCACAGCGATCGGTCAGTCTATTATTTAATTGACTCCTTACGCGTTCAGCCTGAAGATAAGTATTTTTCGTATACTCAGGATCAGTAGGTTGTCACTATTCAGCATCCCGATGATGCTTATGCAGAGGCAGGTAGTCTCGTGCAGGCAGTGGGCTCCCTCAAGACAATGCTGTATCGCTTTGATCTTGAGAAAAGAATGGGGCTGGAGGGATCACCGTTTGAGGCTGATCCCATTGAGAACCGGATATTTCAGGTCTATGGATTGAGCGAAAGCGTGGATAGAAATGGTATCTCGCCACCTTTGCCTATGCCGCCCAATCTAACTGCCGTAACAGGTGAACGTTGATCCATGACGCGTCGCCAGCTTTCATCTGGAAGTCGGTCTCGCTCACGGGGTAAGGATTGTCATCCGTTTTGAGCGGTTTTCCGCCATCGAATACTTTTTCGATATGGCAACTGGATGGCCGAAGCCACAGCGCTGAGAGATCGCTTCCCCTGGGTTTTCGGAATACGAACCTGAAGTCATATTGACGGCCATTTGAGTTAGTTGCCGTGAAGTCTCCAAGGACTAGCAGTATGTAGGGAATTGACCACACCCGAATGTCGGCATAGGCCCAAATGCGTTTTTTATCCGCGCGCTTACACAGGTCACGAAACTGGGCGGCAGACAAGTTTCCTTTACGACACAGGCTTAAACAGAAATTGTATGCGAGGGCGAGAAATTCAGGATCTCTGAATTGCTGCCTGATTCGCTCGCCCCTGTCGTCATCGAATCCGGAAGGTATCAGGAAGTCGAGTCGGGAATTCCGCTTGGAGAGAACGCATTCGTCAAGCGGATTGGCATTATCTGGACGATCCTTGTGGTCGAAGCGAGCGGTAGTGCCAGGGTTGGCGTTGAACACCCCATACAAGTCGACAACCTCGCCACAAGCCGCGCAGTAAGGATAAATGCCTCTGCGCTTGTAATGCACGCCAGCCCGTGCCAGAAACTCGGTTGGGTCAACCGCCGGGCCGGCGGGACTACCGTATCGAGCTTGCTTCATCTTCCACCTTTATCGATTCATTTGTTGAGTGGCCGGATACGGCGTATCAGAGCCACTTGCACAGCTCTCACGACCCTTTCATACTTAATCTGCATCACGTTTGCTGCTAACGGCAATAGCAGCGCCTTTTGCCTTCGGGCAATTCCCGAAGCCGTTAACGCATCCCGAGAGACGGCGCTCACCTGAGCTGGATGCCACTTCCGAATATTCGGCCTCGCGCCGAACCACCCATCCGGGGGAACACTCTTCCCCGATGGGAATGGTGTATCTCTCGTATCCACTGGAGCTGCACCATGAATCCTTTCCAAGGCTCTCGAGCCCTGCTGTTCTCCGTTCTGATTCCGCTCATGCTGCCACAGGTCATTCCTGACCCACTCCGGTGGATCTGGCTGACGCTGGTCGCCTTGGGAGTGCTAAAGCGCCTTGGCCTCATCAGCTTTGGTTTCGGCAGCGGTGCGGCCGGCAATGAGAATGAAGCGTCAGGTTCCGTCAAGACGGGATCGACCTCTCATCGCCGTGGCGCGACACACCAGGGAGAGATCGTTGCCCATGGCAGCGCGCCCTATCAGTTCGACGAGGCCAACCGCCTCAGCTACTACATCACGCTGCGGCCCGAGCGTGGTGACGACAAGACCGTGTGGGGGATCGATCTCAAGCGCGTGGCGCGAGAGATCCCGCTGGCTGTTGGCGATGCCGTGGCGCTCGAGTTTCTCGGGCGTGAAGCGGTCGTCGTCAAGGAGCCGGTTCGCAATGACCAGGGCAAGGTCGTGGATCACCGTCAGGTGAACACGCACCGCCATACCTGGAAGGCACACGTTCTGCCAGCATAAACCAAGCGGTATCCACCCCATGGGGAAGTTTCCTTCCCCATGGGGCGAGGTGCTTCCCCTTTTTTGTTCCCGAGGAGAAGCACCCATGAATCGCAACACCCACAACGCCAACGTCCGTATCGATCTCACCCTCAAGGCGGAACGTCTCGGGCTCTGCCCCGATCGTCGCGACGTGATGGTGCAGATGGAGCAGCCCCTCATCAACGAGGTGGTTGCCTTCGAGACGGCTGGCACATCGCACTCGGCACTTGAGGGCCTGCACTGGGTCGAACGCCTCGATGCGTTTCTGGAGCAGGCTCGTGACGAGCTGATAAAAGCGCCTGCAGGCAGTCGATCGCTCGATTTCGACATAGCGGCACCACATCGCACCGGAGCGTTACTGCTTCCGCTGTTCGTCGGTGTCCATGTCGAGCTGGAGCACCAGCTTGGCAAGCAGGCGCTGGTGTTCTCACTGCCCGGACGTGATCGTCTGGCTGCCTGAACACACGCTGTTCCACCTCCATAAGCCCGTTTCGACGGGCTTGTCTCTTCCACCCCGACCGGGATTCGCTCCCGGTGGGGCATCTCGGTCGTCATCATGAGGTTTCGACGATGGCCGACATCTACCAGGCAATCACTGATCGGATTCTGGAAAGTCTTGAGCAGGGGCATTTGCCCGGTATCGGGCAGCCCTGGGATCCGTCCCGCCGAACGCCACTCATACCCTGTAACGCCGTCTCCGGTCGCCAGTACAGCGGCATCAACGTGCCTCTGCTCTGGGGCGAGGCCGAGGGTCGCGGGTTTTCCCAGGACCGCTGGCTCACCTTTCGCCAGGCGAAAGAGGCCGGGGGTACGGTACGCAAGGGTGCCAAGAGTACGCTCGCGTGCTTCTACAAGCCTTTAAGGCGCGAGATCGTCGATGAGGCCGGCGAGCCGGTGCTCGACGACGAGGGCAACCCCAAGGAGAAGCACTTCGCGATTTTGAGGGGCTTCAATCTGTTCAACGTGGATCAGTGTGACGGTCTGCCCGATGAGGTCACGAATCCGCCGGCGACGTCGGTCGAGGGATTCGACAGCGTGAATGCGCTGGACGACTTCATCGACGGCTGTGGCATCAAAGTCACGCACTCGCTGGATCGCGAGATCGCAGGGTATTACCCCCGGCAGGACAGGGTGTTGATGCCCGCGAAGGAGCGATTCCATGACGGGGATAGCTACTACAGCGTGGCACTGCATGAACTGACCCATGCCACCGGGCACGAATCACGCCTGGCACGCATTGGGATCACCGACCCCGAGCCGTTCGGTTCCGAACGCTACGCGCTCGAGGAGCTGGTCGCGCAGCTGGGCTCGGCCTTTCTGTGCGGGCACTTCGGTATTCGCAACGAGGCCTTCGACGCCGCCTACATCGCCAGCTGGATCAGCGTGCTGCAGGCGGACAAGAAAGCCATCTTTCGCGCCACTGGCGCGGCACGTCTGGCAGCGGAATTTCTCAAGCAGACGCACGAGGAAAACCGCACGCCGGCATCGACGGATCAACCGCAAGAGGAGAGCGCCAAGGCCACATCGAAGCGCCGACCGCAGGCGGACGATCAGGACATCGCGCTGTTCGGGCACCAATGGCCGCTGGGCGATAGCGTCAAGCTGGATCCCACGGTCGATCGGGGTACTTTCCGTGCCCAGGTCACTCGCCTGAAGCAGATGGGCTACGCATTCGATGCCACGTCACAAACCTGGACCTATTCGGCTGTGGAAGCGGGCTGATTCAACACTCAACCCGCCGGGGGCGATGACTGCCCCTGGGGGCAGCTCGTCCCCATCCTTGTCGATGGAGGCAGCATGTCACCTGCAACCCTGCTCTGGCGTCTCGAGGAGGCGCCAGAGCTTTTGGTAGCCGTGCTGAGCTCATGCGTCGTACCCGCTCGTCCCGGCCGAAGCAATCGTGGTGATGAGGTCGACGGCCAGCATCACCGCGGGCTCACTGTCCGTACGGCGGTGATGCAAGAGGTACAGAGCAGCAGGCGTTATCTTGATCGGCACCGGTCGTTTCACGAGGCCACGGGTTACGGCAAGGCTTTCGACACCTGCCGGAAACGTGCCGATCAGATCCGTTGCGGCAACCATTTCGAGGGCGTGACCGAACGTGGGTGTCGCCACGGTGACCCGTCGGTTGCGGCCAATGACGGCCAGGGCGGTGTCCACGGTTCCCTGCACCTGCCCCCGTCCCGATACAATCACGTGCGGGAAAGCCAACCAGCGATCGATATCCAGTGGCTCGTCGTTCACCGCCGGATGATCGGTTCGCATGAATGTGGCGTACGCAAAGGAGTAAAGCGGCTTAGCACGCAGCGACGCGCCGAAGAAGGCTTCGACCGCAATGACCAGATCGACCTCCCCGCGTTCGAGCCGTTCGACTTCGTCGCCCGCGTGCCAGGGGTGGAAGATAAGATCGATACCGGGCGCGCACTTCGCCAGTTCGTTCGTCAAGGCCGCGCCCAGTCCGATGGCCGGCACGTCGGGAGCGAGGAGGCGGACCGTCCCACGCAATTCGGCCATTGTCGGCCGCTCCCTGTCGACGATAACGGAAAGCTCGGACAGCGCGGCGCGCAACGGCGCACGCATGGCTTCCGCGAGCGGCGTTCGTCGTAGACCGCTGCCCGCAGCGCGCACCAGCAGCGGGTCGTCGAACATTGCACGAGCGCGGGCCAGGGCATTCGACGCCGCGGGTTGGGTAAGGCTGAGCCGTCTCGCTGCCTGGCCCACATGCGCTTCATCGAGAAGCGCATCGAGAATCACTAGAAGGTTGAGGTCGATGCTGCGAAGATTCATCACATGAATATCCAAACATAATAAATATCATTTGGGCGAATGATTTTCGGGTCACTATGATACCGAGGTCGTTTCAAGGAGCTAATCTCATGATGACGCTTTTACTGTTTGCCCATCCCGATTTTCAGGCCTCACGTGCCAATCGCGCGATGCTCGACGCTGTTGCCGATGTGTCCGATCTGGAGGTCAGACGGCTCTACGATCTCTATCCCGATGGTCGCATCGATGCCGCGACCGAGCGGAGCCGGCTGCTTCGCGCTGATCGTCTGGTGTTTCAGTTTCCTTTGCAGTGGTACGCGACACCGGCCTTGCTGAAGGAATGGCAGGATGCTGTCCTGTCGCCGCTGGTTTACGGCGATCCTGCAGCCACCGCTTTAATGGCCGGGCTGCCGGTAATCGTCGCGACGACCACCGGCGGACCGTTCGCAAGCTATCGGCCGGGCGGTAGCGCCGCGACGATCGATGCGCTGCTCGCCCCGCTCGAAACGACCGCACGCAGATGCGGATGGCAGTGGCGGCCTCCGTTTGCAGTGCATGATGTGCGCAATCTGGACGATGCCGATCTCGCGCGGGCGGCTGCCGACTATCGGGCAGCGCTGCTGTCAGTGCCAATGCTTGACCGTAAGCATTTAACGGAATCCTGAACAAGCAAGTCCCACCGGGCTATCAAGGATCGAGATCGCCGAGCTGCCACAACGGCAATTCAAGATTGTTTTGACGTTAAGACGCAGTGTGCAAATTTAATTTCCGGTGCTATCAGAGCAGATCGATAATTTGTTGCCTGTCCTACCCGAAGAGGCGTTCATGCCAGGGATCGTTGTCCGCAAGCACCACCGGGCGTCGACGCTGGGTCCAATAGAATTACTTCTCTTCGATCGTGCCTTGCGAAACGGCCGCACTGGTAACGTCGCTCACTGCCGAGCGCCATGCCGCGTCCGAACCCGACAAAGTGCTGAGCAGAAAGGCGGTCGATAGGCTTTGCACCGCGGCGACACGCGCCGGATCCTCGTCGGTGGTCTCGCGGGCCTCATAATTGGGAATGCCGCCGAGCGAATGCTCGCCGCCACGGACCTCGAACAGAGCCTTGGCACCGGGGCTGAGATCATACGCCTCTCGCCACCAGTCGGGGCCGCGCACGGTCATCGCGCCATTGTCGTTATCGCCCGCGACTACCAGCGTCGAGATTTCCAGCTCCGAGAAGTCCGGATGCATAAACGGGAAATTCTGCGCGGCGAACTCGCTCAGATTGTCCCCGCCAGTCCCGGGGACCGCGAACAACGCGCCGGCCTTCACCCGTTCGTCGCGCAGCGAAACGGTCGAACCATTGTCGGGATCGGGATGCGTTGCGCCCAGGAACATGCTCGCGGTCTGCGCACCCCAGGAATGACCAGCGACCGCGATGCGATTGCGGTCGATCCGACTCTTGATGAAGGGCGCGGCCGCTTCAATCGCATCGAGATTGTCGAGTAGTGCGAGGATATCCTGCTCGCGGTGCCTCCATAGCTGCAGGCGGCGCGGATCATCCGTGGTGAGCGCGATCATGCGGGAGTCAAGATGGGTCGGATTGATGACCACGAAGCCGTTTGACGCCCAGTAATTGACGAGCGGGCCGTAAGTGTAGAGCGACTGCCCGTTCCCGTGCGAGAACAGAATGATCGGCAGGTTGTCGCCTTCTGCGGGTGCGGTGACCCGGTAAGTCAGATCCTCGCCGCGCCCTTCGATGGGAAGCAAGAGAGGCCCAATGGACAGCGCGGGCGCGAGGTCCATGGCGTTCGAACGGATGATCGGACTGGCATGTGCTGGCATTGATTTCTCCTTGTTTAGGATAGGAAACAGACCACGTTTAATAGCTGGGTGTAAGCGTAAATATGGTCTGTCCCTTTATGTACGCTGGATAGATTCAGGCTGTGGCGAGGGCGTTTACGGCTTCGCGATAGCTATGCAGCGGGCGGCCAAGCAGGGCGGTGAGGCGGTCGATATCGCCTGGCTCCGGAATCATGCCGTGGCTGACGTAACGCTCGGCCATCAGCCGCATCTCGTAAGCCATCCAGCGCGGCATGAAGGCGCCCATGTTCTGTTCGAATCCGGCAGGATCATCACCGCCATAGGCAATGGGACGGCCCAGCACCTCAGACCAGATCGCCGCGATAACCTCGCCGGTCAGGGTATCCGGGCCGACGATGTTGATCGTCTCTATGGGTAGTTTGTCCGGCCCCGCGTCGCGTCGGATCAGCTCGATGGCGGCGACTTCAGCGATGTCGCGTGCATCAACCATGGCGACCCCCTTATTACCGATCGGCATCGGATACACGCCGTGTTGCACGATCACGTCTTTCACCATCGCTTCGTTGTCGATGAAATAGGTCGGGCGCAGAATCGTCGCGCTGAAGCCAAACGTCTCCAGCATTCGCTCCGCGCCGTACTTGACGGCAAAGTGAGGCACATTGACCGCCGCGTCGGCTCCGAATACCGACAGGTAGACGATCCGTTCGATGCCGGCTTCGCGGGCGAGGTTCAGAGTGATGATCGATTGCGTGAACTCATCGCCGCTCACGGCGTTGAGCAGGAACAGGGTGCGGACGCCGTCGAAGGCTGAGCGGACGCTATCGATATCGAGCAGGTCGCCCAGGGCCACGTCGACGCGGGCCGGAAAGTTTGCCCTGGTGGGATCGCGGGTCAGAACGCGCACGTCAGCGTCGCGGTTGATAAGTTGTTCGACAACATGGCGGCCGACACGGCCTGTAGCGCCGGTTACGAGAATGGTCATTTGAGTCTCTCCTGGATCGTGTGTTTCGACGAGTCCAAGTTAAGTGATTCACATGGCGGCGAATAGACGCTATATCTAGACGCTCTGTTCCATTGACGGAACACCTCTGGAGTGGCTATGGACTTGCTTGCGTTGGCCGATTTCACGCTCGTCGCGCGTTACGGGGGCTTTGGACGCGCGTCTCGAGCGGCCCACAGACCCAAGGCGACGCTGTCGCGGCGAGTGGCCGGCCTGGAGGCGTCGCTCAACCTCCGGCTGTTCGAACGGGGCACTCGTGATCTCAAGCTGACCGAGGAAGGCAGGGCGCTCTACGAGCGGGCGGGCCAGCTGCTGACCGAGCTCGAGGAAACCGCGGCCGCGATCGCCTCAGGCGGTACACAGGTGCGCGGACGGATGCGGATCAGTGTGCCGCTGCTCTTTTCCCAGATCGCCATGGGCCGGCTCGCGGCCGAGTTTGCGCGGCGTCATCCCGACGTCAGGCTGGAGGTGACTACCGAAGATCGTGCCGTCGACATGATCGAAGAGGAATTCGACCTCGCAATCCGTGTGAATCCCGACCCGAACGAGACGTTGGTCGGACGGCCTTTCCTGCGCGATCGACTCGTCGTCGTGGCAAGCCCGGACCTCCCTTGTGTAGACGGCGCGCCAGTGCCTGCCGTGGTCCGCCACGTCGCAAAGGACGAACGCTGGTCGGTTACGGATGTGCGAGGTGAGGCGAGCATGGACATTGCCCCGGTGCTCTGTTTGTCCTCGATGATCATGATTCGCGACGCAGTCCGGGCGGGCGCCGGTGCAGCGCAGCTGCCGATTTCTCTCGTTGCCCAAGACATCGCACAGGGGCGTCTTTCACACTGGGCCGACGTACCGAGGTCGGACATTGTGCTGTGGGCGCTCTATCCGACGCGGCGCCTTCTCAGCGCGCGTGTCTCGGCTTTTCGCGATTTTCTGAAGGATGTATTTCCGACCGGTACGCCCGATGAACTCGGCGCTTTCCTGGCCGCATAAAAAGGGGAATAGAGGCTGCCTAATGCTTGATATAGCGTTAGGTCAAGTCTATCGGTCTCTCTGTATAGTCCTCGACTGTGCTAGCGAACCTGGCGATATCGCAGCGAGCCAGCATTTCGGGAGAAAGTATCTTAATCCGTGGTGTCGGTTCGGACGACGGGACTAAACCTGATGTAGTTCATGAAGTGTGGGCTTTTCTTGAAAGCTGTATATGTCCACAGTTCTCGATGGATGGCTGGTTTGGAAAGTGTTTCTATCGTCGACCCATCAAGCTAGGCGAAAAGGGTTGGTGTCGGCTGAAGCCCGAGCCAATCGACTCAATGTTTCCGCTTCATTTACCTCGTGGCTCCTGCCACACCTATTTTGCTGCGCAACCCGACAGAAACCACAGATGTCACGACGCCTATCCCAGCGATTCAGCTGGCGAAGCTGCTCAAGCTGCGGAAGCAGTTGGGGCAGCCAGACGATGGCCGGCCGGAGTTCTTTGTGCTGGATCGCGTGCGGATGCGAATGGGGTTCCTCTGGGTACCGGTGCCATCCCGAGGCGCACCGTTTCAGGCCACTAGACGGCGTGTCCGGACTGTTTTTTCTCAATCCTAAGCGGTCAAGCATCCGCGTTCACGGGGATTGATCTGGGGCGCTAAGTTTGATCATTGACGATGCTCCAGGGCGAGCCTCTCAATCGGTGCCGAACGCAGAACGCCTAGGGCGGCAAGGAAGTCGGCGTGAAGGTATACGCAGCACTACCTAGCCTAAAGTAGGGGGTATTTTCGCCGCCAAGATAAACAACAGGTGTTGTTTATCTTCGGATGTTTGTCTAGACTTCACAATCTGGCTTAGGAGCTCGTTTCAATATGGTCGCTGCTGTCCACTTGCACGATCCAAAAGATCCACGCGAAGAGCGAACGGTGCGACGACTGTCGCAGGCCGTGCTGGCGATCGCTGTCGAACAGGACATCACCAAGACGTCTGTTGCAGAAGTCGCAAGAAAGGCAGGCATCAACCGCAGCACTTTCTATGCCTATGCCACCAGCCCCGTCGCGCTACTAACGAGTGTTCTTTACGCCGAGCTCGATATCGACCGGCGCAAGAATCGCTGCGAAATGAAGGCTGGGAAGAGGGTGACGAGAGACATCTTGCGCCGGCCTCTCGAGCAGATCGCTGATCACGTCGAGCAACACATCGGTATTTACGCTGGGCCTCACCAGCAATCGGCGTGCTACGCGATGCGCGTCATCCTGGCCGAACATGTCGAGCAGTCAGTGTTGGAGACCTTTGCGGAGGGTTCGATCGAACTGCCGGCGACGGGCTCTCCCTTCACGGCAATGTCCGCGAGCTTCCTTGCCCATGGCATCGTGGGGGCGGTAGAGGCGTGGCTCCAGCTGCCCGCACCACGTAGCCGGTCGGTGCTGTTCGAAGCGATCGAGCAAATGTATCCACCCTGGTTTGCGCAGACTTCCTCTTGATACCGAGTGATTTTGCGCCTCATTAGCCGCAAAGACATATCGCTATCTTTGGTTATTAAAGATTCTCACGAGGGCAAGACGATGGCTGATAACGTGATTGACATCGCAAAGACTTTTATTGGTCACTGGAATGCGGATCACATGGAAGAAGCGTTATCCATGCTTGCAGAGGATGTGTTTTACGACAACGTTCCGTTCCCTGACATCGTTGGCCGTGACGGCGTTCGCCAGTTTCATATCGACTTCGGTTTCGGCAAGGATTTTCGGGCAGAGTGGGAAATCATCAATATCGCCGCGGCTGGAAAGGTCGTCCTCAGCGAGCGAGTCGATAAATTCATTCACACCAGCGGCGGTGTCATCGTTTTACCCGTCATGGGAACGCTGACCATAGAAGACGGGATCATTACCGTCTGGCGTGACTACTTCGATCCTGCCGATTTCGATCGCCAGCTTCAGCAAATTAAGCGCTGAAAACCGATTGTCGAGCGTCTAGAGAAGTATCGGATATCGCTGGTACTCGCGTTGCTTCGACACTAGTTTCCCGTGAAATCGATATGGCGATGGTCGAGCCTCGGGTGAGTACTCCGACTATCGATCAGCGCCCTTTAGTACGACGTTCAGCATCACGCTTACCGAGCGCGGCGACTCTGTGGCTAGCATTCGAGAATAACGAATGCTAATCCCATCCAGAGCTTGAGCTACCGGGGCTCAAATGGGAATCGAGTTCAGAATCTCCAGGGTGTGCCAATGTGACATTACCGAAGGTGATTTTGTACCCATTGAAATGACAGGAGATAGGCGTGAGTGAATCTACTGAAAGTTATGATTACATCGTCATCGGCGCAGGCTCTGCCGGTGCGGTCGTTGCGACTCGCCTGACCGAGGATGCCGCCACCCGGGTTCTGCTGATCGAGGCGGGTCCAGAGGATACGAGCTTCTGGTCCAAGGTGCCGATCGGGTTTGCCAAGATTTTGATCGATGATCGGTTCATGTGGAATTTTGAGACATTACCCGAGTCCGGTTTGAACGACCGCCGTCTAGGGTTGCCACACGGAAAAGTCATCGGCGGGTCCAGCGCCGTCAATGGTCTGGTGTTCACGCGCGGTCTGCCGTTCGATTATGACAACTGGGTCGAAATGGGTGCCAAAGGGTGGGGTTATCACGATGTTCTACCCTATTTCAGAAAATTGGAAAGCTGGGACGGAGAGGCGAGTGACTATCACGGTACCGATGGTCCAACCGGCGTCGAGAACGCAAGGTGGAAGACGCCGCTTGCCGAGGCTTTCATCAGCGCCTGTGAGAACATGGGTTACCCGCGTAATGATGATTTCAACGGTGGTCAGGTAGGCGGTGTCGGTTACTCGCCGTTGGATACCCGCCGTGGCCGTCGATCTTCCACCTCCGAGGCGTATCTCAAGCCCAACCGTAGCCGCGCCAACCTGAAGGTGATGACCGAAACGCTGGTTACCAAGGTCGTTCTGGAGGGGACGAAAGCCACGGGCGTGGAGTATGAGCGCGACGGGCAAACCCATCAGGTGCGGGCCACGCGGGAAGTTATCTTGAGCGCGGGTGCCCTGCACACGCCCCATCTACTGCAGCTGTCGGGCATCGGCCCTAAAGAAGTACTGCAGGCGCAGGGAATCCCGGTCGTCAAAGAGCTTAAGGGTGTTGGCGAGAACCTGACGGACCACATCCAGACCGGGCGAACCTTCACTACCAGTAGCCCCTATACGTTCAATCGAGCGGTCGACAATCCGCTGTCTCAAGTTAAATCGGGCATTAACTACTATTTAGGGCCTCGCAACGGCGCACTGACCAACGGACCGTCAGCAGCAATCGCTTACGTTCGGTCTGATGAAACGCTGGCAGAGCCGGATCTGCTCGTTCATTTCTTGCCATTTCTGCCCGATGAGACGGGTTGGGGACTCAACAAGCAGTCCGGATTTCGTATCGCTATGTTCCGCTCGAGACCTCACAGCCGAGGCCAGGTTCGGCTGGCGTCACCGGACCCGAAGGTGCCGCCGACGGTCGTGTTCAATCACCTCTTGGAGCAGGAAGACGTCGATGCGCTGATTTACGGCATGCGCCTGGCGAAACGGATCAGTGAGTCGGCGCCGCTCAGTCAGCAGGTTATCGAGGAGCTGGAGCCGGGGCCAAAAGGGGAGAGCGCAGAAGGCCTGCTCGATTTCATCCGCGGCAACGCCAATACCGGTTTCCACTATGCCTGTACGGCCAGGATGGGCAGCGACGATGATGAGATGGCGGTGCTGGACGAGACACTGCGAGTGCGCGGAATCGAGAATCTGCGCGTGATCGACGCCTCGGCAATGCCTGCCATTCCCTCGGGCAATATCAACCCAGGGGTCTTGATGCTCGCCGAGAAGGGCGCCGACCTGATCCGCTCGGGAAAATAGCGGCCACCGGACCTGATTCACGGTTTCAGGTCCCTCTACAAAATTGGGAGATTCATTCATGGTCATCGATTTGTCCGGAAAAACCGCTCTGGTTACAGGCTCAACGGCAGGCATCGGATTCGGTATCGTCGAGGGGTTGATCGCCGCCGGCGCCACGGTTGTATTGAATGGCCGTACCCAGGAAGAGGTTGACGCGGCGGTTGCCAAAGTGGATGGCGCGGCCAGCGGCATCGTCGCCGAGTTGGGCACGACCGAAGGACATCAGGCGCTGATCGCCGCCTTGCCGGCTGCCGATATCGTTGTTAGCAACCTTGGCATTATTCAGATGGCCGACTTCTTCGAGACAGACGACGCCATTTGGGATAGGCACTGGAACACCAATGTCATGGCCGGCGTGAGACTCGCGCGATCCTATCTCCCTGGCATGCAAGAAAAGGGATGGGGGCGATTTCTTTTTCTTAGCTCGGAATCGGGCTTCAACATACCCGTGGAAATGATTCATTACGGCGTCAGCAAGATCGCTGATGCCGCCTTGGCGCGTGGTTTGGCCAAGCGTATGGCCGGAACTGGAGTCACTGTGAATTCCGTTCTCGCCGGTCCCACGCTGTCGGCTAGCGTGACGACGATGCTCGAACAACAAAGAGGTGATAGCGACCGGTCGATTGAGGAACTTGCCATCGACTATGTCAAACAGCATAGGCCCACGTCGATTATCGGCCGTGCTGCCAGCGTGGGAGAAGTCGCGAATATGGTCGTGTACCTCGCTTCCGAGCAGGCTTCCGCCACAACAGGGGCCGCTTTGCGGGTCGATGGTGGTGTGATCGATACGGTTATGTAATCCGTCGGGATTCGTTCCTGGATCCCGTTTTTCTCGATCACACGATAAAAACTTTGGTTAGTCAATCAGGTAATCTTATGAATAGATTGTTAATTACTGCTGGTATGGCATTAATAATGAGCGGAGCCAGTATGTCGGCATTGAGTGAAGACAGTGCCGTTGAAACAGCCCCGCACGAACATGACCAAACGGGTCATTGGACCTGGTTGCTGGGTGACTTCAAGGTCACGACGCTCAACGATGGTTCACTCGAGGTTCCCGTTGAGCAGTATCTGGATGGACCCAAACCGGGTGAAGTTGAGGCTGCTTTCAAGGCAGCATCGTCCGAGCTGCCGATGGAAATGTCCGACAACGCGTTTCTGATCGATACGGGTGAAAAGGTGATCCTCGTCGACGCCGGCGGCGGAAATCTATACGGGCCAACGCTGGGACATCTGCAGGAGAATTTGGCCGCCGCTGGTTACCGGCCCGAGCAGGTCGATCTCGTTCTACTCACCCATCTGCATGGCGACCATTCCGGTGGCTTGATCGTCGATGACAAGAAAGTGTTCCCGAACGCCGAAGTTTACGCAAGCCAGGCGGATTTTGATTACTTCCTGGATCCCGACAATGGCGCGGAGAGCGAAGGGCTCGAGGCCGTGAATTTTTCGGCCGCGAAGAAGACATTTTCGATTTACGAGGATCGAATCGAATCGTTCGAGGCGCCAGCTCAAATCATGCCTGGGATCCGTGCGATTCCGGCACCCGGCCACTCACCGGGGCATACCGTATTCATGGTCGAAAGCGAAGGCCAGAAACTATTGCTGATGGGCGATCTGGTGCACGTTCCTCAAATGCAGTTCGCGCACCCGGAGTACTCGATGGAGTTCGACCTTAATGAGGACCAAGGTGAAGTTACGCGTAAGACTCTGCTAGATGATGCCGCCGAGCAGCATTTTTGGGTAGCAGGCGCGCATCTGCCCTTCCCAGCGACTGGCCACATTCAGTCGAAGGGAACAGGCTTCGTGTATCTGCCGGCCGAGTCTGCCGCCAGTAAACCGTAGCCGGGCATCCACTTCATTCGTGCGGTCCAGACTCATGGTCTCGACCGCACATGTTTCTCTAAAAGTTTTTTTCCAAATGACGCTCGAAGCGCTCAAGATCCGCTTCGATGTCGGGATTCTTCAGCACGTCGTAGATCACGTAGGTCGGCAGCGGCTCAAGGCCGATCCATTTGAAGTTGAGATGCATCGGACGCATGAGCTCGTCTTCGCTCAATCCATCGAAGAACGTTTCTTGCGGATTGCTGAACGCCTCGCGTGGGGCATTGGCTGTCAGGGACATCATGTATTTGCCGCTGAGCTTCGGCCCCAGTCCGTAGTTGGACTTGGGATTCCTGGATGACCGGCCATCGCCGTCTGACAGATCGCCCCTCATGCCAGCGGTCCATACGTCATCGATATACTTCTTCATTCCCCAGCTCACGCCCATCCAGTTGATCGGCGACTGCAAGAGCACGACATCCGCCCACTTCAGCTTTTCGATCTCAGCGTCGATATTGTAATCGTCGGCGGTTGCCGTCTTGCGGACGTCATCACCGCGGCGCTGGAAGAAAGCCTCTGCGCGCTCCACGAAAGTCGCGTTGAGCGTGCCGGGGGAAACGGGGTGCGGTTGATGACCGTTGATCAAAAAGACGTTAGCCATATCTGATTCCTGCTGAGTGACTGAAAGTGACATCGTGGCGCTTCGTCAACCAGGCCGATGTGCTCAAACCCAGATGCGAGTTCTGAACCCCAGTATGAGACCCAATGCCTGGCGCACGCTTGCTAAAAGCGCTTCAATGATTGCCTGATTCGATCGGCTGCGATCGGTATTAGATCCGATCATTCGTCGGCCATGATAGGCTGAAATCTCGTCAATCAGGGCCTTGAGGCGAATTTTACGCAGTCTTCTGGAGGGTGTGCGGCAATGGCTCGACGACATTCCATGCTTGATGAGCTCGCGACGCTGGTCGCGGAAATTGCCCAAAACGATGGCGATTGCAGCACTCCGATTCCGGCGTTGAAGCTGAGCCGTTGCAGCACGACGACGGATCCCGTGCCTTGTATCTATGACATGGGCCTTGGGCTGATCGTTCAGGGAGGCAAGCAGGTCTCATTGGGCGACGAGATCCACGACTACGGCGCCGGACACTCGTTGATAACGACCCTGGATTTACCCGTTGTCTCCTATATCACGCATGCCAGCCATGAGGTGCCATATCTTGGCGTATGGCTGGCACTGGATGCACATGATATTGCCCAGTTGGCTGTCGAGCCCGCGCCCGCGGCTTTACCTCCGACGGCAGCGTTGAGAGCGATGTCAGTCGAGACCCTGGACGAAGGTACGATACTGGCACTCACTCGACTGCTTCGGCTGTCGTTCGAACCACAGCTGATGCCCCAGCTCGCCCCCTTGATTCACAAAGAAATCGTTATCCGCTTGCTGAATGGCGATCATGGCCCCTACTTGCGCCGGCTCGTGGCGACCGGCTCCCCGAACCAGCATATCGCCAAGGTCGTCGCCTGGCTGAAGCGCCACTACGCGCAGGACCTCTCCATGAGCGAGCTCGCGGCCAAGGCCCATATGAGCCCATCGACCTTTCGCCGCCATTTCCGGACAGTCGCCGGCATGAGTCCCCTGCAGTACGTAAAGAATCTGCGATTGCAGGATGCTCGCCAATTGATGCTCCACGACGATCTGGATGCTGGCAGCGCCGCGTTACGTGTCGGGTACGAAAGTGCCTCGCAGTTCAGCCGGGAGTACAGCCGGCTCTTTGGTGTGCCGCCGAGTCGCGACCGCAGAGAGATGAGGCAATCGATACAGGGAGGGAAAGGGCACCGCTACTGATGGGCCAGAGCGCCTGTCCAAGCACTGCGGGCACTGCCGATGCTCGACGAGGTGACTCTCTTACCGGCAGCATGCCGCGCCGGTTAGCAGTACACGGCAATCAGGTGACGACCTATGGTTATAGTCACCATTCGGGCTATGCTAAGCTGACTGGTTTTCAGAACCCGCACTCGGAAGGCGCTTTGCCCATGTCTCAGCCAATTTCTCCCGACGCGGCGCGTGGCCCGGCGGAACACGACGTCCGCGATCAGATCGTAGCAGCAGCGCAGGCTCACTTCAGCCGGCATGGCTATGACCGGACGACCGTCTCGGAGCTGGCCAAGGTGATCGGCATATCCAAGGCGTACATCTACAAGTTCTTTGCTTCCAAGCGTGCCATTGGCGAGGTGATCTGCAGCGAGTGTCTGCAGCAGATCGATCGGGATATCAGCGCCGCGGTGACTTCCACCGATCACCCGCCGGAACAGCTCCGGCGCCTGTTCCAGACGTTGGTGCACTCGAGTCTGCGGCTCTTCTCCGAAGACCGAAACCTCTACGAGATCGCCGCCGCTGCGGCATCCGAGCAGTGGCTGCCGGTCGAACGCTACGAGGCTCGCGTCAGGACGCTGGTCGAAGCGATTCTCGTCGCCGGGCGACGAAGCGGCGACTTCGAGCGCAAGACGCCGCTCGACGAAGTCACGGCGTCGGTTTGTCTGGTCATCCGCCCCTACATGCATCCCGTCATCCTGAAGCAAAGCCTCGAACACGTCGGCTCGGCTCCCGGCCTGCTCTCCAGTTTCATCCTACGCAGTCTCGCCCCCTGATTGCTTGCGGGTGTGGCCCTCTCGCTTGCAGGTCTGACTCTCTCGATTGTGGCTGTGATCATATCGATTGTGGCTGTGACTATTTTGCAATATAGTCACGCCAACATAATTTGGATGTAGCGATCACCATGACGGGTCTGCGACGAATGACCAGGCGCTCCAGGGTTTTGACGACGGCGGCCGCGTTTCTGCTGCTGACGACCACCGGCTGTCAACGGGACGAGCTCGCGGACCCGCGAACCGAGCCGCCGCTGGTGCGCGTGGCGACGGTCACGCCGGCCGAGCCGGGCGTGCGAGTCTTCACTGGCATCATCGCGGCGAGGGTCGAGAGCGACATCGGCTTTCGGGTCGATGGCAAGGTCCTGTCACGACTGGTGGACGTGGGCGAGCAGGTCAAGCAGGGCGAACCGTTGGCGCGGCTCGATCCCGTGGATTTGACCCTGAGCGCGGAATCGGCGGCTCAGGCGGTGTCCGCCGCTCGGGCGCGTGCCAAGCAGACCGAGGATGACGAGCGTCGTTATCGCACGCTGCGCGATCGTGGTGTCATTGCGGTATCACGCTACGATGAAGCCAAGGCGGCGGCCGACGCGGCGCAGGCCGATCTCGAGGCGGCCATCGCGCAAGCTGAGGTCGCCCGCAACGCGACTCTGTATTCGACCCTCTTAGCCGACGCCGACGGCGTGATCACGGAGACGCTCGCCGAGCCCGGCCAGGTCGTCGCCGCCGGGCAGACCGTGATCCGACTCGCCCACGCAGGCCCTCGTGAAGCGCTCATCGCGCTGCCCGAAACACGACGCCCGCCGCTCGGGTCGATGGCGCAGGCCACCCTCTACGGCGAGACGGCCAGCGGGCCCGCCACGCTGCGCGAACTATCGGCCTCCTCGAATACGCTCACGCGCACGTTCGATGCCCGCTACGTGCTGGGCGATGAATTTGCCAGCGCGCCGCTGGGCGCGACGGTCAGCGTTCGGTTGACGACGAACCAGGCCAAGGAGGGGGGGCTGAAGGTTCCCCTCGGCGCCATTCATGACGCCGGTGCCGGCGCCGGCGTCTGGGTCGTCGATGGCGAGCCTGCCACGGTGCGCTGGCAGCCCGTCGACCTTCTCAGCGTCAGTGACGAGCAGGCCCGCGTGCAGGGTGCGCTCGAGCCCGGCGCGCGTGTCGTGGCGATGGGAGCACACCTGCTGCGCGAAGGAGAGACGGTGCGTCCCGCTGCAACGGGCTCTGCGGCAGGGCAGGAGTCGCTGCCATGAGCCGATCCCGCTTCAATCTCTCGGCGCTCGCGGTGCGCGAGAAATCCGTCACCCTATTCCTCATCGTGCTGATCTCGCTGGGCGGCGCACTGGCGTTTGTTGATCTCGGGCGCGAGGAAGATCCCGCCTTCACGGTCAAGGTCATGACGGTCATCACCGCCTGGCCCGGGGCGACGGCCCAGGAGATGCAGGATCAGGTCGCCGATAAAATCGAGAAGCGCATGCAGGAGCTGCGCTGGTACGACAACACCGAGACCTACACGCGACCTGGGTTGGCCTTCACCAAAGTGACGCTGATGGACAGCACCCCTCCCTCCCAGGTCCAGGAGCAGTTCTATCAAGCACGCAAAAAGATTGATGATGAAACGCCCAATCTACCCAGCGGCGTCATCGGCCCCATGGTCAACGATGAATATTCGGATGTGACCTTCGCGCTCTATGCGCTCAAGTCCCGCGATGAAGCGCAGCGGGTTCTGGTCCGAGATGCTGAGAAGCTGCGTCAACGAATGCTTCAGGTGCCGGGCGTCAAGAAGATCAACATCATCGGCGAACAGCCCGAGCGCATCTTCGTCGAGTTCTCCCACGAGCGCCTGGCAACGCTCGGTATCGGCACGGCGCAGATTTTTGAAGCGCTCGATGGCCAGAACGCCTTGACGCCGGCGGGGTCGGTCGAAACCGACGGGCCGCAGATCGTGATTCGCCTCGACGGCGGGTTCGATTCACTGGCGGCGATTCGCGACACGCCGATCACCGCGCAGGGGAATGCGCTGAAGCTTTCGGATATCGCGACCGTCAGGCGCGGCTACGAAGACCCGGCAACCTTTCTGGTTCGCCACGATGGCGAGCCCGCGCTGCTGCTGGGCGTGATCATGCGCGAAGGGTGGAACGGTCTCGACCTCGGCGAGGCGCTCGAGCAGGAGGTCGGTGCGATTAATGACGCGCTGCCGCTGGGCATCAGTCTGAGCAAGGTATCGGACCAGGCCGTGATTATCGATGCCGCCGTCGGCGAGTTCATGATGAAATTCTTCGCGGCGCTGCTGGTGGTGATGCTGGTGAGCTTCGTCAGCATGGGCTGGCGCGCCGGTATCGTCGTCGCGGCCGCCGTACCGCTGACACTGGCGCTGGTGTTCATCGTCATGCAGGCCACCGGCAAAAACTTCGATCGCATCACGCTGGGCTCGTTGATTCTGGCGCTGGGGCTTCTGGTCGATGACGCCATCATCGCCATCGAGATGATGGTGGTGAAGATGGAAGAGGGCTACAAGCGTGCCGCCGCCGCGGCCTACGCCTGGAGCCATACCGCGGCACCGATGCTGTCGGGAACGCTGGTCACCGCGATTGGCTTCATGCCCAACGGTTTCGCCCAATCTGCCGCGGGCGAGTACACCAGCAACATGTTCTGGATCGTCGGCATCGCGCTGATCGCCTCCTGGATCGTGGCGGTGGTGTTCACACCCTATCTCGGCGTCAAGCTCTTGCCTGAGATGGAGACGCTCGAGGGTGGCCAGGCCTCGATCTACGACACGCCGCGCTATCATCGCCTGCGGCGTGCGCTGGCCTGGGTCATCGCGCGCAAGTGGTGGGTCGGCGGGGGCGTCGTGGCGTCATTCGTCGTCGCCGTCATGGGCATGGGGCTGGTCAAGAAGCAGTTCTTCCCGATATCCGATCGTCCCGAAGTCCTGGTCGAGGTCCAAATGCCCTATGGCACCTCGATCGAGCGAACCAGCGACGCCACGGCGAAGGTGGAGCGCTGGCTGGCCGAGCAGCCCGAAGCCGATAGTGTCACCACCTATATCGGCCAGGGAGCGCCGCGCTTTTACTTCGCGATGGGGCAGGAGCTACCTGATCCCTCCTTTGCCAAGATGGTCGTGCTCACCGATGACCAGCAGGCCCGCGATGCGCTGCAGCAGCGGCTGAGACAGGCGATCGCCGACGGTCTCGCGCCCGAGGCGAGAGTTCGAGCGACGCACCTAGTCTTCGGACCCTATTCCCCATTCCCCGTGGCCTATCGCGTTTCCGGCCCCGACCCCGACACGCTTCGCGATCTCGCCCGCCAGGTGGAAGACATCATGGTCGCAAGCCCACTGACGCGTACGGTGAATACCGACTGGGGCGAGCGCGTACCGACGCTGCATCTCGAACTGAATCAGGACCGGCTGCGTGCTATGGGGCTCTCGTCGCGCTCGGCATCCCAGCAGCTGCAGTTTCTGCTCAGCGGCGTCTCGATGACCGAAGTGCGCGAAGACATTCGCACCGTGCAAGTCATTGGCCGCGCTGCGGGCGATGTGCGGCTCGACCCCGCGAAAGTGGCCGATCTCACTCTCATCGGCGAGCAGGGTCAGCGGATACCGCTGTCTCAGATCGGCGAGATAGACGTGCGCATGGAGGATCCGATACTGCGTCGCCGCGATCGTACGCCGACCATTACAGTAGGGAGCGACGTCGCTCCTGGGCTGCAGCCGCCGGATGTCTCGACGGCCATCACCGCCGAGCTCCAGCCGCTCATCGACTCGCTCCCGCCCGGTTACCAAGTCGACGAGGGCGGCTCGATCGAAGAGTCGGGCAAGGCCCTGCAGGCGATGCTGCCGCTGTTCCCCATAATGATCGCACTGACCCTGCTGGTCATCATCCTGCAGGTGCGTTCGATCTCGGCGATGATCATGGTCTTTCTGACCAGCCCGCTGGGGCTGATCGGCGTCGTGCCGACGCTGCTGCTGTTCAATCAGCCGTTCGGCATCAATGCGCTGGTCGGGCTGATCGCGCTTTCCGGCATCCTGATGCGCAATACGCTGATTCTCATCGGGCAGATCAGTCAGAACCGCAAGGAGGGACTGGCGCCATTCGATGCCGTGATCGAGGCGACGGTTCAGCGCTCCCGTCCCGTGCTGCTGACGGCGCTGGCGGCGGTGCTGGCGTTCATCCCGCTCACGTTCTCGGTGTTCTGGGGCACCCTCGCTTACACGTTGATTGGCGGAACCATCGCTGGGACGTTGCTGACGCTGCTGTTTTTGCCGGCTATGTACGCGATCTGGTACAAAATCACGCCCCGTGGAGCGGAGTCTGTCGTGCTTGAGAGGGAAGGTTAATCGTGATCAATGCTCAACTGTAAAAACCTACGTGGTTGGCCTTAACGTTTCGGCTTCCTCTTTTTGGGGTCTCCTGTCAAACCTGATATCTGGACAACGCGACAGGAACCCCGAATGCTACGACGCTTCTTTACGCGATCGAGCCAGAAAATCAGGCAATCGGAATTCTTTACGCACCCTATTCCTAGTAAAGAACTGCTCGATACTCCGCGCCGCCAGCAGATGGTCAAGATGCTGTGGGACACGACGTCGCTGACCCACAGCGTTTTCGATGAGTTCTTATTGGGCCCTATCAGACGTTATGCAGAGCTAGTTCAGCTGCTCCCGGCATCGGAATCACATCACCACGCCTATTTGGGTGGCATGCTGGATCATGCGCTCGAGACAGCCTGCTACGGATTGCGCCTGCGTCAACAGCATCTCCTGCCTCCCAATGCAAAGCCCGAAGACCAAAGTTCAGCAGGTGAGCTTTGGAGTGCTGCAGTTATTTATGGAGCACTTATGCACGACGCCGCCAAAATGCTGGTCGACGTTGAGATTCATCTCGAGGGTGGGCGTGAGTGGAGGCTGTGGCACGGTCCTATCCCAGCTCCCTATCGTGTTCGGTACCGATCGGGTCGGGAGTATCACCTCCACTCTGTGATCAACCCATTACTGTGCGAGCGCGTCCTTGGGGTCAGTGTTCTCGACTGGATGATGACCCAACCCAAGCTCTTCTCACTGTTCATGTACACCATCTCTGGACACAGCGAGCGTGGCGGGATTATTGCTGAACTTGTCCATCAGGCGGACCGCGCTAGCGTCGCGAAGGCGCTGGGCGGAGATCCAGTGCGAGCACTATCGGCTCCTGTGGAATCAATACAGCGCAAGCTGTCCGAGGGGCTGAGGTACATGGTCAAGGAGCACTTCAAACTCAATCAGAAGGGCGGCGTCGCGTGGCTAACAGACGAATCTCTCTGGCTTGTGTCACCAAGAGCGGTCAATGAGCTAAAGACCCATCTGTACGCTCAAGGTATCAAGAGCATTCCCGCTGATCTCAATCGACTCTACGGCGAGCTAATGGCACACGGGTTGATCGAGGAAATTAGCGAGGGCAAGTCTGTCTGGAAATGTGAGATATCGGAGGGTGATTGGAAGCAGAGCTTCAATATGATCAAAGTGCTACCGACGCTGGTATGGGGGATGGAGGATAGACCAGCCTCATTCAGCGGCAAGCTTGTCATTCAGGAAGAACGGGCGCCGGATAAAGATGAATCGGTAGCCGACATGTTGGCACTTGAGAAGGAGGCTCTTCAATCTGACGGTCAGGCGGGCCAGCGCAACGCAAATCTTTCTAGTGAAAAGCCCGCACAGCCGCAGACGAAGGCAGCAGGCCCTACGCGCGGTGAGACTATCGACGAAGATATCATTGCTTTATTTCCTGAAGTAGAGGCCAAACAGCCGTCTGAATCTCAATTTAAACGTTTTGTTACGCCTGGGTTGCAAAATACACATACACCTACTTTAGTTGTATCTGATAAAAGGAAGGCGCGCGGCAAAAGTCGGGCACGCATGAAATAAATAATAATTCGGATCTCGGGAAACGGTTCTGGCATTGGTTGAAGTTGGGTCTCGCTGATCATTCCATCGTAATCAATGACACCAAAGCGCCCGTTCATGTCGTGGGTGGCACTTATTTCCTTGTCAGCCCTGGCATCTTCAAACGTTTCAGCACGGAAGTGCTGAGTAATGAAGACCAATGGAAAGTGGTTCAAAAGCGCTTTCAGAAACTGGATATGCACATCAGAACGCAGGGACAAAATATCCATAGCGTTTCCGTCGAAGGGCCAAGCAAGACTGGGCTGTTGAAGGGCTATTTGGTCAAAGACCCGTACGAAGTGAGTCAAGAAATACCTCCTGACAATTGGGTGTTGACTCTTCTAAAAACCCAAAGTGAGAAGGATCATTCTGATGAATGATGTATCATTTATGGACTTGCTCAGTAGGTATTGCGCCGATACACATCTGCAGCCTAAATTGGTTGATAGCTACGCTGCTGCGGTCAGAGCAGGGCGTAGATATTTCGGCAAAGATACGTTTCCTAGCATGATATCCCGTGAGAGCGTGTGCGCGTGGCGAAAGAGGGTCCTTCGCTCAAAAGAAAACCCGAAAGGCATTGTCGAGGTAAGCTGGAATAATTATGTCCGGCATCTCGCGGCCTTATACAATTTTGGCATTAAGCATCAGCTCATTGCTGTCGATGAGAACCCCTTTAATAAACTCCGGGTGCGTGAGCCACGCAAACCTAAGAAGACTCTCAAGCCACTGACGCTGAGATATGTCCGAGAAGTGATGGATGTCTGTCGGCGATTCGAAGTGGCGCAGGACGATCCCTCGAAGTTGCATCCGGCCTGGTTTTGGGAAGTCGTTATTGAAACTTTTTATTTTACCGGAATTCGGCTGAACCAGTTGCTTCACATAAAACCACGCGATGTCGATCTTAAAAGGATGATTATAGTGACTTCTTTTGAAGGATCCAAAACCTATTCTGAATCTGTTGTACCAATAGCCGATGGTCTATACCCTTATATCGCGAAGCTACTGCTGGCAGCGCATCGAGAAGGTTTCAAACGAGAGGACCAGCTTTTCAACGTCAATCGCTTCTCTCGTCGGCATCGTCGGACAGAAATGGATATCAACCAGATAGAGCATTTTTTCAAGAAGCTGTCTAGTTTCTGTGGAGCAAGGGTCACACCGCACAGGTTCAGGCATACTCTGGGTACAGAGCTTATGGAAGATCCTGATAGAAATATTAGAATTACCCAAATGATACTGGACCATTCAAGCATGCGCACCACGATGGAGTATGTACATCCCAGTGTCGATTCCATGAGGAAAGCCCTCAACCAGCGGCGTGTCCCATAGGTTTCCCTGAACGGCCTCGAAGAGGGGCCGTTCGCGAGTCAGCCTTGACAAGTAGTTTCAGCTTATCCATCATCGCTGATGCCAATGTAGTGCAGAGTATGAGCAATCAAAGTCTCTTGTGCACTGTCTGGCAAGAAAATTTCGTTTCAAGATGCGGATACGTCGCTGAGTAGTACTTCGAATTCTCCAACTGACTGTTAATCATTGGGTCACAGGTTCGAGTCCTGTTCGGGGAGCCAATGTGTTGTCGTTGTCGATTTTTCTGAATTCCCCCTTTGATACCCGCCAGATTCCTCTCCTCGTTTTTTCGCGATACTGTCTTCGTTTGTTCTCATAAACATCATCGATCTGTCACACAGCTGCAATATTGATCCGCAATACTCCCCCTGTGTCGAAACGATAGATTTCTGAAAGACAGGACTCGACGATCGGAGAGTACGTCATGGGCGAGATGATCAAACCGCAGGATCTCAAGCGCTACAGCATCGAGCTGACCGAGCGTCCAGATGGCTCCTTTGGCGTGGTTGTCGCCAATGAAGCGTCGGATGACAATCTGGAGCTGCTCGCAGGCGCGCTGTGTCAGGTCGCGCTGGATCTTTACCAGCAGTCCAAAGCCGAAACTCACTGAATCGCTGTCGCTTGCCCGTCGATCGCGGCAACTCGACACCAGTGTTGCCAACCGGTGCGACGGAAAGCCATCGCCTCGTGGCGATTCCACGCTGAGCCGCCGGGAGAGGGCGCTCGGCGAATGGTTATTGGCTCGTTTCCATCATTGTCATCGCCTTGTCTCTCCAAACGGCCGTTCACCTTCCTGTCTTAGGTGCCGTCCGAGTGGCTGACGGACGCTACCTTCTTGCGACTCCATTCTCCCTCGCTACATTTCTCCTTCGCTATATTTCTCCCTCGCTGCATTGTCTCTCGCATTTTCACCGAGCTGTTTCTTCCAAAGCCTGCTCGCCAAGAACTGGCTCAGCTAGAACCCATTGATCTGGAACTTGTTCAGCCAGCGTGATGACTACGCTCATTCGATCGATCGCTTTCCGCCCGTTTGCCTGCATGACCAAAGGTTCGATGCATTGTTAACTTCATGGTTGTTTGAAGTTAACCATTCCTCATGGCACCCTTGGTCAACTTCTTGGCTTATCAAGGTTGACTGTCGTATGGCGATGCCTATTTCTCCCACTCAGCGCGCGTCTCTACGCCATGACTGGCAGCGCGACGAGATCCAGACGCTGCTGGAACGTCCGTTCAACGACCTGCTGTTCCAGGCGCAGGGCGTTCATCGCCAGCATTTCGATCCCAATGCGGTACAGATATCCACGCTGCTCTCGATCAAGACCGGCGCCTGTCCGGAGGACTGCAAGTATTGCCCCCAGTCCGGCCACTACAACACCGGGCTCCAGCGCGAGAAGCTATTGCAGCTCGAAGCCGTGCTGGAAGAGGCGCGCAAGGCCAAGGCCGTGGGTGCCAGCCGTTTCTGCATGGGGGCGGCGTGGAAGCATCCCAGCGCCAGGGATATGCCGCTGGTGCTGGAAATGGTGCGCGGCGTGCGTGCCATGGGGCTCGAGACCTGCATGACACTGGGCATGTTGAGCCGTGAACAGGCAGAGCAGTTGGGAGAAGCCGGGCTCGATTACTACAACCACAATCTGGATACCTCGCCGGAGTACTACGGCGATATCATCACCACTCGCACCTATGCCGACCGCCTGGAAACGCTCGATCACGTGCGGGAATCCGGCATGAAGATCTGCAGCGGCGGCATTCTCGGGATGGGCGAGAGCGTCAATGATCGCGCAGGACTGTTACAGCAGCTCGCCAATCTGCCAGTGCATCCCGAGAGCGTGCCGATCAACATGCTGATCCGGATCCAGGGCACGCCGCTCGAGCACGTGGAGGACCTTGACCCCATCGAATTCATTCGTACCATCGCCGTCGCCCGAATTGTGATGCCACGTTCCCACGTGCGTCTGGCCGCCGGACGCGAGCTGATGAGCGACGAAACCCAGGCGCTGGCATTCTTTGCCGGAGCCAATTCGATCTTCTATGGCGAGCGCCTGTTGACCGCGCAAAACCCGCAGGCGACACACGATCAGCGACTCTTCGAGCGCCTCGGCCTGCATCCCGAAACCCGTGAAGACATCGACGACGACGCCCACGAAGCGGCTCTCCAGCAGCGCATGGCTAAAGTTCGGCTAGACGCCATGGTCACGGACGCGACGGCGCGGGCATGAGCGCATCATCCATCGATTCGTTGGATGACGTACTGGCGGCGCGCCTGGCAACGCAACGGGAGCGGCAGCGCTATCGCCGCAGAGTGACGACGACCGGGAAGGTAGCGGAGAAGGGCGGTCATCTCCGCCGGGAAGGGGGGGAAACGCTGGCATTCTGCAGCAACGACTATCTGGGGCTGGCCGGTGACCCGCGATTGGCCCAGGCGCTGGCCGAAGGCGCCCGCCGCTTCGGCACCGGCGGCGGTGCCTCGCATCTGGTCTGCGGGCACAGCGAAGCGCATGAACACCTGGAGTCGCGATTGGCCGAGTTGGCCGGCTGCCAGCGGGCGGTGCTGTTCTCCAGTGGTTACCAGGCCAATCTGGGAGTGATCTCGACCCTGCTCGGCCGCGGCGACGTCGCGCTGCACGACCGGTTGAATCATGCCTCGCTGCTGGACGCCACGCGTCTGGCCGGCGCCACGCTCGAGCGTTATACGCATCGGGATGGCGACGACTGCGGCGCGCGGCTGTCGGAGGTCGAGGCTGCCCGGCGCAAACTGGTGGTCACCGATGGCGTGTTCAGCATGGACGGCGATACCGCCGAGCTCGAACCCCTGGCGACCCACTGCGAACGCCACCGGGCCTGGTTGATGATCGACGACGCTCACGGTTTCGGCGTGTTGGGGGCTCATGGCGGTGGCACGCGGGAAGCGCAAGGTCTCGACCCGAGTCGGATAGCCGTGACCGTCGGCACGCTGGGCAAGGCGTTCGGCACCCAGGGCGCATTCGTTGCCGGCAGTGAAACGCTGATCGATGCGCTGATCCAGTTTTCCCGACCCTATATCTACACGACCAGTCTGTCCCCGGCGCTGGCCTGGGCGACGCTGACCAGTCTGGATATCGTCCGTGACGAGCCGGAACGTCGCGCGCATCTCTTGTCGCTGATCGAGCGCTTTCGTCGCGGGGCCGCCAGTCTGAGCGAGTTCGATCTGCATCTCACGCCATCGGCGACGCCGATTCAGCCGCTGGTGATCGGGTCGAGCTGGAGCACGACGGGAGAGGGTCGCCAGGAGAACCGGCAGGGCGTCAACGAAGCCGCAGCGCTGAGGCTCTCCGCCGAGCTCGAAAGTGCCGGGCTCTGGTGTAGCGCCATACGCCCGCCCAGCGTCCCCGCCGGGACCTCGAGACTGCGGTTCACGCTCTCGGCCGCCCATACCCATGAAGACATCGACCGGCTGTTGAGCGCGCTGTTCACGACCGCGCGTCGGCTGTCGTCCGCCAGGAGAAGATTGGCATGAGCGCCCAAACAGTGCTGTTGTTACCCGGCTGGGCCCTCGGGCCCGCACCGCTGGAACCGCTGGCGGACGCCTTGCGCCGGCGGTTACCGGCCTATCAGGTCGAGTGCGTGAGCTATCCCGCCCTGACCAGCCACCGGCCCGAAAGCTGGGTCGCGGCGCTCGATCACCAGCTACCCCAGGACGCCTGGCTGGCCGGCTGGTCGCTGGGCGGCATGTTGGCCGCATCGCTGGCGCAGTGGCGCGGCCGGCACGCGCAAGGCTTGATCACGCTGGGGGCCAACGCCAGTTTCGTCACCCGCTCGGGCTGGCCGGAAGCGATGACGAGTGCAGCACTGGCTGACTTCCAGCTCGGATTGCGGGCATCCCCGACGCAAACCTTCAGACGCTTCGCACAGTTGAGCGCGCAAGGCGGGCGCGATGCCCGGCGTCTGGGGCGCCAACTGGTGGCAGCGCTGGAAGCGACGCCGCTGGATCAGGCGTTGGCCGGGCTAGGGGTGCTGTCGGCGCTGGATCTCCGCGAGGTGCTGGGGGCGCTGACGATCCCGCAGCTGCATCTTTTCGGTGGCAGCGACGCGCTGGTGCCGGCAGCGGCGCGTCATGCCATCGCCGAACGTCTGCCCGAGGGCGGCCGCACGGCGCTGATCGAGGGCGCGGGCCATGCCTTTCCGGTGGAACGCCCGGAGGAGACCGCCGATCTCATGGCGGCGTTCATGATCTCGGCCGATGGCTCTCGACAGGCCGCTGACGGCTCTCGACACGTCGCTGACGGCTCTCGAGGGGTGGGTTCATGACTGCCGCCCCAATTGCCGCGCCGCGCACCGAGCCTTCATCTGCCGGCAACACCCGGCAGCAGCGAATCGCGAATGGCTTCTCGCTGGCGGCGCGCCGCTACGACAGCGCCGCCGAGCTGCAGCGAGCGGTGGCCGATGATCTGCTGACGCGACTGCCGACCCTCGAGCGGCTGCAAACCCTGGTCGATGTCGGCTGCGGCACCGGCCATCTGGTTTCGCGTCTCGCCGAGCGCCACGATGCCACGGCGATTGGCGTGGATATCGCGCCCGGCATGTTGCGCGAAGCGCGCCGGCAGCATGCCGATCAGCCAATTCGGTGGCTCGTGGGTAGCGCGGAGCGCCTCCCGCTGGCTGCCGATAGCGTCGATCTGATGGTTTCCAGCCTGGCAGTGCAGTGGTGTCAATCGCTGTCGGACTTTCTGAACGAGGCCGCCCGGGTGCTGCGGCCCGGCGGCTGGCTCGGCTTCACCACGCTGTGCGAGGGCACGCTGCAAGAGCTGCAGCAGGCGCGTCAACGGCTCGGTGGTGCGCGACCCGGAAATACCTTTCTCTGCGAGGCGCGCCTGATCGAGACGCTGGACCGCCCCGGCTGGCGTCTGCATGAGTTGACCCTGACCACACGCAAGACTCACCACGCGACGCCGAACGAAGCGCTACATGCCCTCAAGCGCATCGGCGCCGCGACGTTGACCAATTCCGCGCACGGCCGCCAGGGCCTGACGGGTCGCCGCCAGCTCGATGCGCTGAACCGGGCGTTGGAAGCCTGGCGCGAAGCGGCGGGGATCCCCACCCGCTATCGCATCGCCACTGTGATCCTGCAGCTTGCCGAAACGGGGGAGGCATCATGACGGCCTGTTTCGTTACCGGCACCGATACCGACGCCGGCAAGACCGTCATCACCACCGGGTTGATGGCGGCCGCCCGCCGCCGGGGGCTGACCACGGCAGGCGGTAAGCCGGTAGCGTCCGGCTGCGAGCGGACCTCGTTAGGGCTGCGCAATGCCGATGCGCTGGCCATTCAGGCGCAGTGCCAGCCAACGCTGGCCTATGACGCGATCAATCCGTTCGCCCTCGAACCCGCCATCGCGCCCCATATCGCCGCGCGGGAAGCGGGCACTGCGCTGTCGCTGTCGTCGCTAGAGCGTCCGATGCGCTCGCTGCTGGCCGGCGGCGCCGATCTGACCCTGATCGAAGGTGCCGGCGGCTGGCGGGTGCCGCTCAACGATCAAGAGTCGTTGTCGGATCTCGCGGTCGCGCTGGCCTTGCCCGTGGTGCTGGTGGTCGGCGTTCGCCTGGGGGCGATCAACCACGCCCGGCTGACGCTGGAAGCGATCCGTCACGACGGGCTGGCGTTGGCCGGCTGGGTTGCCAACGTGGTCGACCCCGATCTACCGCGACGACAGCAGAACCTGGATTCGTTGACCGAGTGGCTCAGCGAGCAGGGCGGCGTGCCGTGCCTGGGCATCGTGCCCTGGCTGGAAAAGGTGCCCTGGCTGGAAAAGGCGCCTTGGTTGGAAAAGGCGCCCTGGTGGCAAGCGCCATGCGCTGAACGTGTCGCCGATTTTCTGGACATCGAACCGCTGCTGGCCGCGAGCGCCACTACCCGAACCCCTGACCCTGGATCTATCGAATGAGCGTCAACAACGACTGGATGCAGCGCGATCTCGCCAGCCTGTGGCATCCGTGCACCCAGATGAAGGATCACGAAAGTCTGCCCGTCGTTCCGATCCGACGCGGCAAGGGCGTATGGCTGGAGGATTTCGAGGGCAAGCGCTATCTCGATATCGTCAGCTCCTGGTGGGTCAATGTGTTCGGCCATGCCAACGAGCGCATCAATACACGGATCAAGCAGCAGCTCGATGAACTCGAGCACGTGATTCTCTCCGGATTCACCCACCAGCCGGTGATCGAGCTTTCCGAGCGATTGGGCAGACTGGCGCCCGCCGGCCTGGGCCACTGCTTCTACGCCGACAACGGTTCGTCGGCTGTCGAGATCGCGCTCAAGATGAGCTACCACTACTGGCGCAACGTCGGTCGGCCGGAGAAGCGGCGTTTCCTGACGATCAGCAACGGCTATCATGGCGAGACGCTGGGCGCGCTCTCGGTCGGCGACGTTGCGCTCTACACCGACACCTACCGCTCGCTGCTGCTGGATGTGATCAAGGTGCCGGCGCCGGACGGCTTCGGGCTGCCGCGAGACCAATGGGTCGATCAGGCGCGCGTCGCGTTTGCGCAGATGGAAGCGGCGCTGGAACGCCATGCCGACGAACTGGCAGCGGTCATCGTCGAGCCGTTGATTCAGTGCGCCGGCGGTATGCGCATGTACCCGCCGGAGTACCTGACCTGGCTACGCGAGGCCTGCGACCGTCACGGGGTCCAGTTGATCTTCGACGAGATCGCCGTCGGTTTCGGCCGCACCGGCACGCTGTTCGCCAGCGAGCAGGCTGGCGTGCGGCCGGATTTCCTGTGTCTCTCCAAGGCGTTGACCGGCGGCTACCTGCCGCTCTCGGTGGTGATGACCACCGACGAGATCTACGCCGCGTTCTACGACGACTACTCGACGCTCAAGGCGTTCCTGCATTCGCATAGCTATACCGGCAATCCGCTGGCCTGCGCCGCCGCGCTGGCAACGCTGGATATCTTCGAGCAGGACGACGTGATCGTCGCTAACCGGAGCAAGGCCGACCTGATGGGGCGACTCGCCGAACCGCTGCGCGAGCATCCCCACGTCGGTGACGTTCGCCAGACCGGCATGGTGGTGGCGATCGAAATGGTCGCAGACAAGGCCAGCCTGACACCTTACGACTTCCGCGAGCGGCGTGGCCTGCGCGTTTACGAGCACGCGCTGTCGCGCGGCGTCATGCTGCGGCCGTTGGGTAACGTGATCTACTGGATGCCGCCCTACGTCATCACCCCGGAAGAGCTGGAACGCGTGGCAGAAGTGACCCGTGAAGGGCTGGAACGGGCAACGGCGGATTCATAATTTGAAACTCGGCTAGCGTCCTGTCGACGAAAGTCGATAGGGGTAGATCTCATCGGCCCGGTGGATATGATCCTGCCTTTTCGCCGGGAAAGGGCGCCGAGAGCGCTCGCTCGGTGCCAAGTCAATGAAACCATGAGTATTTCATGAATTACCCCGATGGTGTCTCAAAATGGAAAGTTTTCCGGCAAACGATTAACCCGCGCCAGGATCGTCGTAATCATATGTCATACATGACTACAGGATGGATCGAAAAGCACGATTTTCGGTAGAAGCCTTACCCTGATGGCGGCTAAGTACGGATTGTTGCCATGACGCTATCTCTCACATAGTGGGCGCGTCGATGGGGTCATTTTCTTACTGTCATGAGAATTAAAACGACCGTTTTGGGTTGTCTGAATCACGACAGGATGAATCTGGCTACTGCGAATATCATCAATCCCTGCGGGTGGAGGTAGTCATGTCGATTTATCAGCGCGATGTCGAATCGTTGAACCGGTTATGTCTGGAACAGGACGGAAGATGGGGCAATATCAATCCCGAGAACGTGGCCAGGATGCGGGCGCAGAACCGGTTCCGAACCGGGCTCGATATCGCGCGCTACACCGCCTCCATCATGCGTCGAGACATGCAGGCCTACGATCGGGATCCTTCCCGCTACACCCAGTCTCTCGGTTGCTGGCACGGATTCGTCGGTCAGCAGAAGATGATCGCGGTCAAGAAGCACCACGGCACCACCCAAGGGCGATATCTCTATCTATCCGGTTGGATGATCGCCGCCATGCGCTCGGAGTTCGGTCCGTTGCCCGATCAATCGATGCACGAGAAGACATCCGTCCCGGCGCTGATCGAAGAGCTATATACCTTTCTGCGTCAGGCAGATGCCAGGGAGCTGACGCCACTGTTCCGTGAGCTGGACAGCGCAAGGAAGGCCGGAAACGAAGTAATGGAAAGGGGGATTCTGGACAAGATCGACAACTTCGAGACCCATGTCGTACCGATCATCGCCGACATCGATGCCGGGTTCGGCAACGAAGAAGCGACCTACCTGCTGGCCAAGAAGATGATCGAAGCGGGCGCTTGCTGCATCCAGCTGGAGAACCAGGTTTCCGATGCCAAGCAGTGCGGTCATCAGGATGGCAAGGTCACCGTTCCCCACGAGGATTTCGTGGCCAAGATCAACGCCGTCCGCCACGCGTTCCTCGAGCTCGGTGTCGAGGAGGGCGTGATCGTCGCCCGGACCGATTCGCTGGGCGCTGGGCTGACGCAGAAACTGCCGGTCAGCAAGGAACCCGGGGATCTCGCTCACCAGTACAACAGCTTTCTCTGCACCGTGCCGATCTGCTCGGCGGATGACGTCAACGAAGGCGATACGATCATCAAGCTCGACGGCGATCTGCGTAAACCGCTGCGGCTCGCCAACGGGCTCTATCGGTTCCGTTCCGATACCGGCGAGGATCGGGTCGTGCTGGACTGCATCAATGCCCTGCAGAACGGCGCGGACCTGCTGTGGATCGAGACCGAAAAACCGCACATCGGTCAGATCGCCGGCATGGTCGACCGCATCCGGCAGGTCGTGCCCAACGCCAAGCTGGTCTACAACAACTCTCCCTCGTTCAACTGGACGCTCAACTTCCGCCAGCAGGTCTTCGACGACTGGGAACGAGAAGGACAGACAGAAGGGCAAACAGAAGGGCGATCGCTCTCCGGTGTCGAACGCAGCCAACTGATGAGCGTAACGTACGACGACTCCGAGCTGGCGCGGGAGGCGGACCGTCGAATCCAGGCGTTCCAGCGCGACGCAGCCCGCGAGGCTGGCGTGTTCCACCACCTGATTACCCTGCCCACCTACCACACGGCGGCGCTCTCCACCGACGAGCTGGCCGAGGGGTACTTTGGCGAGGCCGGGATGCTGGCCTACGTCGCCGGCGTCCAGCGCAGGGAGATCCGGCGAGGGCTGGCCTCGGTCAAGCATCAGGATATGGCCGGCTCCCATCTCGGCGACGACCACAAGGAGTACTTCTCCGGTGCCGCCGCGCTCAAGGCCGGCGGCGGGCTCAACACCATGAACCAGTTCGGGTGAGCGTCGAGTTCGGGTGAGCGTTGCCAGTTAGCGCAATCTGCAACGGCAGCGGGCCATGCCTCGAGGAGAGACATGGCCCGCTTTTTATCATCTTCAGCCCTCAGCCTGCAGCTTATAGCTTACAGCTTATAGTACGCCGGGTTGTCCCAGATGCTGTCCTCCTCGGCGAAGGCCGGGTTGTCGTCGGTGATCGCACGCTCGCCGATCAGTTGCATCCAGGAATCGATGTCGGCACTGCTGATCTTGCCGTCCGAACCATCCTGCTTGTGCAGCGTATCGAGCAGGGCGAAGAACTCTTCGTTCTTGAGCAGGAACTCGGCGGCATCCTGCTCCTCCTTCGAGTGGCCATTTTCCGGATCGACGATATCCTCGAGATCGCTTTTGCTGACGATATCGTCGGGCCCCGTCCAGTCGGTGCCGCCATCGCCTTCGTCCCAATTGCCCAGGATCGTGTCGATGGTCTCCTTGTTATCCTGATAGAAGTCCTGGCCGTGAATATTGAGCTGCATCTGGTCCTGGTCGAAGTCGAAGAAGAAGTCATCGACGTTGCCGTTTTCCCGGATCTCCTGCGTGAACTTGTCATACTGCTCTGGCTGCGCCTCCCACGCCGCCATGTCCTCGGGAAACCACTCCTTGAACAGCGGGTCGGGCTCCTTGTCGTCGTCACCGGCGTGCATCATGTCCTTGAAGCCGTAGCTCGAGTTGATCAGGTAGTTGAACTTCTCGCCCCAATCGTCTTCCGTCACGCCATCTTCGGCGAACTGCTCGAACTGGTCGCGTATCTTGCCCTCGGTTTCGGCGCCTTTCTTCTGGGCCATCACCGCATTGAGGATCAGGCTGGCAAAGCCGACGCCCAGCCCGATCAGGTTGCCGATGGGACCGGCGGCGCGCAGCCCCGCACCCAACCCGGAGAGCACGCGAGACGCAGTCTGCAGTGATGCCCCGATTTCGGCGGCGCCGCCGATGGTAAAAAAGGCGCCGGAGACCACGCCGGTCGAACTGGCGGCGAACTCCATCGGGGTGCCACCGTTCTTGATCAGCTGATTGAGCCCGACGCCCGCGACGACAGTGTCGAGAATGCCGCCGGCGAAGTCGGTCATGTAGGCCAGGCCCTTGAGCGCGGGGCCGAAGATATTGGTCTTCTTGTTGCCGTTGGACCCATCGCCGCCGCCGGTGCTGCCCGGGCCATCGGGCGACGTGCCGGGAGTGCGTTCGCCGTTGGTCATCACGTCGGCTTCGGCATCCAGCGCCTGGTTCAAGGGCTGCATGGCGGTTTTCGACGATTCGCCGTTGGCAGGGTCGACGAACTGAACGAGATCGTCGCTGAGATTGTCGAGGTCGGCCAGCGCATCGCCGGCGCCACTGGGCAGGGCGCCGCTGGCCATCGGGCGAACATCGTCCAGGCGGTTGGCGATCTCATCCAGCCGATCGAGCTGTTGCGTGCGTTGGGCATCGGACAGCGTCGGGTCGGATTCGAACGACGAGCGGATGGCGCGATGCTTCTTCATCATCTCGTCGAACAGTGCCGGTGCCTGGTCCGGCGTCTGGCCTTTGCTTTCGATGTCCAGTAACTCCGCCACGGCCCGATCGAAGTCGTCGATCTGGGCGAAGCGTTGCTGCGCCGGCGTCGCCGAGGAGGCGAAGGGCTGCATTTCCTCGAACAGATCGTCGACCAGCGCTCTGAGATCCTCCGCGTTCTGGGGCGCCAGGCCCTCCTTCTTCATCTCGACCTTGTCGAGCCGATCCTCGATATCGCCCAGACGCTGCTGGATCTCCTTCTTTTCGTCGTCGCTGAGCGAGTCGGAGTCCTTGACGACGCGGTCGACCTCGTCGAGCTGGCCCTGGATATCGTCGACCAGCCCCTGGGCCTTCTGCTCGAAGTCGGGGGCGTCCCTTTGATCGAGAAGGGTATCGAACGATTCGAGCTTGCCGCGGATGTCGTCCAGCTTGCCCCGCGCCTGCTCGCCCGGATTGAGAGAGGGCGCTTTATCGCCGTTGAACTTGTCGGGGAAGCGCTCGCGCAGGACGTCGCCCATCTCCTTGTCGAGACCGAGCGCCTGGGTGATGTTGGTGGTGCCGAACAATTTGGCCAGCCGGCCGCCCTCATCGAGTTTCGAGCCCGCCGCATCGGCGATGCCCTTGAGCGCGAAAGGCGTGGTGCCGATGAACACCAGCATGCCGCGGGCGACGGTCATGCGCTCCTGCCAGGTGTCGCCGAAATCGTCACCGGAGCGTCGATAGATGGCATTGGCCAGGGCGGCGGTGCCGCCGATCGCGAACATGGTGTTCGAGCTCATCAGACTGCGGAACCCGCTCTTCAGCGAGTCCTTGAACGTTGCGCTCTCGGCATCGCCGACCTGGACGGCCGGTGGATTCCCGCCTTTGCCCTGGGTCAACTGCTGATATTTATCCACGGCGCGCTGGGTGATGTTCTCGAGCAGGATCGGATTCGACATGGCCTCCTTGACGTTGCTCCCGCTCAGCGCCAGCGACTTGATAGCCTCCTTCACGCCAGAGGCGATCGCCATGATCTTGGTGAACTGCAGCTTCTCGTCCGCCGACAGGTTGGGCGGTACCGTGCCCTTGGGATCGGTCTTGTCGGTGGAGAGCGCATCCTGCACCGCGTTCCAGACGCCATTGGTGGTCTGGATGCCGAAGGTGCTGTAGGTAATGCTGGTGAGGATGGTCGGCACCATGTCGGCGGCGACCTGTTCCGCGGCTTCCTCGCTCTCCGGCGACACGTCGTCACCGTTTTGGGACGCGTCGTATTCGGCATCGATATCGCTGAGTTCTTCCTCCAGGCCTCTGGCGGTGCTGGCGGCGGTGATGCTGCCTCTCGCCTCGGCCGCGCGGTCGGGGTCGAGGGCCTGCAGCGTGTTCAGGTCATTGTTCAAGCGGGTGGCGGCTTCGTCGCCGAACCCCTTGTCTCGCAGGTCCTCGATGGCATCGAGATATTCCGCGCCCTCGTCGCCGGTCAACGAGTCGTAGATCTTGTCGGCGAGGCCATCGCGATCCTTGATCTTGCTCTGGGCCTCCGTCATCGCCTCGTCGGTGAACTTGGCGATCTCCTCGTCACCTAGCAGTTTCGAAAGCTCCTCGCCGAGTTTTTCCTCGTGGATCAGGCCGCGCAGGTCGGCCGGATCCATGCCCTGGGTATCGCTGGCGTAGTAGGTCCAGTCGCCACCATGATCGACCGTCATGTAGGGCAGATACTGGAAGCTTCCGTCGTCCAGCTGGGATTTGAGTTCGAGCAGGCGGGCATACTTCTTGAAGTTCTCGTTGTCCGAGTTTTCCGCCTTCTCCTCGAGCTTCTCCATGTAGAGTTCGGTGACCGTCTTCGCGTCTCCGTCGTCGTTCTCGACGGTGGTCTCCTGGCCCATCAGGTTGGTCTCTTCCGACCCGGGCAGGTCGTGATCGGCAAAGACATCGTCGATGACATCCTCGCTCGATGTCTGCTGGAAGCTGGAGGCAGCCTCGAAGTGCTCCGGTGTCACGCCCTTCGAGACCACGAACTTCTCGCCGTCGACCTCGACCAACTTGAGCCCTTCGATGACGTCACCGTGCTCGTCGGTGGCGCTCTTGACGCTGTCGCCCTTGCCGAGAACCGGGATGTCCTCGTCGGCGGAGCGCAGCTTGTAGCCGTCGTCCTCGAGTTCGTGGATCCGATCCCAGGTCTTCTGGGCGTTGGAAACCGTCTCGAACAGCGCAGGCGTCAGAGACTTCGACACCACCACATTTCTGCCATCGTGAGTGGTGAAGCGAATGACATCGTCACGTGCATCTTTTTGCCAACTGAAGTTCTTGAAATCATTGAACTCGGGCACTTCGGTATCGGCGCCGGCAACGGTGGCGCCATCGTCGACCGAACCCTCGATGGCATCCTGGTGCTCGGCGTTGCCGGTCAACGTCGCGTGCTGTTCGCTGAGATAATCGTAGAGTTCCGGATTGTCGCTGCGCGCGACGACGAACTTCTCGCCGTCATGCTCGTAGCGAATCACCTCCGGCCCCATTTCACCGGGCGCGCCGACCTCGGTGTTGTAGTAGGGCGGTGGGGTGGCATCGCCACCGACGCGCTGGTAGCCGTCAGCCTCGCTTTCATTGATGCCGATCAGGCTCTGGTAATCCTTCTTGACGGCAGCGTAAAGCTCCGGGGCGGCGCGTTCGGCGACCACGACCCGGGTGCCGTCCTGCATCTCGTAGCGGATGATGCCCTTGGCAACTTCGTCGGGCGGGGCGATGAAGCGATAGTCGCTCAGCTTGCCGGGCGGCTCTGCATCGGGCGGCAACACGCCATAGCCGTCCTCTCCGCTCTGGTTGAGGCCATTGATCTGGTCGAAATCCTGCTTGACCGTCTCGAACAGTGCCGGGGTGGCGTGTCGGTCGACCTCGACGGCCTTGCCGCCCTTGGTCTCGTAGCGAATCAGATCGTCGCCGATCGTCACGATCTGATTGTAATCGTTCAGATTTCTGGGCGCCTCGGTGTCGGCATCGGCGCGCTTTCCGGGCTTGGATTTGTCGTCACCGGGAAGGGTGGATTTCTGGCTCAGGTTCAAGGTATTCGACAGCGCCGATCGCCAGCGACCGGTGCTGCGACTGTCGACACTCGGTTCGCCAGCCTCCGGGGCGGGGGTCGAAGCAATCTCTCGCGTGATTTCCTGAGCCATGGCAAAGGTCTCCCGTTCGGTTTATTAAATACTCGTTCAACATCCACCCGAATTCAGGGCCGAATCGATAAAAGACGTGTCACTCTGTCGTAAAGTCGTCAGTCCTCGTCACGGTTTCGTAACATGAGTGGTCGGGAATTTGCGCCGACGGCCCGGCGAACCGGTTCATCGATATCGCATCCGATCGCCGATTCGACCTCGACGGATATCAGGCTCCAACAGCAAGCACTTCCTTGTGTGGCGGATACCGCAAAAAAATGTTGGCTTGTGTTGCCGGCACGTTTCGTCTCCGTTGTAAGACGTTACGCAACCCGACGCCGGACATTGCTATAAAGGCGGGGGGTAAAGGGAGTGCCAACGGAGCGAGACACGCGATGCCGGGATTCGTGGATGAGGTCAGCCAGGACATCGTCAGAGGCTGGTATGTCGCCGAAGACCAGTGGGCTCCAGGGCGGGGCGTGGTCATATCGGTCAATGGCGAAGACCGTTACTGCGACCTTTGCCAGCATGCGCGCCGCGATGTGCTTGAAGCCGGTATCACCCCTCGAGCCGAAGTCGGCTTTCTGGCGTTTCTCGAACTTCAGGTCGGGGATCTCGTCCGGGTCAGGGCGGGGGACACCGGGCGACTGCTCGGTGGTGGCGTCAGCGTCGTGATGCCGGCAGACGCGTCGGACGGCTTTCTGGACGCGCAAGCCTGCGCCGATCTTCCCGCCTTTCGAGACATCATCGGGCCGCTGCGGGCGTCTCTGGAGATTCTGGCGTTCCGGCCGCTGTTTGGTCACCGGGGCAAGTTGTCAGCACTCTGTGTCGAGACGCCGGCGGGAAAACGTGTCGTTCATTGTCAGCGGCCACGTCTCAATGCGGCGTGGCTGGAGCGGCTCCACCGCCAGGTGCTGATACCCGGCGCTATCGATGCGCCGTCGCTGGAAGCCGTCATCGTCCATGGCGAGACCGCCAGTCTGGTGGTCGAGCATATCGATGGTCAGGTACTGGGTTCGTTTCCCGAGACGTCTATCGAGGCGTCAACCAATGATCGCGAGCAGGCGTATCGTGCCACTCTCGCCTCGGTTCTGCGGTTATCGACTGCCAGTTGGCCCGATGGCATGCTCAGAAAACAGGGCGTCGATAGCTTCAGCTCTGAGACAGCCAACGCTGACATGTCCGCGGTCGAGACGGATGGCGTTGAGACGACTGACGTTGAGACGACTGGCGCTGGCAAAAAAGCAGACCGGCGAGGGCGCCACGCACTGAACCGGATGATCAGAGAGGTCTGTCTGTCAGCTTTGCAGCGCGGGCGGTGGCGAGAGCTCGGGCTGCTATTGCGAATGACGCGAACCCTCTATCGCTTGCCACGCGTATTCGCCCACGGTGATCTTCACCCCCACAACGTGTTGATCGAAACGCGCACGGGCAGGCCGGTGTTCATCGACTGGGATCATGCCGGCATGCTGCCGCCGGGCGTCGATCTTTCACGTCTGCTCTTGAGCGTACCGCCGGCCCTGGCGGAGAGCTGGCTCGGTGAGCATCGCGCGCATCGGCTTGGCTGGCTGATTCTGACCTACTTCGCGCAGTCGCAGCGCCAGCCTGACTTCCAGGCGACCGAAGCCGGCGCCTATCTGCGTCGGCGCTTTCGCGAGCTTGCCAGGCGTTCGAGGGCCGGGCCCGCGGCGACGTCACCGGTTCGGTAAAACCGTTCTAGAGTGAACATTTTCGATTAAGGTGGCGCAATGTTGCTGCAGTTATAGGCAACATGTCAGCGACGAGAACATGTCCGCGCCCTTTCGCCATGAACAGCGTAATCTGGCCAGGCGCATGACGTTGAAAACGTAAGGTGTTGTGGGCCTGTGGAGGGAGGGGCAGAGGATACCCAAGGCGGCGGCTTAGCATTTGTTGCTAGAATAGCGCAACAGCGTTTGAATTCGGATTTATGAGCAGGTGATAGCCATGCGTGCGATTGAGTTTGAAGTCGATATTCAGGATGGTGTGGTGAGAATCCCGGACGAGTATGCCTACTTGATGAACAAACACGCCAAGATCGTGGTGCTTTATGACGCTTCGGCCGAGGAAGATGTCGTCGCCCGGCAGCGGGAAGGTATCGATTTTTCAGGTGTCAAAGCTCCTTCACTGACCGCTCACGACGGGGTCGAGTATCAAAGGAGTCAGAGGGATGAGTGGTAGCTATCTGCTGGATACCAACGTCTTCATCAATGCCATTCGGCACCAGCTTCAGTTACCCGCTGCTCACTACGTTTATTCGGTCATCACGGAGCTCGAGCTCTTGGGTTTCCCAGGTTTGGCTTCTGAAGAAGAACATGCCATCCAAATGGTATTGGGTCAGCTGACGAGAGTTGATCTGGACCCTCAGGTCAGAGCTGAAACGATCAGGGTGCGCCGAAGCTCTCACATGAAGCTTCCGGACAGCATTATCTGTGCCTCTGCCTTGGTAACGGCGGCCACCTTAGTGACTGACGATGCCAGGCTAGCGCAGAAATATGTCGGTGATGTCATTTCACTCGATGCCCTTTTGAATCGTGATTGAAGCCAATATCGGCTTTCTGCGTCCACCCGTCGCTATCGTCCCGCCAGTTCGACCGTCTCATTCGGTCTCGTCATGTCCTTCCTGAAACTAACTGTCGTCTACCTGAGAAAAGCCGCACTGGTAGCCGCTATGGCTGGCGGCTTAAAATGCGACCAACGTGGAAGTCGACGGGGTTGTCGTCGACCGTTTTTCGATTATCGGATTCAGACGCTGTAACTCGGTGCAGCCCAGGCATGGAGTGGGAGGAATATGGGTATCGATGCCTGGCTGAGCGTGGCGACCGTAGTGGCGGTATTGGGTACGCTCGTGGTGACGCGAATTGCGCCGGACGCCATTCTGGTCGGTGCGATGGCGTTTCTGATCTTCACCGATGTGCTCACGCCGCAGGAGGCGCTGGCGGGTTTCGCCAACACCGGCGTGATGACCATTGCGGCGCTCTACGTGGTCGCCGCCGCGCTCAAGGAGACCGGCGCGATCAAGTGGATCGCCGGGCTGCTCCTGGGTCAGCCTTCGACCCTGCGTCGGGCGCAGTGGCGGGTGATGCTGCCAGCGTCCATCTTGAGCGCGTTCATGAACAACACCACCGTCGTGGCGATGTTCATCCCCGCGATTCAGGACTGGTCGAAACGCCTGCGCCTGCCGCCTTCCAAGCTGTTGCTGCCCCTGAGCTACATCTCCATTCTCGGCGGCACCTGCACCTTGATCGGCACCAGTACCAACCTGGTCGTTGACGGCCTGCTGCAGAGCCGGCTGGGCGTCTCGCTGGGCATGTTCGAGCTGACCTGGATCGGGCTGCCGATTCTGCTCGTCGGCGGCGGATTCATCCTGATCTTCGGGAAATGGCTGCTGCCCCAGCGCGACGGCACCAGCGCCCAGCTGGATCAGATCCGCGAATACAGCGTCGAAGTGACCGTCGACCCCAAAGGGCCGCTGGCCGGCAAGTCCATCGCCGATGCCGGGCTGCGAAATCTGCAGTTCGGCTACCTGACCGATATCGAGCGGGACGATCGGTTGATGGCGGCGGTACCGCCTGACACCAGACTGATGGGGAACGATACGCTGGTGTTCATCGGAACGCCGGAGTGCGCCCGGGAACTTCGCGAAATTCGCGGGCTGAGCCCCACCAGCGGCAACGTGCAGAAACTCGAGGTGGCGCAGCATCGGCGCTGCCTGGTCGAAGCGGTGGTCAGCCCGGATTTCGTGGGGATCGGGCAGACGGTACGGGAATCGCGATTTCGTTCGCACTTTCAAGCCGTGATCTTGTCGATCTCCCGTCACGGGCTTCGTCTGAACGACAAGGTCGGCGATGTCGAGTTTCAGGTCGGCGATACCCTGCTGCTGGAAACCGGAGAGGCGTTCGTCGAGCAGTACCGCTACCGCAAGGATTTCCTGCTGGTCAGCCAGTTGAACGACTCCACGCCGCCCAACTTTCAGAAGGCGCCGCTCTCGCTGGGCATCCTCGGGCTCATGGTCGTGCTCAGCGCGACCAACCTGATCTCGATTCTGGAAGCCGCCTTTCTGGCCGCCGGCGCGTTACTGATGACCGGCTGCCTGACCATGGGCAAGGCGCGGCGTTACATCGATCTTTCCGTACTGATCGTGATCGCCGCGTCGTTCTCCCTCGGCGCCGCGATGACCCAATCCGGCGCCGCGCAGACCATCGCCGAAATGGTCGTGGGGCATATCGATTCGCCATGGCTGGCGCTGGCGTTCGTCTACCTGATGACCGTACTGTTCACCGAGATGATCACCAACAATGCCGCGGCGGTGTTGATGTTTCCCATCGCGCTGGCGGTCTCGCAGCAGTTGGGGGTGGATTTCATGCCGTTCGTGATCGCCATCACCATCGCTGCCTCGGCCAGCTTCATGACCGCGCTGGGCTACCAGACCAACCTGATGGTGATGGGGCCGGGCGGCTATCGAATGCACGACTACCTCAGGCTGGGCTTTCCCGTCAGTGTCTTGGTAGGCGCGACCGCGATACTGCTCATACCTCTCGTCTGGCCGTTCTAGTCTCTGGTCGTTCAGTCCCTGGTCGTTCAGTCCGTGGCGGTTCGAGTCGCTGGCCATTCTCGCTGTACGCTTATCACCCGGGCAGCCTGGCGCTGCCGCCGATCCCGCCCTACCGACGGAGACCCAAGCATGAAGATCGACGAAACCCTCAGGCAGGCGTTGCTGGCCGGCGTGGTCGATGCAGGGGAAAGGGTGCTGGAGATCTACGCCCAGGACTTCAGCGTCGAAACCAAGGCCGACGACAGCCCGCTGACCCAGGCGGACCTCGCCGCCCATCGCTCGCTGAGCGATCTGCTGGAACGCCTGACGCCGGAGATACCGATGCTCTCCGAAGAGAGTGAAGAGATCGCCTTCGAGACCCGCCGGCAGTGGTCGCGCTACTGGCTCGTCGATCCGCTGGATGGCACCAAGGAGTTCATCAGGAAAAGCGGTGAATTCACCGTCAACGTGGCGCTGGTCGAGGACGGCGTACCGGTCTTCGGGATCGTCCATGCGCCGGTCCTGGGCGCGACCTGGTGGGGCGATGTCGAGCGGGGCGCGTTCAAGATCACCGCAGAAGGCGAACGCGCGATCCACGTGCGGGAGTTGCCGGCAGCGGGTGAACGACCCTGGCTGATCGTCGCCAGCCGCGCTCACGGGGCGGAACCGGTCGACGTCTTCTGTACCCAACTGCCTGCCCATGAACGCGTCTCCATGGGCAGCTCGCTCAAGCTGTGCCTCGTCGCCGAAGGCGCTGCCGATCTCTACCCGCGCCTGGCGCCGACCTGCGAGTGGGACACCGCCGCCGCCCAGGCCGTCGTTACCGCCGCCGGGGGCGAAGTGCTCGACGCCGACACACTCGAGCCGCTGCGCTGCAATCAGCAGCCGAGCACGCTCAATCCGTCTTTCATCGTCTGCGGCCGGCGCAGCGTAAAGTGGGAGAAAGCGCTACGCCATAGCCTAGCGCGCCGCACTTGACCTTGGGCCTCCCCGGCATCCCTCCGAAGCGCCTCTGATCCATTGATTTGTAAGCCATTTGCCATGGATGGATGAATAACCCCATGTTTTAATGGTTACGTAAAGTAACGTTCAGGATACGGCCCATCCTAGAGATCCACACTTTTGGTTGTAGGCAAGCTCTTGCTGGCACCCTACAATCACACGGTTATCAGGCCACGGATTGAGCCTACTGATAGCTCGGCATGACCAGCTTGCCGCAAGACCGCATCAGGGACGGTGCCGCAGGTAAAACGCCTGGAACCGCTCTGCTGATCCGCGTGTCGTGCGATGGTAGATCGATCCACCGGCTGCGGCTTCCGAGGGGATGTCCGCATCGCCGGTCTTTCACTGTTTTCGTCCATCAGGTTGAACAGACAACATGCCAAACGTTTTCAACGGGGTTTCTTCTGGCTGTAGCCGAATCGGAAAGTGGTTGGCAGTGGGGGCGCTGTCTATCACTTTCGCCGGCTGTGCGTCGCAAGGCCATTACGGCGGCGACAATATCGGCACCATGCAGGGTGCCGCCGCTCTCGGCCCCGAGATTTCCAGCTTTCTCGACAATGCCACGCCCGGCAGCATCTCCGCCTTTCCCAAGAGCCCCTGGGGCTCGAACGTTTCCGTCATCGTCCAGGAACGCTACTTCGCCGCGAGTGGCCGGCTCTGCGCCCATCTGGATGTCGCGAGACAAGGTGCGCCCGCGACCGCCGATCGCGCGCAGGTGGCCTGTCTCGTAAAAGACAGTGGCTGGTATACCCAGCGCCTGGTCACGCAGATGTTGGTCAATCCCAGCACTCCGTAACAAAAATCCCCTGCTTGGGCGTCTGCCTCCGCGTGTATCGTTTTCGAACAGCCAGATCGTTTGTCGAACCGCTGGAAAGCAGGCCTCGAGCCGCGTGAACACAACAGGAAGTTTTGCATGAAACATGCAGCGTCGTTTTTCCGGGCCGGGTGCCTGGTGGCGGTAGCGTGCCTGAACGTGGGTTTGGCTAACGCGCAAACCTTCGGCTCCGGCAGCATCGTGCCGCAGGATCAGCAAGCCCAATCGATGAGCTCCCAGGTACAAGGGTCCGACGGGCAACAGTCCCAGCCACAGTCAGGGCAGCAGGCGGTCGATGACCAGCCTCGGGCCAACTGGAGCAGCGCAAATTATGGCCCGGTCGACCCGAACCAGGGCCCTGTCGATCCGGACATGCTCCCGCCGTTCGGTGCCAACCTGTTTACCGGCGGCTTCCGTGGCGTGATGGCCGACGGCCTCAACCCCGGCTACACCATCAAGCCCGGCGACCAGATCAATCTGCGTGTCTGGGGCGGCACCGAGATGCAGAGCGTGCTGACGGTGGATTCCCAGGGCAATATCTTCCTGCCGGGCATCGGGCCGCTCAACGTGCAGGGCACGACCAACAGCGGGCTCAATTCCCGCGTGACCGCCGCGATCAAGTCGGTCTACCCGGAAAACGTCGAGGTCTACACCAATCTCCAAGGCGTCCAGCCGGTAGGCGTGTTCGTGACCGGTTACGTCAAGAATCCCGGCCGCTACTCAGGCACGCCCAGCGACTCGATGCTCTACTTCCTCGATCAGGCCGGCGGCATCGACCAGGCGCTGGGCAGCTACCGTCAGATCGTGATCAAGCGGGGCGGAAGCACGGTCGATACGATCGATCTCTATGACTTCCTGATCAACGGCAACATGCCGCATCCGCAGTTCCGCGACGGCGACACCATCGTGGTCGAAGAGCGCGGGCCGGCCGTGGCCGTGGTGGGTGACGTCGAACGCCCGTTCCGCTACGAACTGGCGGGGGAAACCCTCACCGGCGGCGACGTGACCAACCTGGCGCGACTGCGTGCCGGCGTCTCTCACGTATTGCTGCGCGGCGACCGCCCGGACGGGCCGATGGCGCGTTACCTGACGCTCAACGAATTCCGCACGGCGAACGTCCAGCGCGGCGACGAAGTGCTGTTCAGCGCCGACAAGCGCAGCGAAAGCATCGTGGTGCAGGTCGAAGGCAGCTACTACGGCCCTTCACGCTACGTGTTGCCGCGTAACGCCCATCTGGGCGAGTTCCTGAACGCGATCAGCGTGCCCAGGAACATGACCAGCTATCAGGATGTCTCGATCCGTCGCGAAAGTGTCGCCGAGCAGCAGAAGGAGTCGCTCAACGAAAGCCTGGACCGGCTGGAGCAGACCTACCTGGGCTATCCGGCGCGGACCACCGGAGAAGGCGAGATCCAGGTTCGTCAGGCCGAGCTGATCGCGAAGTTCGTGCAGAAGGCCCGCCAGACCGAGCCCACCGGCCGGCTGGTCGTCGCTCGCGGCGACAACATCGCCGATATCCGGCTGCAGGATGGCGACGTGGTCACCATTCCGGAAAGCTCGGATTCCGTACTGCTGAGTGGCGAAGTGACGATCCCGCAGGCGATGGTCTACACGCCCGGCATGAGCGCCGAAGACTATATCCACCAGGCGGGTGGCATGACGCCGCGTGCGGATGACGACCAGATACTGGTGGTCCATCGTAACGGCGCCGTCATCCATGCCGGCGATACCGACGTTCGCGCCGGCGACGAGATCATGGTGCTGCCGGCCGCGCCGACCAGCAACATCGAACTGGCCACCAGCATCACGCAGATTCTTTACCAGGTGGCTGTCGCGACCAAAGTCGCGCTGGATCTGTAAGCCTCTCTTCAAGTCAAGCATTGCATGAGCGCCTGTCCGGCTGAGTGTCGGCAGGCGCGGGAACGTTAAATGGCGACAAATACGGAACACATTCCGGATTCCACCCGTCATCCCATGCGGGTCACCTGGGATGTCTGGTCGGCGATGTACCTGCGAGAGATGATCGCCAGAACCATGGCGGATCGCATGGCCTGGTTCTGGATGATCTTCGAACCGATCGCGACGATCGGCGTGATGATCTTCATTCGAACCTACATTCGCGGTGGTAAAAATATTACCGGAGCGGAATTCGTCCCCTGGATGATCGTCGGGCTGATGGGCTTCTATCTCTTCAGAGAGGCCATGCTGCGGCCCATGGGGGCCGTCGAGGCCAACCGTGGGCTTTTTACCTATCGGCAGATATTGCCGATAGACCCGGTGCTGATCCGGTGTTTCGTCGAGGGCATGATCCGCAGCTTCATCTTCCTGCTGTTCGTCGTCGTCGGCTCATTACTGAAGATCAACCTGATCCCGGACCACGCGTTCGGCGTGATGATGGATTGGCTCTCGCTGTGGATGCTGGGTGTCGGACTTGGCGTTCTGCTATCGGTGGCATCCGGCCTCGTACCGGAGGTCGGGCGCGTCGTCAGAATCGTCACGCTGCCGCTGTTGCTGATATCCGGTGTCATCTTCCCGGTGACCTACGTGCCCGCGCAATACCAGCAATATCTGCTGTGGAACCCGATCGTCCATGGTATCGAAAGCATGCGTCTCAGCTTTTTCGACAGCTACCATTCGATCCCCGGTATCGACATGACCTATCTCTGGTTCTGGGCACTTGCCTCTCTCACCCTGGGGCTGGTCATGCACGTCCGCTTCGCGTCGCGCTTGAAGGCAAGGTGATCCGATGATCGAAATCCAGAACCTATACAAGCGTTACCACGGGCCGCACGGCGGTGGCTGGGTGCTGAAAGACATCAACCTCACCATCCCCGATGGCGTCAGTGTCGGGGTGGTGGGGCGTAATGGCGCGGGCAAGTCGACATTGCTGCGCCTGATCGGCGGCATGGATGCGCCAGACCGCGGCAGGGTGATCCGCAAGGGACGCGTCTCCTGGCCGATCGGCCTGGCCGGCGGGTTCAAGGGATCCATGACCGGGCGACAGAACGTCAAGTTCGTCGCTCGGGTTCACGGCATCAAGAAGAGCCTCCATAAGCTGATCCAGGAGGTCCAGGAATTCGCCGAAATCGGCAAGGCCTTCGACGACCCGGTCAATACCTATTCCTCGGGCATGCGGGCGCGCCTCGCGTTTGGTCTTTCGCTGGCGTTCGACTTCGATATCTATATCTCGGACGAGGCGACCGCCGTCGGCGACCGTGCGTTCAAGGCCAAGGCCAGGGAGGCATTTCAGCAGCGGGTGGATCACGCCAGCCTGATAATGGTCTCTCACGGTGAGGGCACGCTGAGGCAAATGTGCCAGGCGGGCATTTTCATCGACCAGGGGCAGGCGCACTGGTTCGATCGTATCGATGACGCCATCGAGGCGTATCATCGGGCGACCGGACTGATCACCGACGTGGCAGACGAAGATGATGAGGATGAAGAGAACACGGATTCTGGCGACCCGGCCTCAATCGAGTCGGAAATGAAAGCGCTACGTCGGAAAAACAATGAACTTCAGAAGCAACAGATCATTGCCGAATACCGACAAGAAACCGCGACGGATGCAGCCCTGGTTGACGAGTTGGAGGAGGAGCGGCAGCAAATTCGACAGCAACGGCGTAGCGTTCGCCGACGTTTCAAGTATTTGAAACAGCAACGTCAGGAAGCGGTGTCAGGTGAACCTGCTGAGTAGGTGGTCGGCGCGGGCCGGAACGTCTTGCTATCCACGGAAACGAAGAAGCGAAGTTAATGAATTCCAACCTTTCTCGAATGATCAAGCGTTATCCTCATTGGTTAGCGTGTTTTATCCTGATTCTTGCGGTCGCTTTTTACTGGGCGGTGTGGGCCAGCGACCGCTACGTATCCCACGCGCATGTGGTGCTGGAAAGCCCACAGCTCTCATCCCCGGAGCTGAGTTTCAGTAGCCTGCTTTCCGGTGGCGGCGGGGCGAACAATGCCGACATGCTGCTGCTGAGAGACTATCTCCGTTCAGTCGACATGCTGCAGTACTTGGTGGAGAACGCCAACTTCCGCGAGCATTACGCGCACGGTGGCGGCGACTTCTTCAGCCGCCTGAGCGACGAGAATGCGCCACTGGAAGAGCTTCACGATTACTATCTCAAGCGCATCTCGGTGGAGCTCGACGAGTACGCTGGCGTGCTGCGAATCGATGTGGAAGCGTTCGACCCCAAGGAAGCGCATCTGATCGCCAATTTGCTGCTCGAACGCGGTGAGCAGCACATGAACGATATGGGCCGGCGCCTGGCGGAAGAGCAGGTCAAGTTCCTTCAGCAGCAGGTCGATCAGCTTCAGGCGACGTTCGAACAAACGCGTCAGGCGCTGGTTGACTACCAGAACGAGAATGGGCTGGTTTCGCCGACGGGTACGGTCGAAAGCCTGAGCGGTGTCGTCTCGACGCTGGAAGGTCAGCTGGCCAGTCTCAAGGCGCAGAAAACCGCGCTTAGCAGTTTCCAGAGCGCGAGCTCTCCGGAAGTCGTACGGGTGAAGAGCCAGATCAACGCGCTGGAAGATCAGATCGAGAAAGAGAAGCAGCGGCTGGCGGCCCAATCCGGTAACGCGCTGAACTCGCTCTCCTCGGAATATCAGCGGCTCCAGCTGCAGGCAAAATTTGCCGAAGAGAGCTATTCCGGCGCGCTGGCTGCATTGCAAAGCACGCAGGTCGAAGCGGCGCGTAAACTCAAGCAGCTCTCTACGCTGCAGTCCCCGACGATGCCGCAGTATCCGGAACAGCCGGAACGGCTGTACAACATCGTCGTGTTTGCCGTCATCGCGTTGTTCATCGCCTTGATCGTCAACATGCTGATTCTGATCGTCAAGGATCACCGGGACTGAGACGACCGTCGCTAGTGGCAGGACGGTAGCGTTATGAAACATGGATGAATGGTGAGTCAGCTTGAACAGTACCGTGAAGCAGGACCCTGTCGATGTGGTGATCACGTGGGTGGATGGATCCGACCCCGTGATGCAGGAAAAGCGTAACCGCTATTTAGAGCAGGCCGGGCGAGTACCGACGATCGCCAGCAAGGCGCGCCGGTTCAGCGACAACGGCGAGATCCGGTTTTGCCTGCAGTCCATCGCCACGCACATGCCCTGGGTGAACCGGGTCTATATCGTCACGGACGGGCAAACCCCGGCGTGTGTGAAGGACATGCCGGCACCCATCGAACCTTTGAAAGACAAGATACGCATCGTCGACCATAGCGAAATTTTTCGTGGGCATGAGGATCTACTGCCAACGTTCAATTCCCTGGCGATCGAGACGTTTCTGTGGCGTATCGAAGGTCTGGCCGAAAAGTTCATCTACATGAACGACGATATCTTCCTGTGCGGCAGCGTCTCGCCAGATGATTTTTTCCGAAGGAAAAAGGCGCTGTTGAGAGGACGTTGGTTGGGTTGGAACGAGGTTGAAAAACTCTCCTTTCACTCACTGAACAACCGCCAGGGTGCGGAGTTCAGCCCATTCAAGGATGACAAGTTCTTCAAGGCGATTCACGTTGCACACCCGATGCGAAAAAGCATCATGGCCAACGCCTATGAAGCCAATCGGGAAGCCTTCATCAAGAACGCTTCCCACCGCTTCCGTAACCGAAGGCAGTTCTGGCCAATTTCTGTCCATAACCATTTGGCTTTCGCCCAAAGACTCGCCAAACGCAAACGCGACGGCAACGATTGGGTGCATTTCTCTGTCGCCTTTTGTCGCGATGCCGAGCCCGAAGCCATCCGCCACAAGCTCAATGTGTTGAGCCGGAAGGATAAAAAACTGGGCTGCCTCAACTACTCGGAAGCCGTCGTCGAGAAAGTACCAGACGCCTTGAAGAAGTTACAAAAAGTCACGGCCCCCTCGCTGTTCCAGAGAATCAAATCAATGACTCACAAGGCAAGTTAAATGGCTAAGACGATTATTACGTATGGCACTTTCGATATGTTCCACGTCGGCCACCTTAACCTGCTCCGCCGTCTCAACGAGATGGCGGATCGAGTGATTGTCGGTGTCTCTACCGACGAATTTAATATCGAGAAAGGCAAGAAAACGTTAATACCATACGAACAGCGAGCCGATATCGTCAGTGCCATTCAATACGTCGATCTCGTCATCCCGGAAAAGAGCTGGGAGCAGAAGTTATCCGACGTGAAGGAATATCAAGTCGACACCTTCGCCATCGGTAAGGACTGGGAAGGTAAATTCGACTTTCTGAGCGATCTTTGCGAAGTCGTCTATCTTGATCGAACCGATAGTATCTCGACGACGGATCTCAAACGGTCATTGAAACGGTTCTTGTCGATTTCGCAGAAAGACCTATCCCAAGCTTTTGAAGTGCTGGAAATGCTGCGCCGGGATCTGTCGTAACTCGCCTTCGCCAATCAGGTTCGTGAGGCCTTTTCCATGATCAATACCGCATTTCGAACCAGAGCCGATCAACTGAAATTGATCGACGAGCCCGTGCGCTTGATCGACAAGTGGCGACCGCCCAGTCGCGCACTGTTGCTGCGCCAGGGAAACCATGACGAACTGAGTGAGCTGTGTCACCAGCAGTTGAACCGTCGTGGACGCGTGAACCTGTGGAACGGCAGGCAGGAAAAAGCGCTGTTTTATCTCGCATTAAGCCATTACTACCGTGGAGACTACGCAGAGAGTCGCCGCTGGCTGGCGCAGATACAGGAGATTCGCCCCTACGATACCAATGCCCGTTATCTCGCGGCGGATATCGCCCGCGTTCAGGGGCAGCTGGCTGAAGCCTGGGCGCAGCTCGAAATCCTGGTGCCCCGAACCCGACGGCCCAAGACCTGGCTCTACATGGCGCAACTGGTGGATTCCAGTGAAGCGTTGGCGCGCTTGCGCGACAATTACCGCCGTGCTTCGGCTTCCGATTCAGTACCACCATTTCATCCGGCCATCGCGCAGTATCTGGCCGCCGGTTATCAGCGCGCCAGCGAGTACGCCAAGGCCTTCGAGCTTTGGCAAGAGGTGATAGCACACACGTCCAGGCGGCCTACGCCCAGTCGTACCAACACCACGGTTGCCAATGCGTTTCGCACCGGCGGTGCCGCCGTGGCGTTGAAGGATATCAATCGTGTGCTTCGCGCCAATGGCATGAAGCCGTTTCTCGTCAGCGGTACACTGCTGGGCTGCGTGCGGGAAGGCAAGCTGCTGGCGCATGACAACGACATCGATATCGGGTTGATGAGCGATACGGACGAGCAGATCGTGTCCAAGGTATTGGCGGCTTCGGGCTATTTTCATTTGTTGCCTCGTCGCGCTGGCGATTGCCTGCGGGTGAAGCATTTGAACGGAATCGCCATCGATGTCTTTCTCCATTACTCGGAAAACGATGCCGTCTGGCACGGTGGTACCAAGGCGCGATGGTACAACTCCCCTTTCAGGCTAACCGAGACGCTGTTCCTGGGTGAACGTTTCTGGATACCGGAAGCTCCTGAACGATATCTGGAAGAGAACTACGGCGATTGGCGCACGCCGATCGTGAACTTCGATTCCACCCTGGATACGCCCAACGCCGAAATCCGCTCGCAGGACGAGCTAGTCATTCACGCCTACAAGAAGCTTAACGGCGCTTTGTTGCAGGGCGATGACGAATCGATGACTCGATACCGCAAGTTGCTGGTGACGTTGAACGAGCCGGACCCGCTGCCGACGTCTCGCCAAAGTTCGCGCTAAGGAAATTCATGGATTCCAAGACCTACCGAAAATTGAGGAAGCTGGTTACCAAACCGCGACTCTACTTCGAGGATGCAAGACTCAAGCGACAACACCCCGATCTCGAGAAGTACAATGCGAGACTGAAAGATGCGAAGACGCATTTCAAACGGGCGGAAATAGAAGCAACGGAAGAATGTCTCGCCACTATTCCAGATACGCTGCCCAGCAAGTCCGTTTTCTCCGCGACATTGGCGCTATTCAGGAAGCGATATGCAGATGCGGAACGCTACGCGCTTAATGTCATGCAGGGGGCTGGACCCAATACCAGTACGTTTCGAGAGGCGTTTTATCTTCACCAGGAGTCGCTCCGCTTCCAGGGCCGCTTCGAATCTGCCCTGATCATGCTTAAAGCAATACCTTTCAGTGATAATTCCGCACGCTATTTCCGTGCCTGGCGCCTGGCTTCTCTCGGCGCCAAATGCCCGGAAGCCTATGAGAGCGTGATGATTCGCTTCTCGCCCGGCGACCCGGGATGGCTGCGCTCACGCAGCCATTACATTCTACTGCTGAGAGACCTGCAGCTCGGTGAGCGCGCCATCGCCGAAGCGAAACTTCTGATGCACCAGGTCGAGCTGATGCCCGCTGGGCAACCCAAAACGCCGCCAACACGAAGTGACGCACAGAAAAGTCGCTGGCAAGAGAAGGCCGGTCTGGCTTTGGCTCAGCTCAAGGAAGACCTGGCTCAATTCGATATTGATTTCTTCCTGGTCAGCGGCACGCTACTAGGTTGCGTTCGTGAAGGTACGATCCTCGGGCACGACACGGATATCGACGTCGGCCTGATGCCGGAAGTCACCATGAAGTCGCTCCGTCAGGCAATCAAGCACTCCAGCCGCTTCAAACTGCAGGAAATCGTCAGCGAGAACACGCTATACGTCATGCACCCCAACGGCGTGAAGATCGACCTGTTTCGGCATTATGAAGAGAATGGAAAACTCTATCATGGTGGTATCAAGTGCCGATGGTGGAACACCCCCTTCGAGCTACAGACGACCCAGTTTCTCGGCAGCGAATATTGGGTGCCACAAAACCACGACCTTTACTTGACCGAAAATTACGGTGACTGGCGAACTCCCGTCATTGAGTTCGAAACATTTTTAGACACGCCAAATATAGAAGTAACGGATGATGTGAATATGTCGCTCTTTTATACATCCCAGTGTATATCTTCCCATCGTACAGGCCACGAAAGGCGTGCAACAAGATATCGCCAGCTTTTGAACTATTGATTTTATTTCCTCGAATTCAACTGGTATAGAACAGGGATGTTCAGGTGAGAGATGTGATTGCTAAAGTTTTCAGTGCCTTCAATATCATGCGCAGTAAAAATCCGAAGGCATATAACTCGGGTTTAGTCCAGTTTCGTAATAAAAAATGGCTCGCAGCGGAAAAGCTCTTTCTTGTGGCTATTGATGAAAAGCCAGACCATGCCCCATCATACTTCAAACTGGGTATGAGTGAGTTTCGGCAAAAAAAATATGATCTGGCTTATAATCATATTGCTCTGGCGCTGGAAAAAAATCCCACACAGTCTCAGTGGAGCGTCCAACTATCACAGGCGTTGAATAACGCTGTAAGCAGCTCAAAAAAGCCAAGCTGGGAAAAAGAAAAGCTACTCCGGTCTCATCTGGCTGAGTACCCGGAAAATGATCTTGAACTTCGTAAACAGTTGGTCAACTTGCTGAAGAAGCAAGGGAAGTGGTGGCAGGAACAGGAACAGTTGGAAGTTCTTGTGTCTCGAGATGATAGTTCGGCGGATTTATATTTTCGGTTGGGTGAGATAAACGAAGTAAAAACCGCGCGGGAAGCTGCATTTAGGTATTTCGAAAAAGCTATCCATATCAATGATTCGCAAGGGGTAGTATCACCAGCCAATTGGTATTATCGAGCTGGGTACTTATTGCAATGCACTGGCGTAAAGTCGCAAGATGAAAATGGCCAAAATTCTTATTACGATAAGGCAATCGCTCTGGATGATTCATTAGATGCAAAGCGATACGGGATTGGTGTATTTCATCAGCAGCGCGCGCTATGGAAAGCGGCTAGGGACGCTTATCTCGATCAGCTTCTAAATCATCCTATAGACGGAGAGCTACATTATTGTGCTGGTCTGGCTTACGATCACTGTAATCAGTGGGAAGAAGCTGCTCGTCATTATCAAATTGGATTAGCCATTTCCGGTGGGCTGCCCAAATGGCATTATAAGCTAGCTTACGTACTCGAAATGCAAGAGAAGTGGGACCCTGCAATCGACGCATATCGCTATGCCATCCTGATGCATTCAAGACCGCCAGCACAATGGCGTCGACGTCTTGGTAGCGTGTTACAGAAGGTCGGGCGTAACCTAGAGGCAGCTGAGGCTAACATTGCCACTCGCGAAAAGCCGGGAATCGACCTTCAGAGTGATGAAATTGATGCGTCGCTCAGAAGCTATAAAGACGACATTAGCGTACCTGCTTTGTATTTGCTTGAAGAAGAATCGCGCAAGCACCCTGATGAAGCATCACCTTGGTATTCGCTCGGGAAAATATATGAAAAAACGGAGCGGTGGGGCCAAGCAGTTGACGCTTACGAAAAAGCAATTGAAAGAAAGTCAATTAGGTCTACTTATTGGTATTATAGGTTGGCCTATGCATTGTATTCTGATAAAAAAGTTGATAAGGCTTTAAGCGTATTTAACGCTTTAAGCAATGAGTTGATTCTAGCTGCGGCGTATAAAAAAGAAGTTAGCTTGACACTTTCAGACTTTATCTATTCAGGTGGAGTATATCGTTTTTGGTTCAAAGTGTCATTTAAATACCCGTTGTTAGCAGTCGATGTGCATTCTCTTATCATTAACCAACGAGAGGTTTATGAGGAATCGGGTAATAGTTTTCATTTTTTACCATCTATACACTATCAGTCTAAAGACGAAATCTATTGCAGCTTTGATGTAGATTTACGTGATATGGACCTAGCTTTCCTCTATCACGACTACAGCATTTCGATGACATTGTTTGCTGAAGATGGATGTCGGTACGAGGTACAAAGGAAAACCAATATCCTCATCGAGGATGTTAAGGAAAAGCTCAGAGAATATCCGCTGAGCTTTTCATTTTCACAAGACCACTACATCATTTACCCTTACCTGACGGCTAGCCAAAAAAGCATTTCATTTATCAAGCGCCATTACAATCAGTTTGATGATGAAGCATATCGGGAGTTGGAAATACAAGCTTATGAAGAATATAAAGAGAACGAAAAAAGTCTGAAGGATATGAAGGTTTGGTTGATATTTGAGAAGTTTTCAAATACCGCCCAGGATAATGCTTATTATTTTTTCCTTGACATTGTCAACAAGCGCGAAAACGTTTATTACGTTATTGACAAGGACTCACCTGATCGCCAGAACCTCGTCGGCTATGAAGACCATGTTGTTGATTTCATGTCTAAAAAACACATGCTCTTGCTATTATCCTGTGAGCTCATGATTTCATCGGAGACTCGAGGGCACGCATATGCGTGGCGGCGGGTATTTGGTCCATTCCGCGAAGCGGTCTTTAACAAGCCCTATGTTTTCCTGCAACATGGGGTTACTGCTATGAAGAAAAACGATATCAATCTCGCTAAAACTAGCCATATCTGCGCGGCGGATCGATTTGTCGTTACTTGTGAATTTGAAAGGAACGTTATACTCAGAGATAATTTCGGTTACTTGGCTAGTGAGTTGATTGTAGCACCTTTCCCGCGTTGGCATACATTTGTTGATCAATCTGAAAAATTTGATGAAATTTTCCTTATGCCAACCTGGAGAAACTGGCTGGAAGGCCTTGAGGATGAAGAGTTTAGAGCTACCGAGTACTTTAAAGAATACACGAGCCTTCTCTCCTCATTGAAGCTGGCAGAAGTCCTTGATAGATACAAAGTAAAGTTAAACTTTTATCTGCATCCTAAAATCATAGAGCAGCTAAAACATTTCGATGTGGTGAGTGATCACGTTAATTTAATTCAATTTGGACAAGCGTCGGTGAGAGATTTGCTGATGCGTGCAAAGCTGTTGATAACAGATTATTCCAGCGTGGCGTGGGATTTTTATTATCTCAAAAAACCCGTATTGTTTTTCCAGTTTGATGTTGATAAGTACCTTACTTATCATGGTTCACATATTGATTTTAGAAGTGAACTTCCAGGTGAAGTCTTGCAAACTGAAGATGATTTGTTGAGTGAAATCGATCGCTGTCTTGAAAGTTATAGTCAGGAGAAGTTTAAGGCTGAAAAAGTTGGGGAGTGTTTGTTTGGGAAATCTTTGGGTATAAACGGCTCAGATGTTATATATAAAGAGCTCGTCAGCTACTGCCAGGATATGAAATGCCAATAGCTGGCTGAGCAGTCAAGGCCAACGTTATATTTTATGCGGTTGAATTTTTGTAAACTTTTCTGTTGATTTAATGCATAAAGATTTGATGGGGGTGTTTTGTTGAAAATAGACTTTCGTAAACAGCTTAATACTATGGGGGTTAGCGTTCGAAAAACGATGTCTATGGGCGCTAGAACCGTACTTTCATGTGAGACACCGGTATCCTTAGACGGTACTTATGGAATGCGTGGAAGTATCGGAGCATATTCATATATACGAAGCGGTTGCCGCTTATCACCGGGCACCAAAGTTATCGGACGCTATTGCTCTATCGCACCTGACGTGGTCATCGGAGATGGGGATCACCCAGTTGACTGGCTTTCGACCCACCCTTTTCAGTGGGGCGCGACCGGGTTAATCTCAAAAAATCGTGCGGCTGAACTTAGTCGAGAGATTCCTGTAAAATCGAAAATTCGGGTGGGACATGATGTTTGGATAGGGGCTGGCGCTATGGTGATGAGAGGGGTTGAAATCGGTAGTGGGGCGGTAATCGCAGCGGGCTCTATCGTCACTAAAAATGTCCCACCCTATGCGATTGTAGGCGGTGTGCCGGCTAAAATTATCAGATATAGGTTTTCGGAAAAAATTATAGAAAGGCTAATGACTTTAGAATGGTGGAGATTTGATTTGCCAAATACTAATGGTTTGGATTTTTCAAATGTAGATGTGTGCCTAGATACGCTTGAAAGTTTAATCTTGAAAAATGAAGTTAAGCTCCTCAAGCCAGAAGTAGTTAAATTTACAGGCGAAGCTTTAATATGATGTCTTGACGATACTGATTTGAGATGCTCAATTTCTTCTGTTACAGGAAATAATTTAGGAAACTTGGTTCGTTTCGCTAGTGCTGCATATAATATCACGCATATCTATGTTTATATTTAAAGTTATACTGGCTTGATAGGATCTCTATTTGACTTGGAGGAGGATTACACCTTCTTCTTATTTCAAGACTCATATCGATTAAAGATTGGTGACGAAGTGATAAATTCTTGCTACATAGAGAAGAGAACATTGGATGAGGCCGCGAGCAGTTTAGAGCGTGGTTTATCGGCTGATTCACTAAATAAATACTCGGACGTCTTCCTACTCAAGTCATTGTTGAATGCGCATTGCTATGAAGGATTTTTCCATTTTCTTCAGATGAGATTGATAGGTGAGTCTGAAGCGATTTTATCGCACAAAGAAAATATTATTTCCTACAGGGAGCTTTTTTCTGATAATCAGTTTGCTTCTATAATAGAATTGATTGCTTCATTACCACTAAGTGCAACTGACTATCTTAAATGCAACTATTTGTTTTTTAATTCTTTGTTGGCCTTGTCTATTGCTTACGCCGAATTACATTCTACTGATGCAGAAGAGAAAAGTAATATTATAAGTTCTGCGGGCGATATTTTCCTTGTGCATAACTTAGATGGGGGATTTGCTACCGTACCGAAAGAAATATTAAAAGAGCTCGCTTTGTCCTTTGAACGGATGGTTGTTCTTAGAAATAAAGTAATAAGTAAGAATGAACAGTTGGTGCTTAGTTCTTTGGCTTTAATGGCGGGTGATTTACCCCTCTTCAAGAAATTTAGATTTTACAATCAGCTCGCTATTGGTGCTATCGATTCTATTAAAATTTCTAAAGAACTAGGCGAAGAGATAGCCTCTGTCTCTGGTGATGCTCCGTCTGGTTTTTTAGCTGCTGCTTTAAAATTATATGACGGCACAACCGATAGCTACCGCCACTATTTTAAACGTAAACCAAGATACTTTGATACCGAGTACGAAAAAATTCTAAATGGAAAGTCAGTTGCGATAGTCGGCCCGGTGGACACCTTCAAGGAAAACGGGAAAGAGATTGACAGCTTTGATGTTGTCATTCGCTTTAATTATAAAGGTTTGGATGGGTTTGATACTGCGCGATTTGGCTCTCGCACCGACGTTTCTTATTATATTACAGCTGATGTTAAGCAGATCATGAAAGAACGTCGAAATGCCAGAGCAATTGAGACGCTAAAGTATAGCTTGCATAGCGGCGGGGCTTATAATTACGTCAAAGATATGCCTGAGTTTCAAGGACGCTGTGCGAGACGCTTGCCGGTACAAAAAATTCAGTTCAATCCATTTTATCATGGCTCAGCTAATGCCATTCAGAAAACTTTACTTGATATATTGAGATACAACCCATCCAAGGTAAAAATCTTTAATGCAAATTTATGGGTTGATAACAATAGAGTGAATGTGAATTATAGAGAAAAGCCTAATTTTAGCACTGCCGGTTTTGTTTACCACGACCCTGTATCTAATTTCTGTTTCACAAGAGGGTTATATGTGGCATCAGTAATCGAGGCGGATAATGAATTGAGTGGGGTTTTAAATCTATCTCCATACGAGTATGTCGATAAGCTGATCGAGGCTTATGGTTATCAAATATGAAGTTGCTGCTTGGCATTAATTGTTGGGCGTACCAAGTAGTTGAATTCATTTCAAATTAAATGTTGGGGTTTATATGGAAAAAGTGGCTGCGTTAGTGCCGTTGAAGTTGAAGTCTCGTCGGCTTCCAAATAAAAACTTTCTGAGGTTAGGCGATCGTCCGCTATCTTACCATGTGTTTGACGCATTAGTTAATGTGCAACACTTGTCTAAAATTTTATGTTATACCAGTCAGCCGCAAGTGTTATCACTTTTGCCAAATTCTGTCGAGCTTCTTATGCGCCCCAAGCGACTTGATGGCGATAATGTGAAGGCAAACGAGCTTTTTCGATTTGCTGTTGAGCAAATTGATGCAGACATTATAGTGCTATGTCATGCCACTGGCCCTTACATTAAAAAAGAGTCGATTACTAAGGGGGTGGAGGCTGTGATGTCAGGTGATTATGATTGTGCCTTTGCGGTACAAAAGCACCAGACATATGCATGGTACGATGATAAGCCTCTAAATTATAAGCCACATGACATGGCTCAAACTCAGGATTTGGCCCCGGTCTTTACAGAAACTAGCGGCTTTTATGTATTTCGAAAAGAAGACTATTTGAAGAATAATACTCGAATATCGGGCAAGCCTTTTTTAGTTGAGGTTGATTTTAAGGAAGCAGTTGATATCGATGAGCCGAAAGATTTTTCGTTGGCCACATTGCTTCACGATTACGATCCACAAGCACAGACATTTTCAACTGATGATTTTTTTATAAATCTTGCAAATGATGATGTGCCTTTCAAAAATATTAAGCATATTTCTTTTGACATGGATGGTGTCCTTATTGATTCCCTTCCTGTGATGGAGCGCGCTTGGCAAAAAGCCATGGATGCCACTGATCAAAATATCGAATTTTCTGAATACAAAAAACATATTGGCATTCCTTTTTATAATATACTTTCGGAAGTAGGGTGCGATACTGCTACCTTTTCGAGGGTCAAAGAAGTGTACGATGCATCTTCTTCCTCTGAAGTTGGGCATGTCGTAGTTTTTGAGGGTATTGTTCAGGCTTTGAAGCAAGCTAAAGAAGCTGGGCTTTTGGTTTCGGTAGTTACATCGAAAACCAAAAAAAGAACCGCTGACATTCTAAATTATCACTTTTCTGATGTTAGTTTTGACATTGTTATAAGTCCTGAAGATGTACCATCGGGTAGGGGCAAGCCTAATCCTGATCCGCTACTACTGGCATGCATCCAGCTGGGCGTAGATCCATACAATACTATCTATGTAGGCGATATGGATTCTGATCGGCAAACCGCGCAGCGAGCTGGTGCTCATTTTGTCCACGCGGCTTGGGGTTTTGCTGATTTGAAAGATGTTAAAGAGATGTGGTTTAACAAGATTGAAGATATGATGGATTATATTCTGTCTGAATGATTTTTAATACAACATCTAACCCGTGTGAGATTGTTATGGAATTAATGGATCAGAATATAATGGGCTTTAAATCTATTTTACCCCCTAAAGAACTAAAGGACGCTATGCCTATAACTGAGCGCGCTGCCAATACAATATGTAAGGGTCGCTCAGATGTTAAAAAAATATTAGCTCGTGTTGACGGCCGTCTTATTGTCGTCGTGGGACCTTGTTCAATTCATGACACTTTTGCTGCACTGGATTATGCCAAAAAGCTTAAATCTCTTAGCTGTGAACTTGAGGATAGGCTGCTGATAGTGATGAGGGTTTATTTTGAAAAGCCTAGGACTGCCGTTGGCTGGAAGGGGTTGATTAATGATCCGCACTTAGACGACTCGTTCGAGATTGAAGAGGGGCTAAAACTGGCTAGAAAGCTTCTTCTAGATTTGTCTGAAATCGGGCTTCCTTTAGCCACAGAAGCCCTCGATCCTGTTTCACCACAATACTTGCAGGATTTGATTAGTTGGTCGGCAATTGGGGCTCGTACAACAGAGTCTCAAACGCATCGTGAAATGTCTTCAGGTCTTTCTTGTGCTGTGGGATTTAAAAATAGCACTGACGGAGGCTTGGATGTTGCGATAAATGCGATTAAATCCTCTATGCATCCCCATAACTTCTTAGGGATGGATGAAAATGGTCAGATTTCTGTCGTCTCAACAAAAGGTAATAGTTCTTCGCATGTGATTTTGCGCGGGGGTAATAATGGCACCAACTATGATTCCGTTAGTGTTAAAAGGTGCGAAGAAAAATTGTCCGCCGCCGGGCTAAGTCCTAATATAATGATTGACTGTAGCCACGCTAATGCATTGAAAGATCCGGCTAATCAACCTTTAGTAGCCGATAATGTCGCAAATCAAATTCTGGAGGGGAATCACTCGATAATAGGCTTGATGCTGGAGTCAAATCTTGAATGGGGGGCGCAATCGCTTTCCGAAGATCCTTCCAAACTCAAATATGGTGTATCTATTACAGACGCGTGTATTGATTGGTCAACAACAGAAGAACTTCTGCGATCTTTGCATTCGAAGTTATTACATCGTTAAGCAGATGTTCGTTTTCGAATGCTTTTTGCATAAAATGAGCTGATTTTTGATGCTGCAAATGAAACCTGTTTTGATTATCGGTGGCTGCGGATACATAGGCTCGCATATGGTCAAACAATTGACCACTGCCGGGCACCGAGTCGTCGTGCTGGATGATCTTTCGACAGGCTTTGAAAACGCCATTGTCGAGGATAATGTACGATTGGTTATTGGCGACGTCGGTGATCGTAGATTATTGGATTCTCTGTTCAGCGATGAAAAGTTTGACGGTGTGCTGCACTTTGCATCTCTGATCCAGGTTGGCGAATCGGTAGTCGAGCCGGCTCGGTACTACCGCTCCAATGTCGCCAAGACCTTGACGTTGCTGGAAGCGATGGTTGAGCATGATGTCGGGCCTTTGATCTTCTCTTCGACGGCGGCGGTTTTCGGAGAGCCTGAATACAGCCCGATCGATGAAGGGCACCGCCAGGCGCCTATCAATCCTTATGGCGCCAGCAAGTACATGGTTGAACGGATGCTGGAGGACTTCGATCGCGCATACGGATTGAAGTCAGTGGCGTTGCGCTACTTCAATGCGGCGGGCGCCGACCCAGAGGGCCACATCGGCGAGCGGCACGATCCCGAAACCCACTTGATTCCCCTGGCGCTGCATGCGGTACTCGGTGCGAGGCCTCCCTTGAAGGTCTTTGGCAGGGATTATCCGACGAAGGATGGAACCTGCATTCGCGACTACATTCATGTCACGGATCTCGCTGAGGCGCATTTACGCGCCCTTGAGTATCTATGGGCAGGTAACCCGACGACGCGATTCAACCTGGGTAATGGTAATGGCTTCAGTGTTCAGGCAGTGCTGGATGCCGTTGAGCGCGTTACCGGCCAGCCGGTGCCTTACGAAGATGCGCCCCGGCGAGCAGGGGACCCCGCCAATCTGGTAGCGGATTCCCGCGCTGCCAAATCAATTCTGGGTTGGAACCCACGATATGCGGATATCGATACAATCGTCGCGCATGCCTGGGCTTGGGAACAAAAGCGCGTCAAACTCACGTAATCCCCGCCTCTGCCATTGAGGAATCCGTAATGAAATCCTGGACTCGATATCCGATCTGGTTTGGTGAGCTTTTCACTGGCGCCAAGTCATTCGCCGCTAATCCATTGCTGGGGAGCGAGCGCCTGAATCGTTATGGCCTGCATGCTGCTCGGGTATGGTCTGCCTATTGGATGTCTCGGCTACGGATGGCGATGCTGTCAGGCGGTGTGCCAAAGACGGATCGGGAGCAGTTCCAACGCTACGGGTACGTACTAAAAGAGAATTACCTGTCGGATGAGACGTTCCAGGCGTTGCTGAACGAAGTACGTCAGTATTCGGGCGAGATCCGCGAGTGTTGCCAGGGCGATACCAACACGCATCGGATTCTGCTCGCGCCGGAAGTGGTCGAGCAGTTACCGACGCTGCGGTCGGTTCTGGACGAAGCCAGCCTGAAGCGGCTGTTCCGTTACTGCGCAGGGCACGCGCGCTTGCCGATCTGCCATATCGAGAACGTGCACAACGGTAGCCGGGATAGCATGACGGAGCGCGATCCGCAGAAGAACCTGCACGTCGATACGTTCCAGCCGACCATGAAGTTCTGGCTGTACCTGGAAGACGTGACGGACGAAAACGGCCCCTTCGTGTTCGTGCCCGGTTCCAATCATCCCCATCGCGAGCGTTTGAAGTGGGAATATCAGATGAGCCTGCGGGCGAAGGAACATGCGGACCGCTACACGGCGCGGGGCTCGTTTCGGGTAAGCCAGGAAGAGGCTGAACGATTGGGCGAGGGCGGGCCAAAGCCGTTCCGGGTCAAGGCCAATACGTTGCTGATCGCCAATACCTTCGGCGTCCACGCGCGGGGCAATGCGGAACCGGGCAGTTCGCGTTTGGCGTTATGGGGCATGAGCCGCACCAATCCATTCCTGCCGCTGCCAGGCTTGGGGTTCGATTACTTCAATCGGCTTCAGTATCGCGTCCTTCAGCGCATGCGGGCCCAGGAAGACAGGAAAGCCGCGGCCAAGGGCGGTCAATCTTCCTGGCATGTCATCGACCGGCGTCAGATATGAGATAGATCCATTGCGCCGGCGGTGAAAGCACGCCGTTGAGCCAGTCTTGTTCCTTTAAAAGCAACCTTGATGGTTGCTTTTTTTGTGCCTGAAATTCACCGCCTGGCCAGACCGAATGAGAGATTTCGTTGGCAACGAGTCACATCGCTGACATGTAACGGCAATAGAACCGTCATCTTTCTCTGTCATCGTTTCTTCACGCTAATGCCATAAGGCGCTCTGGGTGAGTGCCTGGCGAAAGCCATTTGGCACGGCAGATTACGAGAGGAGAACGATATGGAGATCGTCACCCCACTGAGAGGGGCGCCTTCACCGGCCAGCAGCGAGTCTCTGACGCTGGCGCGGCGCGTGTTCGAAGATCAGGCCCGCGCGTTGGACGCGATCGGTGAGTCACTCAACGAGGCGTTTCTCGAAGCTGTAGAGCTGATCTTGTCCTGCACGGGCAAGGTCATCGTCTGTGGGATGGGCAAGTCGGGGATCATCGGGCGGAAAATCGCGGCGACACTGGCTTCTACGGGTACCCCTAGCTTCTTCGTCCATCCGGGCGAGGCCTATCACGGTGATCTGGGGATGATCGGCGGTGTCGATCTGGTGATCCTGATCTCCTACAGCGGCGAGACGGACGAGGTCATCAAGCTCATCCCCTATCTACGCCACATAGAGGCCAGAACGATAGCGATCACGGGCCGCACCGACTCGACCCTGGCACGGAGCGCGAATGTTCATCTCGATGTCTCCATCGAACGGGAAACCTGCCCGAACAATCTCGCACCGACGACGTCGACCACCGCGACACTGGTGATGGGGGATGCCCTGGCCGTGGCCTTGATGAATCGTCGGGCCTTCATGCCCGTCGATTTCGCGCGTTTTCATCCGGGTGGTTCCTTGGGGAGAAGGCTTCTGACCCTGGCCAGGGACGTCATGCACGATGTGCCATGTCTCCCGGCCGAGGCATCGTTTGACCATATAGTGAATAAAATCAGCCAGGGCGAAAGGGGGATCGTTTGTATAGTTTCCCCTCGGTCTGAACTGTTGGGGGTCATTACCGATGGTGATCTTCGGCGTGCCATCGAGAAGTTTTCGGTAACCGACGCTCTGACCGCGCGAGACATCATGGGGAGAATGCCCGTCACGGTGGCTGGCGATGTCAATCTCCACGACTGCGAACTTCTGATGCGCGAACGCAAACTGACCTCGTTGATCGTCGCCGAGTCGGGTAGGCCGCTAGGCGTTATCAAGAGTTTTGATGCCTGAATCACTCCGAGTCCATTCCCATGAGTAAAACGACCAAGTTCTTCAAGCATCCGGTTCTATTTTGGCAAGACGCTTACCGCAAGAAGCAGGCTGGAGAGAAAGCCCGAAAGAGTGCGCTCACGACATTGCCTAAAGGCGATGCGACTGCGGTAATTAGTCATGGCAACAAGAGCGAACGATTCATACCTGACTGGTACCGGCCCGAGGCGGGATACGAGCTGAAGCTGGCCATGGAATCCTCCAAGCCGATATTCCTCTACATACCCTGGATCGCCGAGCATACCAACACGCTGATCGACAATATCCAATCCGAAGAGGACTATACGCTCGCGCCGTTGGATTTTGTTGCGGACCTGAATACTCATCGAAGAGAGGTGTTGAGATTCGCACGGGAAAACCCGGACACTTATCGGAAAATGATCGTTCGGCGACTGATCCCGCTTCGCCCAAAGCTCGCGGGCATCATCTTCACGTTTGACTGGGCACCCGTCATGCGGGTCATTGCCCATGTCTGTGAAGAGCTTTCCATACCGAGAATTTTGATTCCTCATGAATCGGTATTCGTGGATAAGACCAAATACTATTGGGATCCCAAATCCTATGCCTCACAGCCGTTGGCCGATGTGATCCTGGGTTGGGGGGATTTGCAGAAGTCGATATTCGTGGAGCGGGGATATCCGGCCTCTCGGTTCTTCAGCGTCGGGGCGCCCAAATTCGACAAGTACACCGAGTACCTGCCCAATCTCAGCCGGCCTCAGTATTTTCGGCTCTTTGGGCTGTCACCAGCGCAAAAGACCGTCCTGTTTGCCTCTCAGCCGCTCGATTCCCAGTTGAACATGAGAGTCGCGCGCGAGTCGCAACGCAAGGCCATTGGCGATCTTTTGACTGCCTGTGAGTCGCTGGAGTATCAATTGATCGTGCGGCTGCCACCCTCCAAAGACAACATCCTGGGGGCCGGGCTGGAGAAACGGCTCGTGCTTTCTAGCTATGCCGCTATCGATGATGCACTTTGCTATCTGGTCCCCCCCGAGGAAGCGATCTACCATAGTGATGTCGTGGCGTCGGTGAACAGCACGATGATGTTCGAAGGCTTTCTGATGGGTAAGATGCCGCTGTCCACCAAGTATGTCGATTTCGATCAGATCTGGGCGCCTTGTCGCTTTCCTTTGGCCACCAACCTCGTCGAGATCAAACGCCATCTCGAGACTTATCTGGCAGAAGGCTTCGTCGCTGATCAGGCGGGTATGGAATGGGCGGCCTCCCAGTTCTCCAACGGCAGTTTCGACGGCCGCTCTACGACGCGGATACGGGACTATCTTATCGAGGCCGCCAGGCCAGGCGTCTTGACACCCCAGCTCTCGCCACTGAACAAGGTGTTCAATCGGGAACGCGTCGATATCATCGCCATCCCCTCTAGCGATGCGACCTGGCATGGCGTTCAACGCTATTTGCTGCCGATGTTGAACGCCAATCAACGCATTCAGAGCAATCAGGGAAAGGCTTCCATCATCGAGCTGGCTTCTGTCGATCTGTTCGTTCAGTGGGGCATTACGGAGAAGCTCGAGAAGAAGAAACAGATGGAGGCGAGAAACGCGCTCGGCCGTGAACTAGTGATCCTTGAGGACGGCTTCATTCGCTCGGTAGGTATCGGGCTTTCCGGGGAACCGGGATTGTCCATCATTCTGGACGATACGACGTCCTACTACGATGCGACCAAGCCTTCTCGGCTGGAAAGGTTGCTGCAATCGGGCCCCGAGCTTACGGAACAGGAGATGGTCAGAGCGGAAGCGCTGATTGCCAAGATCGTCGAAGGCCGTGTTTCCAAGTACAACCACGCTCCCGATGCGCCGCTGTCGATAGGCAATCCGCAGAAGCTGAAAATCCTGCTCCTGGATCAGCGTCGTGGTGATCAGTCGGTGGTGTCGGGAATGGCCGATGAAGCCACATTCCGCAAGATGTTGCAGGATGCTATTCATCATTATCCAAATCACGATATCCTCATCAAACAGCATCCCGATGCGATTACTGGCGGCAAGGGCAGTTACTTCGATAATCAATCGCTCGCTTTCATCAAAAATGTCGATAATGTTTTTTTGATCGATTTCGATATCAATCCCCATGCGTTGTTCGATGTCGTTGAAGAAGTCCACGTCGTGACTTCCGGAATGGGGTTCGAAGCGTTGATGGCCGGTAAAAAAGTGCACTGCTATGGCATGCCATTCTACGCTGGTTGGGAGCTGACCGAAGATCGGCTCCAAATTTCTAGGCGTTCTAGACAGAGACGATTAACCGACGTCTTCCATTTTGCCTATGTCGATCTATCCCGATATTACAATCCCGATCTTGGGAGAGCTTGTGATCTGGAAGAAGCCATCGATTATATTGTGCTACATCGGTAGCCATGGCCCGATACGCTTTTTTTCATGACAGTGTAAGCCGTGCAGCTTACGAGGGGGAAAGTTGGTCGAGAACGAGACGCTCGTCGAAGAAGTGAAGCCCGCTGAAAAAAAGGAGAAGTCTCTTGTCGTTCGCGGGCGAGGAACGACGAACATCATTAAAGGGCGTAACAATCCTCGGGTAGTCAAGAGAGCCAGCGTGAGATTTCTTGGCGTCAACAATACCCTGATCATCGGTGCCGGCGTAAACATGGTAGATGTCAGGGTATTGTTCAACGGCAACGATTCCGTTATCGAAATTGGCCCCAGGTGCAAGATTAATGGCAGCCTGATCGTGAAGTCCGGATCCCGTATTTCGATCGGCGCAGGAACCAAATTCAACAGCCAGGAAGCCAGAGTTCATTGTGGAGAACCTGGGACCAGCATCGTTATCGGTAAGAAATGTCTTCTGGCCTCTGTGAGATTCAGGACATCCGATCAACACGCTATTTATGATGTCGCTTCCGATGAAAGAATTAACCCGGCAAAGGACATTGTTGTCGAAGACGACGTATGGATAGCGGAGAACGTCTATGTCTATAAAGGCGTTACGATCGGAGCTGGCAGTGTGGTTGGCGCGAGATCTACGGTATTGAAGTCGTTGCCGGGTGGATGCCTTTGTGTGGGAACACCGGCGCAGTCTGTGAGAGAAGGCATTTATTGGAAAGACAAGTTTGAGTGAAGAATACCCTGCGATAACCAACGCCCAAGTACTGGCGAAGGGGTACGTCTTCAGCGACTTGGCCCTGCGATCTGATCTGGAAGGAAAGCGCAAAGGCTTAGGCTCATAAGAACGCCTAATTCCGGTCTCGGACGAGTCTGCTAGAATGGCGCATCGTTTCAGGGGCGCTCGTTTGAGCAGGCGCTGGATCATGAATGAGGTCGCGAGGCGGGTAAGTGTCGGCCCGCTTCAATCGCAGGGAGAGGCGTGAGTATGAAAATAGCGGTAGCCGGAACCGGCTATGTGGGGCTTTCCAACGCGATGCTGCTGGCGCAGAACCACGAGGTCGTCGCCGTCGATATCGTCCCCGCCAAGGTCGAGATGTTGAACAACCGGGTTTCGCCTATCGAGGATACCGAGATATCCGCCTTTCTTGCGCGGGGAGATCTCCAGTTCTCGGCCACGCTGGATGCGGAAAAGGCGTATGCCGACGCGGCGTTCGTGATCATCGCCACGCCGACGGACTACGATCCGATCACCAACTATTTCAATACCTCGAGTGTCGAGTCGGTCATCGAGAAGGTCATGGCGGTGAACCCGCAGGCGACCATGGTGATCAAGTCGACCGTTCCGGTGGGCTACACGGGCGAGGCCTCGACCCGCTTCGGAACCGACAACCTGATTTTCTCACCGGAATTCCTGCGCGAGGGCAAGGCGCTTTACGACAACCTGCACCCCTCCAGGATCATCGTGGGCGAGCGTTCGGCGCGTGCCGAGACCTTTGCCGAGCTGCTCAGGGAAGGGGCGGTCAAGCAGGACATCGATGTGCTGTTGACCAACAGTACGGAAGCCGAGGCGATCAAGCTGTTCGCCAATACCTACCTCGCCATGCGCGTGGCCTATTTCAACGAACTCGACACTTACGCCGAGACGCTCGGCCTGGATGCGAAGCAGATCATCCAGGGCGTCGGGCTCGATCCGCGTATCGGCCACCACTACAACAATCCGAGTTTCGGTTACGGCGGGTACTGTCTTCCCAAGGATACCAAGCAGCTGCTGGCGAACTACGAAAACGTGCCCAACAACCTCATCGCGGCGATCGTCGATGCCAACCGCACGCGTAAGGACTTCATCGCCAAGTCGGTGATGGAACGACACCCCAAGGTGGTCGGCGTGTATCGCCTGATCATGAAGTCGGGGTCGGACAACTTCCGTGCCAGCGCCATGCAGGGCGTCATGAAGCGGTTGAAAGCGAAAGGGATCGAGGTCGTCGTCTACGAACCCGTACTCGAAGAACCGACGTTCTTCAATTCCGAGGTGATCGCCGATCTGGCGGCGTTCAAGTCCCGTTGCGACGTAATCCTGGCCAACCGGCTGACCGACGAGCTGAGCGACGTCATCGACAAGGTCTATACGCGCGATCTCTTCGGTGGTGACTGACCGAAGCCCGCCGGAAGCTCGAATGACTCTGTGAAACGCTCGGCTGACGCGCGTTCTTGAAAAGCCACCTTCGGGTGGCTTTTTGGGTTTTCAGGCCTGGCTTGGGGGCAAGCGCCAACCTGGAAACTGTCGGGCGGGTTCAGGCGCGCGAAGAATATTCCAAAGTGATTATTCAGCGAGCTTATCTTGAGCCGCAACATAAGTGCTAGAGAAACCATCTTGCCGGTTATTGGGCGTTACGCGATGCTGCTATGCGCTTTTTCACCTCCCAGGCCGTTTTTCGGCTCTCCCGGATCTGGCGCGTTCTAGCCGTCGATATCCACCATGATTTTAATAACAGTCAAGCGCCATGGTGCTTGAGGGGCTCCATTCATGAAACCGCTTTTTAAAGTCTGTGCCGTTGCCAAGGATGAGGGCCCTTACCTGGCGGAGTGGGTCTTTCACCATCTCCATTTTGGTTTCGATCTGATTCATGTCTACATCAATCGCACCTCGGACGCCTCGTCAGCCGTACTGGAGCGAATCAATCGTTCTCATCCCCAGGTGACGTTCGAATTCATCGATTGGGTCGATCTTTGCGATCCCGCCGTCAGCGCCAAATTACAGACCATCGCCTACGCCAGGGAGCTCGACCGCTCCCGCCAGCAGCACGTGGATTGGCTGCTGTTTCTGGATATCGATGAATTCTGGACGCCCAATGATTTTTCCACCACCGTTGACCGCTTCGTGGCGACAACGTGTCGTGACCGGAAGCCGGCCCCTATCTGCCACTTGTGGCATTGCGAACTGGGGCAGCACGCGCCGTTTACGCCCCTGCAGCGGGGCGCGGGCTACGAAATGTCTTCGCATTTAAAGACGCTGATTCCGCTCGAGGGCGTCGAGATAAAGCACGTGCGGGTTCATCATCCGATTTTCGGAAAATCGGTGGTGCCAATGGGTGCGGATGGCACGCCGATGGTTTTCAACGAGAAGCAGCCGGAGCTGGCGGATAGCACCGCCATTCGCCCCATGAGTGCTTACGTCATTCATCGCATGTACCGCTCCGAGCAGGAATACATGGCGATGATGCTGCGCGGCCGTCCCTCCCAGAGAAAGCAGTTGAAGTTGAATCGGCCGGGCTATCGATCGCACCGGAACGTCTCCGTGCGCCACCGTTTCTTCTGGCCTGAAGAGCCATTCCGGGACTACGATCTGGCACGCCGTCGCTTCCTGGAAGCGAACGATATCGACAGCATTATCAGCCAGGATCGGCGCGCAATTCTCAAGAGGGCGGGTCTCGCTGTCTCGATGATCAAGGAACTGCTCGAAACGCCGGATCGCGACCGTGCCATCGCGTTTCTGAGAGGCACGCGCCATGCCGTCGTGGCAAGCGGCGAGGCGCCGGCCCCAGCACCGGTGGCGATTCCGCCCGTCGCTTCCGAAGGGCAACTCCCGACCCAGTCAGCTCAAACCGAACCCGTTCAACCCGAAACGGTTCAATCCGAACTGGCTCAACCGGAACCGGTTGAGATAGAGGCCATGCGGCCCGAGCCGGCCCAGCAAGAAGCGTCCCAACCAGACTCGGCACTATCAGAGCCGGCCCAGCCGGAGCCGATTCAGGCCGAGCGCGATGCCGAGAGGTTACCCCCCGTCGAAACGAGGAGACGGCGTTCCTGGTTTGCAGCGCTGGTAGGGAGGTCTTAAATGAGCGGATATCAAGAAGAACGATTGCAGGACAAGCGGTAGCTGGCGCGTCGACTTTTCAGGCGCGACTTCAGCAACAAAGCGGCCTTGTCATCCACGACCGTGAGGCTAGCCCGCCGGCGGATGAGAATCCTTGGCACGGATTGCTGGACGAAGAATCATGATGACGTCCGAATCGGTTTCGGTGCTGCGAGTGAGCCTGTCGAGGCAGGCGCGCCGGCGCCCTCGAGGGCGACGTCGAAGGACTCTGAGACCGGGTCTGCTCAATAATACGGATTGTGTGGTGCGCCTCCAGCGCGCGCCTGGAAGGCCTCAGCGCTGAGAGTGTTCATCCTGGATGGGTGGCCACTGGGGGGAGGTATGGGCCAGAGCCAGCACCCAGACCGTCTCGCCATCGAGTTCGTAGACGAGGCGATAGCTCTCGTGGGGGATTGTCCTCCGCTATGTAAACTACAATGTCCTGCCGGTCGGCCCAGGCTTCCGGAGTCCATATCACCTTCACTCGCCGACCTCATCGATCTGGCGCAGCAGGGCCGTCCGACGGGCCGCCGCTTCGGCTTCGAGCTCATCGTTCGGACGGCCACGACCGGCCCGCATCGAGGCCCGGGCCTTTTCCACCTTCCTGCGTAGAAATTCATCGCGCTCGCGCGCTTCGCGCTGGCGTTCGACGTACTCCCGCATCAGTTCGCGGGCGACCTGCGACGCCGGTCGGTGGACGGCGTCGGCCTCGGCCATGAAGGCTTCGCGTAGCTCGCGTTCGAGCTTCATGGTGAATACGGATTGTTTGGTCATGACGGCCTCTGCTGGTCGCTTCCAGGTACTGACTAAGAAGTACTGACTAAGAAGTACTGACCTAGTATGTACGTTGTGGCTACCAGAGCCGTATCAGCACCTTGCCTGATACCTGGGCATCCTTGGCGACCGCAAACGCTTCGACAGCGTCGTCAGCGTTCATGGCATGGGTAATGACCTGATCGAAGCGCGCGTCGCTATCGAGCAGGGCGATGGCGTCATCGACCTCGTCGTTGAAGCGGAAGCACCCTCGTAACTGAATCTCCTTCGAGATCAGCAGCGCCAGTTCCAGCGGCTGCGGGCCGGCGCCCATCATGCCGATCTGCGCGATCACCCCGGCGCGACGTACTGCACGGATGGCGGTGTCGATCGAGGCCGGTACACCGGAGCACTCGAGAGCAACGTCGCACGACTCCGGGTCCGGGGTCTGCTCACCGATACGAATCGTATGGTGCACGCCCAACGCCCGCGCTCGCTCCAGCGGTCCCTCGTGTACGTCGGTCGCCGTTACCTCGCGTGCCCCCTTGGCCAGCGCCGCGGCGGCCACCAGCAGACCGATCGGTCCCGAGCCACAGACCAGTACCCGTTTACCTTCGACGCCGCCGGCGACATTGATGCCGTGCAGTGCCACCGCCAGCGGTTCGGCCAGTGCAGCACGCTTGAGCGGCAGGGTTTCCGGCAAGCGACGAATCGTGTCGCGTTTCATCACCAGGTATTCGCTCATCCCGCCCTGGGTGTGCGGCGTGGTGGAGGCAGAGCCCAGATAGCCGCCGTTCGGCCACAGATGCGGTTGGCCTTCCAGGCCCGGCTGACATTCACCGAAGGTGGCGGGGTGGAAGGTCACCGGCGTTCCCGGTGCCAGCTCCCCCTTGGGGTCGAGGTCGACGGTGCCCGAGAGCTCGTGGCCGGGGATCAACGGCTCGCGCACCACGAAAGCCCCATTGGCGCCGTCGTGGTAATAGTGCAGATCGGAGCCACAGATACCGCCCCAGGCGATGCGCACGCGCACCTCGTCTTCTTTCGGCTCGGGCGTTTCCCACTCCTGCTCGCGCAGATCCTGCTTGCCGTGTATGACCAGCGCTTTCATGACGATCTCTCTCCTGTTGGGTTAGCGGTCGAGGCCCAAGTCATTACTACGCTCTGTCTGA